>JACQES010000055.1 GCA_016200495.1 Gemmatimonadota bacterium
ACCGCGCGCTGCTACGACGCCGAGGAGGACGCGATGGCCGCGCTCGAACGCCACGAGGTTCGCGCCGGCGACGTGGTCGTCATCCGGTACGAGGGGCCGCAGGGCGGCCCGGGCATGCCGGAAATGCTCTCCATCACCGGCGCCATCATGGGCGCGGGGCTGGGCTCCAAGGTCGCGCTCGTCACCGATGGCCGCTTCTCGGGCGCCACGCACGGCTTCGTCGTCGGCCACGTCACCCCCGAGGCCCAGCTGGGCGGCCCGCTCGCGCTCGTGCGCGACGGCGACCGGATCGAGATCGATGCGGTGTCACGCCGCCTCGTGCTGCACGTGAGCGACGCCGAGCTCGCGCGTCGTCGCGCCGCTTGGGAGGCGCCGCCGCTCAAGGCCACGCAGGGAGTGTTGCTCAAGTACATCCGGACCGTCCGTTCCGCCACCGAGGGGTGTGTCACCGATGCGTAATCGTCTGCTGTTCACCATGTGCTTCGCGGCCGCCACGAGCGCGCTCCCCGCGCAGGACGCGCACCCCACGCTCACCGTCGGCACCGCCACCGCGCAGCGCGGCCAGAAGGTGACGGGCACGATCCCGGTGCCGGCCGGCGTGGACGCCGCGCTCGATATCCCGGTGGCCGTCGTGCACGGCGCGCGCCCGGGTCCCGTCCTCGGGCTCGTGGCCGGGTCGCACGGCACGGAGTACGCGTCCATCATCGCGCTCGAGGAGCTGATCAAGCGCCTCGACCCGGCCAAGGTGAGCGGCTCCGTCATCATCGTGCCGCTTGTCAACATCCCGTCGTTCCAGAAGATCGTCCCCCACCTGAACCCGGTCGACGGGAAGAACATGAACCGCTTCTATCCGGGCAACCCGAACGGCACGCAGACCGACCGTGCGAGCTGGGCGATCACGAAGCAGGTCATCGACCAGTCCGACCACGTGATCGACTTCCATGGCGGCGACCTCGACGAGCACCTGCGCCCGTTCTCGTACTGGACCGTCACCGGCAATGCGGCGCAGGACGAGGCGTCGAAGCAGCTCGTGCTGGCCTTCGGCCTCCCGCACATCGTCGTCTCGAAGGACCGCCCCACCGACCCCGCCGCGAGCAAGTACCTCGAGAACACGGCGACCACGCGCGGCAAGCCGTCGTTCACCGCCGAGGCGGGCTACGCCGGCACGGTGGACAAGGCCGACGTGAACGCGCTCGTGAACGGGACGCTCTCGGTCATGGCGCACCTCCGCATGCTGCAGGCGACGCGCACCTACGCGCGTCCGATCTGGCTCACCGAGATGCTGACCGTCGCCGCGACCACCACCGGGATCTTCACCCCCGAGGTGCATCGCAACCAGCAGGTCAAGCAGGGGCAGCGCCTCGGCCACGTCACCGACTACGTCGGCAGGGAGCTCGAGGTCGCCACCGCGCCCAAGGCGGGCATCATCCTCTACGTGCGGCCGCTGCCGTCGCTCAATCCGGGCGAGACCATCGCGACCGTCGGCGTTCCAGGGAAGCCCTAGGCCAGCGTACCGCAGTTACGCCCCTCGACGCACGACCACGGCGGACTGGCGGTCCGCGCGACGGCACGGCACCTTCCCGGCATCACGCGCTCGGCACCAGTCCGGCGTCGACACGGTGGCCGCGCCCGGGGGGCTTGCGAGTGTCATCAGGCATGGAGTTCCTCGAGTTTGACCTGCACGTCGCCGTCGCCGACGGCGGCGCCTATCGCGTGTACGTCGGCGAGTCCCCGGTCGGGACCGCGAGCGGGCAGTTGCGCATGCCCTTTTCCGACGTGGAGCTCGCGCGCCGCCTCCAGGCGCTCGAGATCGCGATCCTCAAGTCACCGTCCGCGCGGCGCGCGCTCGGCCAGGCCACCGACGGCCACGACGTCGTGTCCGACTTCGGCACGCAACTCTTCGGCGCCCTGTTCGACACGCCGGTCCAGCTCGCCTATCGTCGCAGCCAGGACGCGGCCCGCCAGGCGCGCAAGGGCCTCCGCGTGCGCCTCCGCGTCGACGCGCCGGAGCTGGCCTGCCTGCCGTGGGAGTTTCTCTACGATCCGGCCGCGGGCGACTACCTCTGCCTCTCCACCGAGACGCCGCTCGTCCGCTACATCGAGGCCGAGCGGCCGCTGGACGCGCTCACGGTCGCGCCCCCGATCCACGTCCTCGCCCTCGTGTCGAGCCCGAGCAACCTGCCGGCGCTGGACGTCGCGCAGGAGCGCGCGCGCGTCGAGGAGGCAACCCGCCTCCTGCAGAAGCGCGGGCACCTCAAGATCACCTGGATGGAAGGCTCGACCTGGCGCGACCTGCAGCGCGCCTTGCGGCACCACGACGTGCACGTCTTCCATCGTCGCCATGCAGTACGAGATCAGCGACGTCGCGGCCATCGAGTTCTCGCGCGCGCTCTACGAGGCGATCGCGTCCGGCCTCCCGATCGACGCCGCGGTGGGGGACGCGCGCAAGGCCGTCAGCATGCAGGGCCGCAACACCGTCGAGTGGGCGACGCCGGTGCTCCACATGCGCGCCTCCAACGGCGTCCTGTTCGACCTCGATCGCGCCGCGTTCCGCGCCTCGGCCATGCAGATGGAGGCCATCAGCGAGCAGGACGTGCCGTCCCCGGCCTCGCCCACGCCCACCCCCGCGCGCTCGCGCACGCCGGCGGCGCCGGTGCCTGCGGCGTCCGGGGCGAAGCCGTGGTGGAAGCAGACCTGGGCGCTCGTGGTGGGCGTGATGCTGGCCACCGTGCTCGGTCTGGGCATCATCGGCATGTTCATGGACGATGCGCCCGCGCCATCACCCGTCGCCGCCGCGCCGGCGACGCAGGCCGGCGGGTCCGATGCGACCCCGGGCAGCCAGCAGGCCGTGAACGCGGCGGGCGCGCAGGAAATCGCGCTGGACGCCCTCTCCGTCACGGGGGCCGTGGTCCTTCCGTGCGACCGCATCGACCAGGTCACCATCTCCAGCGACCAGCAACCGGCCACCCTCTCCGTCGTCAACGGCTCGCCGCAACTCATCAAGGTGTTCTGGGTGTCGCAGCCCGGGCAGCGCACGCTGTACGCGAACCTCGAGAGCCGGCAGCGCTACGACCAGCCCACCTACCGCGGACACCTCTGGATCCTGACCGACGCGAGTGGCGGGTGTCGCACGGCGTTCTATGCCACGGCCGAGCACGCCAACGTCACCGTGAACGATCTCGACCGGATGCCGCACTGAGTCGCGCCCGCGGCGCGTGGTTCGTGCGCCGGGCACTGCACCCTCCCGCTCGTCCCCCCATCCCACGCGCCATGATGCCATCCTCCACGCTGCGCGCCGCGCTCGCCGCGTTCGCCCTCGGCAGCGCCGCCTTCGTCGCCGGTCGCGCCTCCGCCCCCTCGCCGCGCGTCTTCGAGCTGCGCACCTACACCACGCTCCCCGGCCGCCTCGACGCGCTCCACGCGCGGTTCCGCGACCACACCATGGCCCTGTTCGAGCGCCACGGGATGCGCAACGAGGGCTACTGGGTGCCGGTCGACAGCGCGCGTCGCGAGAACACGCTCGTCTACATCATCTCGCACGAGAGCCGCGAGGCCGCCGATCGCAACTGGGCCGCCTTCGCCGCCGACCCCGACTGGGTCAAGGCCCGCGACGCGAGCGAGGCGGACGGCAAGATCGTCGCGAAGGTCGACCGCGTCTTCATGACCTCCACGAGCTACTCGCCGCAGCGATAGCGTCGCGACGCGCACGGCGGGTGCGTGACGCACCGCACCCGCCCCGCGTGCGCCACCGCCTCCCCTCACGCCCGCATCGGCCCCGCCGATACTGGGAGCGAACGCCCCCAGTCGTCGAGGTTCTCATGCGTCGCGCCCCGCTCGCCCTCCTGCTTCTCGCCGTCGTCTCCGCCTGCACCGACGACGGCCTCAAGGTCCGCCCCCAGCTCGTCCGCGTCGCCGCGGGCGCGCCGGGCGCATCGCTGGTCGTGGCCGGCGGCGCGCCCCGAGCCATCGCCGGCCCCGGCGGGGCATGGAGCAGCGCCGTCACCATCGAGTCCTTCGAGGTCCCGCTGCGCGGCGTCACCATCGCCGCATCCATGAACTCCGGTGGCGCGCGCCTCTACGCCTGCAGCGCCGACACCAACGACGGCTGCCTCGTGGACGTCGCGGGCACCGCCTTCGCCGATCTCCTGCGCGCGCACGACGTGTCCGTCCCCGCCGGCACCTTCAACGTCGTGCAGGTCGAGACCTGCCACGCCGAGGGCCAGTACACCGCCTACCTCAAGGGCTCCGTCGTCCTCGCGGGCAAGACGTGGTACACCAGGTCGAGCGGCGTCCTCGACACCGTGGGCCCGAGCCAGCGCACCGCGCTGCTGTACCAGGGCTGTGCGCGCACCTACCCGCTCGCGCAACCGCTCGATCTCCGCGCGGCCGCCGCGTCCGCGGGCTCCGCGACCGGCTCGAGCACCGCCGGAGGCGTCGTCACCTTCCGCATGTACATCGACCTGCGCGACATCGCGTGGGGCGCGCTCGGTCTCCCCACCGACGGCGCCGCCTGGCTGCCCGGAGGCTGCTCCACCACCGTGCGTCCCGGCACGCCGGGCACCGCGCAGGTGCCGTTCGTCTGCACCGGCTATCCCGACATCATCGCCACCGTCGGCGAGCAGCTCCCCGTCGTCGAGCGCTATCGCATCGACGGCGCCTCCACCATCGGCCTCCTCTTCACCGCCGACACCGACCATCCGCTCGGCGGCTACACGCGCCGCTTCTACGTCGAGAACACGGCGTACGCCCCCGACTTCAGCGCCGACATTCCTGTCCGCGACCTGCGCAAGAATGCCGATGGCACGCTGTATCTCTCGACGTACGGCGGTTCCGATGGACTGCCCACCACGCCGGGCCGCTTCCAGGCCTCCGCCTTTCAGCGCACCACGCACGTCGGGTCCTACTCGACCGACGGTTCGCCCGCCGGCTCGTACTCAGCGGTACGGCTTCCGTGATGCTGCTACGAAAGAACGCCCCGTCATCGCACGATGACGGGGCGTTCGTCGTTCAGTCGGGGCGAGAGGATTTGAACCTCCGACCTCCTGCTCCCGAAGCAGGCGCTCTACCGGGCTAAGCTACGCCCCGATTCTGGTAGGGTCTTTCTCCTTCCGTACTGCCACGTGCGCCCGGAGAGACTCGAACTCCCAACCTTCTGATCCGTAGTCAGATGCTCTATCCAATTGAGCTACGGGCGCCTTGCCAACCGCGGCCTGCCTGCAACCACGGGAGCCTTGCAAAGTAGGCGACCCACCGGGGAGCGTCAACTGCGCCACGCCCCCCGATGACCATCGCGCCTACTCGATCGCCTTGTAGCGGAATGCGAGCACGCCGCCCTTCGGCAGCACCACCTTGAAATCCTTGCTCTGGCCCGGGCCCACGGCATCCAGCTTCGCCTCGCCCGATCCCATCGCGTTCCCGTCCTTGTCCAGGAACTCCACCGCGAACGTCATCGACTTCGCCGCCTTCCCGCGGTTCTCCACCGTCCCCTGCAGCGACGTCTCGTTGATCCCGCGGAAGAAGTTCGCGAACGTCACCTTCACCGGCAGGTTGTCCGCCTTCGTCTGGTACTTCACCACCGAGTCCGTGTACGCCTTGCGCAGCTTCACCGACGCCGCGTCCTTGCCCGTGTATCCGGACCCGATCCCCTGGTACGCGTACGCGAACCACAGCCAGTTGTCCGGGTTGTTCGGGTCGAGCGCCGTCAGCCGCTGCGCCACCGGCAGCATCTCCTTGTACTTCTTCGACGAGTAGTACGTCGCCGCCGAGTTGTTGAGCGCGTCGCGCTGGTTCGGGTTCTGCTCGAGCGCGAGCTCGAACAGCCGCGACGCCTCCGCCGTGCGGTTGAGGCGCGTCATCGTCACCCCCGCCGACACTTTCTCGTAGTCGTTGTACTTCGCCGGGTTCGCCAGGATGTCGCCGTACAGCCCCACCACGCCCAGCGTGTCCTTGAGCGTGATCAGCATGTCGGCCAGCATGCCGCGCACCGGCACCGCGTCGGGATCCGTCCCCGCTTCGGCCAGGAACGCGCGCAGGTCCGCCACCGCCGTGCGCGTCGCCGGCTCCTTGTCCGCGCCCTGTGCGCGCTCGGCGATCTCCGCCGTGTTCCGCGCGATCGTGAGCAGCGCGCGCCGCTTGATGTCTGTGAAGTTCGTGTCCGTCCCCGCAAGCCGCGCGGCCTCGGTCAGCATCGTGCGCATCGTCGCGAGGTCCTTCTTGTTCGCCGCCACCTGGCCCAGCACGTACGGACCGTACGCGCTCTGCCGGTTCAGGATCCGCGAGCGCTCGGCCAGCTTGGCCGCCGAGTCGGAGTTGTTCGCCTGCAACTGCGCGAACGCCGCCTGCACCAGGCTGAACCACGGCCGCTGCGCGCGCCACGCGCCCGTCTGCGCCATGCACCCCGGCTGCGACTTCTCGATGATCGAGAAGAGCGAGTCCACCAGCACCACCAGGTCCACCTTCGCGTCGGGGTTGTCGCTGAACCCGACGGCAGAGCGCGTCGTGATGAACGACGGCGGCATCCCCGGGTCCCCCATCCACGAGGCGATCGCCTGCCCCATGTACCACGCCCGCCCTTCCGGATTCTCCGTCATCTTCGGATCGGAGAGCGTCCGGATCACCTCGCGGAAGTTCTTCGCCCGCTCGGCCGGGTCCTTCGACATCGACCCCTTGGACAGCGAGAGCCCCGCGATCGGCAGCGCGCGCGGCTTGCTCTCCTCGAATTCGCACTTGCCCTGGGCCGACGCCACGTGGGCGCCGATCATCACCGC
Source organism: Gemmatimonadota bacterium (assembly GCA_016200495.1). Classification (GTDB taxonomy): domain Bacteria; phylum Gemmatimonadota; class Gemmatimonadetes; order Gemmatimonadales; family Gemmatimonadaceae; genus JACPPC01. The sequence goes on from JACQES010000055.1 coordinate 6,768, forward strand.
GCCCAGCGCGGCCAGGGTCCCGTTCCAACGCATCAGGTTCACGCCACGACTCCCGATCAAATGAGGCCGACATTGGCCAACCGTGCCCGGAAGGGCACGGGGTCCTGCTCACGGCGGTACCCACCACGGGTCCGGCCGCGCGATTCATGGGTACCCGGACCGCATGGCCCCGGGTCCCCACTGGACTGGCAAAACTAGGCCCCCCGGTCGGGCCTCGCTACGCGGATTTAGCGCGGCCGCCTCGAGCGCGGCACTCGGATGACGCACCCCGCAACCCCACCGCAATCGCCTGACACGATGTCGGCACCGTCACCGACCTGACGGCCGGGGCGGTGCCACCATCCCTCCAAGACACGACGCCCCGTCCCGAAGCGGGGCAGGGCGTCGCAAGAACCGGCATGGGCGGTACAAGACTCGAACTTGTGACCTCCACGATGTCAACGTGGCGCTCTAACCAACTGAGCTAACCGCCCGATACTTCCGGGTTCGCGGGGCCCGCATCCAGCCCGGCCACGCCAACCGTACAGAGCGGGAAACGGGACTCGAACCCGCGACCCCAACCTTGGCAAGGTTGTGCTCTACCAACTGAGCTATTCCCGCATCGGGAGTCGCCTCCCGTCTGAGACCCATCAGCTGTTTCCGGGGCCCGGCGGCCCGACCTGCAGGACCACCATGGAGGCGAGGGGAATCGAACCCCTGACCTCTTGAATGCCATTCAAGCGCTCTCCCAACTGAGCTACGCCCCCGGCACTGTCCCCCGCACCGGCAAACGGCACTGTGGCCGACCACCTGTTCGGGAACACGGCAACCTATTCGTGCGTATCTAGAGTGTCAACCAACCAAGCTGGCGAAAGACGCGCATCCGCGTATCTTTCGTGGCTGCGCGCGAAACCTCTCGCGCGGCACCTCGTTCTGAACATCATGAGGCCCGGACGCGTTGTCTTCGTACGCGCTGTCCGTCCGTGCCCCGCCTGACTGAGAGTTCCGGCTCTCTTCCGAATACATCCATCATGGCCACTGAACCGAAGCGCCGCCGCCGTCGCGCCGCCCCTGCGGAAATCGCGCCGAACGAGCCGGAGCGGGACATCCTCGACCAGTACCTCTACGAGGTGTCCACCTATCCCCTCCTCAAGGGGACGGAGGAGCTCGAACTCGCCCGCCGCATCCGCGCCGGCGATGATGACGCGCTCCAGGAGCTCGTCAAGCGCAACCTGCGCTTCGTCATCTCCGTCGCCAAGAAGTACCAGAACCGCGGCCTCCC
>JACQES010000018.1 GCA_016200495.1 Gemmatimonadota bacterium
GCGAGATGTTCGAGGCGATGAAGATGCTGCGCGCGGCCAACCCCCAGCAGTACCAGCCGCAGAACGGCGCGCAGTACCCCGCGACGCCGTTCGCCCAGAAGCTCCGGCAGGTGGCGCAGCTGATCCGCGCCAACGTCGGGCTCGAGGTCGCGTTCGCCGACGTCGGCGGGTGGGACACGCACGTGAACCAGGGCGGGGCCACGGGGCAGCTCGCCAACCGGCTCGACGAGTTCGCGCGGGCGATCGCGGCGTTCGTGCAGGACCTGGGCGACGGCATGGCCGACGTCACGATCCTCACCATGTCGGAGTTCGGGCGCACGGTGCGACAGAACGGCAACGGCGGCACCGACCACGGCCACGCGACGACGATGTTCGTGATCGGCGACGGGCTCAAGGGCGGCAAGGTGCACGGCCGATGGCCGGGGCTCGCGCCGGAACAGCTCTACGAAGGGCGCGACCTGGCGCTCACGACCGACTTCCGCACGGTGTTCGCCGAGGTCGCGACGCAGCGACTCGGCGCGTCGTCGCTCGCGCAGGTCTTTCCCGGCTTCGACGCGTCGTCGGCGCACTGGCTGGGGCTGGCGTAGCGCGCAGTCGCATGTGCGGTGCACCCGCGCGCTGACGCCGGTGCATCCGCGCTCCGAGCCCGTTGGGTGGCGCATGACGCACCACTAACTTCGTGCGCCATGACTCGAACGTCCTTCCTCGCACTCGCCCTCGGCGCCGCGCTCGCGTGCGCGCCGACGCTCGACGCCCAGGCGCGCGCCCCGCGCCGTGACGGCAAGATCCCGATCCTCGAATACCACCAGATCGGCGGCGAGGACGCGCGCTGGACGCGCTCCGCCGCATCGTTCCGCAGGGACCTCGAGCTGCTCTACGCGCGCGGCTATCGCCCCGTGACGGTGAGCGAGGTGGTGGACGGGGTGCTCGACATTCCCGCCGGCACGTCGCCGGTGGTGTTCACGTTCGACGACGCCTCGCCGGGTCAGTTCCGCTACGTCGAGAAGAACGGGCAGCTCGAGATCGATCCCGAGAGTGCCATCGGGATCTGGCTCGCGTTCAACAAGCAGCATCCCGACTGGCGCAAGAAGGCGACGTTCTGCCTGCTGCCGGCGGCGGCCGCCGGCCATGCCTTCTTCGGCGACAAGGGGATCGACGGCCAGAAGACCGAGTGGCGCTTCAAGAAGGTGCGGTGGCTGGCCGAGCAGGGGTTCGAGCTGTGCAACCACACGCTGTGGCATGCGCAGCTCAACAAGTACGACGACCGGATGGTGCAGGAGCAGATCGCGCGCGGCGTGCTGGCGATCGATTCGGCCGTGGCGGGCTACAAGGTGCGCACCTTCGCACTGCCACTCGGGATCTGGCCGCGGAACCGGGCGCTGGCCGTGGCGGGCTCGTGGACCGACCCGCGCTCGAAGAAGGTCGTGAGCTACAAGTTCGACGCGGTGCTCGAGGTGAGCGGCCGCCCGTCGCCGGGGCCCTACAGCGCGGGGTTCAACAAGCTGTCGCTCAACCGGCAGCAGGTGCTGGGCAATGCGCTGCCGCAGCTGCTCGACCGGCTGGGGCCGGAGCGGCTGGTGGTGGGGCCGGCGAAGTAGCGCGTCAGCCCGCCGCCTCGCGCCGCGGCAGGAAGCGGCGCATCTGGGCCGTGACCTCGAAGAGGTCGAACGGCTTGTGGACGGCGGGGCAGCGCGTGGCCGCGAGCAGCGCATCGGCCTTCGGGCTGATGTCGCCCGTCATGAAGAGCGTCTTCTCGGCGAGGTTCGACTGGAGCGCGCAGGCGACGTGCAGGAAGACGTCCCCGCGCATGTCGTTGAGGCGCAGGTCGACCACCATCGCATCGAAGGGCTGGTCGCGCAGGCAGGCCTGGGCCTGCTCGGCGGAGGTGGCGTGCACGCAGCTCCAGCCATCGCGCGCGAGCGCGAGGGAGAGGGCGCGGCCGATGGCCGGTTCGTCGTCCACGATGAGGCAGCGCGGCATCAGCGGGGACGGTGCGGGTGGAAGGATCCGGCCCATGGGTCAGTTCTCGGCGAGTCCGGGTGGCGCATCAGCGACGAGGCCTCCCGGTGGGGCGCGCATGAGCGCGACCAGGCGATCGACGATCAGGTCGTCCGACGCCAGGCTGCGCACGACGCGCGGACTGGCCCCGGTTGCCCGAGTGAGCTGCCGGCCGAACTGCTGCCGGGACGAGAAGCCAAGCTTCCGTACCACGTCCTGCGCGGAGTTGGCCGGATCGCGCAACCAGACGTACGCCCGGAGCAGGCGCGCCCCGAGGACCATGCTGCGCGCCGGCGCCAATCCCGCCGACTCGAATTGCCGGTACAGCGTGCGCGCATTGACCCCGGCCGCCCGCGCCAGGTCCGCCACGCCGTAGAAGGCCTGCGGCTCGTCGAAGAGCCGAAGCACCCCCGCGCGCACCCGCTGCGTCAGGCGCGAGAGTTCCGGGTCGAGGAGCTCCAGCACGCGCGGCGTGATCGCGTCGGTCGGCCGGGCCCGCAGCATGTCGAGCAGGCGTTGCGGCGAGTCGTCCACGCGGTGCAGGATGACCCGTGAGATCCCGTGCGGGGCGAGCTCCGCGATGGCGCGCATCGCGGAGGCCGACATGCTGGTGTAGGGGATGACCGGCAAGGATGGGAAGGAGCGCCGGAATCCGATGATCTCCGCGATGGAGATCACGGCGCTCATGGCCGGATCGATGAGGACGACGTCGAAGGGACGCCGTCGTGCCACTTCGGTCATTTCGACCGATGACGCCACAGCGCTCACGCGATGCGCTGGTTCCAGTACCGAGCGCAGATGCGTGAGTTGCGGCGGAGGCAGGACGGCTAGGACGTTCACGACGGGCGGGAGGAAATGTCAGAAATCTGCACCATTCTGTCGCAAATGGCGCATTTCGGACAGGGGGTGCCTGACGAACATTGATGCAGTCACCTCCGCCACCCAACACTCCTGAGGCTTCCATGCGCCGCATCGCCCTTGCCCTGATCGCCCTCGCGACCATCTCGATGGCCGCCTGCACGTCGCCGACCGCCCCGCGCGCCGACGGCGTCACGGAGAGCAACGGCCACTGAGCCATCGTCGCGTTCGCGACGAGCGCGTTACCGCCCACTGGGCAGGCTCTCGCGCATCGCACGGACGCGATCAGCGAGCGGTTCCAACGCTCGAGGCACGGGCGTCTCCAGGCAGGCATGCGGGACCTCTGACTGGGTCGACAAGGCGGCAATCGCCTCTTCCGCTTCAGCCACCAGCTTCGTGAGCTGGTGGCTGCGTGCGTTCTGGAGGGCGCGGGCGTAGCTCGCCGCCGCGAGGTCCGGCCGCCCGAAGGCGCGGTGGCCGTGCCCCTCGTACAGCGCGAAGTATCCGGCCGCGGTCGGACTGAGCGGCTCGGACGCGAGCTCGCGCCGGTACGACTCGAAGCTGATCTCGTTGCGATCGAGCACCGCGATCTCGAGCAGGTTGATCACGGCGAGCCAGCGCGTGTTGCGCGTCTGCGCCGTCACGGCGAGCACGAGCAGCGCGTCGCGCGCCATGCTGCGCGCGCCCAGGTCGATGCTCACCGCGGAGATCGTGAGGAGCAGGCGCTCGCGCCCGATGTCGGAGGGCGCCCCCTCGATCGCGCGGTGGTAGAACTGCAGCGCGGCCACGTTGTCGCCCATGAGCCGCGCCACGTCGCCGCGGCCGTGCAGCGCCTCGCTGTACACGGGTCCGCCCAGCGGGGCGGCCAGCGCGACCGTCTCGGCGATGATGCTTTCCGCCAGGTGCGGCAGGTCGCGATCCACCGCGACGTTGGCGCTCGCCATGCGCAGCCGGAGGAGGCGCGAGGCATCGCCCAGGCGCGCCGCGAACTCGCGCCCCCGCTCGATGGCGAACTCGGCGTCGGCGTAGGCGGCCATCATGCGGGCCACGTAGGCGCGCCGCATCCAGGCGTCGGTCACGAGCTCGAGGTCGTCGTCGGCCGGGATGAACTCCGTGACCGCGCGATAGACGTCGCGGGCCAGCGCCCACCACGCGTTGTTCTCGAGCGAGCGTCCCCAGGCGAACAGCTGCACGCCGAGGGCGTGCCGCGGGGGCTCCGCACTGACCGCCATCTCGGCCAGGCTCACCAGCAGCCGGCGCGAGGCATCCGTGACGGGGATGGTGCGGGCGGCTTCGATCGTCGCCTCGGCAGAGCGTGGATCGGGCGACAGGTGATCGCGCAGGCGGTCGTCCAGTTGCCGCAGTACGAGGAGGCCCGCCGAGATCGCGGGCCAGGAGGCATCGTGCTCGGTCAAGTCGCCCAGGCGGTCAAAAAACGCCTGGTGCCGGAGGAGCTCAGGTTGTCTCATGCACTCTCGCCGATCGGCCCGGAGGGAAACGACTGCCGCAAGGCTGCGCCGGGGCACGCGCGCCCGCATACGCGTAGTCTCGGCGGTCGCGCCCCCATCAACAGGGCGAGTTTGCGACATTTGGGTGCAGAATCACGACATTAGCGCCCAAATCCTGACACGACATGGGTCGGATGACCTACTGCCTAGGTCAAAGTGTCCACGCCCGGAGGGTCGTCAGCGCCTTGTCCAGCGCCTCCCGCTGCTCGGGTCGAGCGGCCCGGGACCAGAGGATTTCGTACTGCTCGATCGCCAGGGCGAGCGCCTCGGGGTCCTTCTCGGCGCCGGCCAGGGAGGCGGCGCTGTCGGCGAGCGTGGCCCGCGCGAGGTCGTCGTCGTGGAAGCGCGCGACGACCTGCCGCCAGCGGATGGTGCGCTCCCGCGGATCGCTTTCGCTCAGGCACCAGAGGTGCCACCCGGCGCGGTTGGCCGGATCGGCGGCGATGGCCCGGCTCGCGAGCTCGCCGACCTTCTCGGGGCCGCGCCCGGCCAGCCAGTAGGCGTTGGCGAGGGCCACGAGCGCCTTCGCGTTGTCGGGATCGGCGTCGACGACCTTCTCGAAGATCGGGCCCGCCACTTCGGGCATGGTGCGATACGGCTCGGCCGCGGCCGCGAGTGCGGCCGCATCGTGCGCCTGCACGAGCGTGGCGAGGGTTCCTTGCAGGGCGGCCATGTCCCCTTCGCGGCGGAAGGCATCAACGGCGGCGGCGAGGCGGCGGGCGAGTTCGTCGTGCGACATGGTGCGAAAGGGCGCAGTAAGTGGATGGCGGGGGCGGAAAGCTAGCGGCCTTGGCGGGTTGCGCGGCGTGCGGGGGCTGTCCACATTACGGGCGTTCGGGGGCTCGTATCCCCGTCACAGCTTCACGCCTCACCGACGGTTCGGTGCGCAGCGCTTCGGTTCACGCAACCGGCGCCGCACCCCACGGGTGAGCAGGTCGCCTTGGTGCGTATCCCATGCGCGGCCGCCGTTTCGAGGCGCGCCACTTCCGGCGCGTACCAAGGCCCCCGGCCCAACCGCGTCTTCGTGTCGCCCGCGCACTTCGGGCATCCCCGGCACGACCTGCGCGACACGTGGCCACCGGGACAGTCCCACTCGCTCCACCGCGACCGATCGGCCGTCCGGCCGGCCTCGCGCCAGACTCGTCACATCCCAGTCATGACCGAACGTCGACGTCCCTATCGTCGCCGGCGCACCACGGGCAAGCGCCCCGAGGGTGATGCCTCCCAGGACAACCCGTACCGCGATCCCGACACGCCAAGCGGCGAGTCGGAATCGCCCGGAGGCGGCGCGGCGGCCGCGATGGAGGACGGCGGTGGCCACGAGGGCGGCGGTGGTGGCGCGAGCGACGCGCCCTCGGCACCGAGCGAGGGTGCGGCAAGCGGCGGCGACATGACCCGCAGCGAGGGCGGTCCGCCGGCCCAGGGCCAAGGTGGCCCCCAGCAGGGCGAGCGGCCCTGGCAGCAGGGCGGCGGGCGACGCAACGGGCGTCGCGGCCGGCGCGGGCGGTTCCGCGATCGGCCGTTCAACAACAACCACGGCGACGCGCCCGGCAACGCGCAGGGCGGCGGCTTCAACAACAACCAGGCGCAGCAACAGCAGCAGCCGGTCGTGGCCGATGGCGAGACGACGGGCTGGTTCGACCCGTCGCGCGACGGCGGCTTCATCCGCCGCGCGGGCTCGAGCTACCTGGCCGAGCCGGGCGATCCGTGGGTGGCGCCGTGGCAGGTGCGGCAGCTCGGGCTCCGCAAGAGCGACAAGGTGCAGGCGACGACGGGCCGCGACTTCCGCGGCCGCACGGTGCTCGTGGACGTGCAGCTCATCAACGACGCCGACCCCGCGCTCAGCATCAAGCGCGCCGATTTCCAGTCGCTGACGGCGAGCTATCCCGACCGGAAGCTGATCCTCGAGACGGGGCGCCCGGCCAAGGGCGGCCCCGAGCTCACGCGCCGCGCGATCGACCTCGTGGCGCCGATCGGCTACGGGCAGCGCGCGCTGATCGTGGCGCCGGCCCGCGCCGGCAAGACGATGCTGATGCACGCGGTGACGGAGGGGATCTCGATCAACCATCCCGAGGCGGTGCTGCTCATCCTGCTCGTGGACGAACGTCCCGAGGAAGTGAGCGAGGCGATCTCGTGGGGGGTGGGCGAGGTGATCGCGTCGAGCTTCGACCAGCCGGCCAAGCGGCACGTCGAGGTGACGGAGATGGTGCTCGAGCGCGCGCGGCGCCTGGTGGAGCTGGGGCGCGACGTGATCATCGTGCTCGATTCGCTGACGCGCATGGCGCGCGCGCACAACACGGCCGAGCGCGGCACGGGGCGCACGATGTCGGGCGGCCTCGACGCGACGGCGATGGCCAAGCCCAAGGCGTTCTTCGGCTCGGCGCGCGCGGTGGCCCCGGCCAACGGCGGCGGCTCGCTCACGATCATCGCCACGGCGCTGGTCGAGACGGGCTCGCGCATGGACGACGTGATCTTCGAGGAGTTCAAGGGCACGGGCAACTGCGAGATCAAGCTCGACCGCTCGCTGGCCGAGAAGCGCATCTTCCCGGCGATCGACGTGGCGACGAGCGGCACGCGCCGCGAGGACAAGCTGTTCCGCCCCGACCAGCTCGAGCACGTGCACATGCTGCGCCGCGGGCTGGGCCAGATGCCGCCGCAGGCGGCGATGGAGTGGCTGATCAAGCGAATCGCGAACACGACCAACAACGACGCGCTGCTCGACGGGCTATAGGTCGTCCGCGCCGGCGGGGGGCGCCGCGAGCTTCTCCTGCTCCACCGCGATGGTGGCGTGATCGAACTTGATGCCCAAGCGCAGGCGGTTGTGCACGCTCATGAGCGCGTTCGCGAGCCAGACGAGCGCGAACTCGGCCAGCACGTAGCCCTGCCAGCCGTCGTACAGGAGCTGGAAGCGCGTGGCGACGAGGCAGGCCGCCGTCACGTAATGGCTGAAGCAGTACTCGCAGGTGAACAGGTAGAAGAACTTGCGCGCGATGGCCGAGCGGGCGGTCACGCTCCGCCGCGCGCACCACGCGCGCGGCTCGCGGAAGACGTCCTCGTGGGTCACCGTCCACGCGATGCACGCGATCGGCAGCGCGAGGAGGACGAGCATGCCGAGCTGGTGGGCGAGGCCCACGGGCAGCTCGGCCGGAATCCAGGACATGCGGCGTCACCTCGAGGGCACGACCGTCGTGATCGTCGCCCTGCTTCAAGCTGACGTGCGAGTGCCCCGTTCGCGCTCGCACGATGAGGGGAGGCGCCCGGCTAGATGCGGCCCGCCTCCTCCCAGAACGCCGCGACGGCGCGCATGCCGACGGTGAAGTTCTCGACGCTCATCCACTCGTCCGGCGCGTGCGCGTTCTCGCCGGGCAGCCCGAAGCCCATGAGGATGACGGGGGCGCCAAGGATGCGCTGGAAGTCGCCGACGACGGGGATGGAGCCGCCTTCGCCCGTGAGCACCGGGGCGCGACCGAACGCGGCCTCGAGCGCGCGCGAGGCGGCGTGGAAGAACGGACCCTCGGGCTCGCCGCGCCACGGGTTGCCGCCATGCAGGTGCGTGACGGTGACGGTGACCCCCTTGGGCGCGACCTTCGCGACGTGCGCCTGCATGAGGCGCTGGATCGCCTCGGGGGTCTGGTCGGGGACGAGGCGGCAGCTGACCTTGGCCATCGCCTTGGCGGGGAGCACCGTCTTGGCGCCCTCGCCGGTGTAGCCGCTCAGGAGGCCATTCACCTCGCAGGTGGGGCGCGTCCAGAGGCGCTCGAGCGTGGTGAAGCCGGGCTCGCCGCCGAGCGCGGGCGACCCGGTCTCGGCGCGGAAGTGCTCGTCGTTGAACGGGAGCGCGCGGATGCGCGCGCGCACCGTCTCCTCCCACGTCTTCACGGCGTCGTAGAAGCCGGCGATCGCGATGCGCCCCTCGGCGTCGAACATGCTGGCGAGGATCTTCGCGAGCGCCATGGCGGGATTCACGACCGCGCCGCCGTAGCTGCCCGAGTGCAGGTCCTGCGCGGGGCCCTGCACGTTGATCTCGAAGTAGGCGAGGCCGCGCAGCGCGAAGAGGAGGGACGGCAGGCCGGGCGCGAACATCGCCGAGTCGGAGATGACGACCGCGTCGGCCTTGAGGCGCGCGGCGTGCTCGGCGACGAAGGGGGCGAGGTGCTCGGAGCCGACTTCCTCCTCGCCTTCCGCGAGGAGGATGACGTTCACGGGCAGCGTGCCACGCACGGCGAGGTGCGCCTCGAGCGCCTTCACGTGCAGGTAGAGCTGGCCCTTGTCGTCGACGGAGCCGCGCGCGAAGAGCTTGCCGTCGCGCACGGTGGGTTCGAAGGGCGGCGAGGTCCAGAGGTCGAGCGGCTCGGCGGGCTGCACGTCGTAGTGGCCGTAGACCAGCACCGTGGGCTTGCCGGGCGCGCCGCGCCACTCGGCGAGCACGATGGGATGACCCGCGGTGGGAATGACCTCGGTGGCGAGGCCGATGCGCGTGCACTCGGCGGCGAGCCAGTCGGCGGCGCGGCGCGTGTCGGCATCGTGCTCGGTGCGGGCGCTGACGGAGGGGATGCGCAGGAAGGCGTCGAGTTCCCCCGCGATGCGCGCATCGTGGGTGTCGAGGAACGCCTTGAGGTCGGCGGGAACGGTGGCAGTCATGATGGGACGCTCAGCGGATGACGCGGGCGAGGGCGGTGCCGGCGAAGACCGCGGCAAGGGAGAGGAGCACGGACGCGACGACGTAGGTGGCGGCGCGGGCACCGAGGCCATCGGCGGCGAGGCGCATGGTCTCGAACGAGAAGGTCGAGAAGGTGGTGTAGCCGCCGCAGAGGCCGATGGTGAGCGCGGCGCGGAGCGAGGGGTGCACGTCATCGCCGCCCAGGGCGCGGGCGAGGAAGCCCAGGAGGAATGACCCGGTGACGTTGATGACGAAGGTGCCCCACGGGAAGCCGGGGATGCCGCGCTGCACCAAGAGGCCGACACCGTGGCGCAGCACGGAGCCGAGGGCGCCGCCGACGGCGATGGCGACCCAGGCGCTGGAAGGGGTGCCGACGACGGCCTGCGGCGGCATCAGGGCGCCACCGCTCGTGCGATGCGACGTTCGCGGCGCGGCATCAGAGCTCCTCGGTCACGGTGGGCATGCGCGCGTCGCGCGCGATGCGGCGGAGCGCCATGCGCCGGAGGAAGACGAAGCGGGCCCACGGGCCGATGAAGGCGAGGCCCCAGACCCAGATGATCCACGACAGCCGCTCCATCGCGGAGATGCTCGCGTTCAGGTCGTAGAGCATGGCGGGAATGGTGAAGACGAGCTCGCTCACGGGCGGCCCGACCTGCGGCGTGCGGCGCTCGATGGTGCGCACGGCGAAGCGGCGCTGCATGCGGATGGCTTGCTCGATGCGCGCGGCGAGGGTGTCGGGCGGGAGCTGCCGCCAGCCGGGAATGCGGACGAGGCTCCAGGCGGCGGCGGTGCTCCCAAAGCCGTGATTGTCGCTCGCGGCGAGCGGCGCGAGGTTGAGCGAGTCCACCATGCGCAGGATGCGCGGGCGATCGCGGAGGTTCTGCGCGAGGCCGCGCGGGGCGGCGTCGTTGACCTCGATGGCGATGGACGGCGTGACGGAATCGAGTCCCTCGCGGGCGAAGTTGGCGAGGTCGGCGGGGATGGTCTGGAGGACGACGGGGGGCGCGCCGCCGGCGAGGCGCGCGTTGGCCTTGAGGTGATCGGCGGGGCCGAACAACGCGAGGTCGGCCGCGTGCGCGCCGAGGACGTTGACGTGCGTGCCGTTGGAGTGGGCCTCGATGCCGACGGCGATGATGGTGCGTTCGCCGGCGCGCGCGGGATTCGCGGCGCGGCCGCGTTCGGCTTCGGCCCAGGACGGCGCGCCCTCGGGCGAGAGGTGATCGGTGACGTAGGCGACGTGGTAGCCCGCCTTCTGGTGCCAGGCGCGGTTCTGCTCGACGCCAAAGCCCGGACGCCCGTCGTGCGAGGCCTGCGTGTGCGAGTGGAAGTCCACGACGACCAGCTCGGGATCGTACACCTGCAGCCTGGCCATCGGGCGCGGAGGCCGTTGAGGCTGTCGCGGAGCGCGGGCAGCGGATACAGGCCCGGGAGCAGGAGCACCACCGTCACGACCGTCGGCCAGAGGATGCGCCGGGGGTTCGGAAGGAAGGTCGGTGCGCCGGGGAGCGCGTCGGCGCCGTTGGCGGGGGTGAAGCGCGGGGTGTTGACCAACGCCAGTTGCGACGGGGACGAGAGGAGCGACGCTCGGGACGACGGGGGTAAGTTGCCGGTATCCGCAGGGAACCTCAACCGCGCGGTGCGGCCTTGTGCATGCGCGCGCCGCGCGGCCGCGCGCCGGACGTCCGTTTCCTCCTGACCGCCCCGTGATGCCGAATCGCCTGGCACTGAGTTCGAGCCCGTACCTCCGGCAGCACGCCGAGAATCCGGTGGAGTGGCACGAGTGGGGGCCCGAGGCGCTCGCGCGCGCGGCGACGGAGGACAAGCCGATCCTGCTCTCGATCGGCTACGCGGCGTGTCACTGGTGCCACGTGATGGCGCACGAGTCGTTCGAGCACGCGGAAACGGCGCGGCTCATGAACCAGCTGTTCGTGAACATCAAGGTGGACCGCGAAGAACGCCCGGATCTCGACGGGATCTACATGCAGGCCGTGCAGGCGATGACGGGACACGGCGGCTGGCCGATGACGATGTTCCTGACGCCGAAGGGAGAACCGTTCTACGGCGGCACGTACTATCCGCTCGACGACCGGCCGGGGCTGCCGAGCTTCCGGCGGGTGCTGCTCTCGGTGTCGGAGGCGTGGGCGACCAACCGGGCGGGGATCGCGAAGACGGTGGGCGCGCTCGCGGAGTTGTACGAGAATGCGGCAGCGCCGCTCCGCGCGAGCGGGCCGCTCACGACCGCGCTGCTGGACCAGGCGTTCACCGGGATCGCGCGGGAGCACGACGTGGTGCACGGCGGCTTCGGCGGGGCGCCCAAGTTCCCGCCGTCGATGTCGCTCGCGTTCCTGCTGGCGCACCACGCGCGCACGGGTGACGCGCTGGCACTCGAGATCGTGACGCGCACGTGGGACGCGATGGCGCGCGGCGGGCTGCACGACCAGGTGGGGGGCGGGTGGCACCGGTACACGGTGGACCAGCGCTGGCTCGTGCCGCACTTCGAGAAGATGCTGTACGACAACGCGCAGCTGGTGCGGCTGGGCGCGCACCTGTACCAGGCGACGGGGGACGCGCGCGTGCGCGCGGTGACGGAGCGTGCGCTCGACTGGGTGGCCCGCGAGATGACGAGCGCGGACGGCGCGTGGTGGAGCTCGCTCGACGCCGACAGCGAGGGGCACGAGGGGAAGTTCTACGTGTGGTCGCTGGACGAGTTCCGCGCGGTGACGGGTGACGATGCCGCGCTGCTCGAGCGGGCGTGGGGGGTGACGCGCGCGGGGAACTTCGAGGGAATGAACATCCTGCATCACCCGCGCCCGCTGCCGGAGCTGGTGCGCGAGCTCGGCGTCGGCACCGACGAGCTGGACGACGCGCTGGCGCGCGCGCGCACCGCGTTGCTCGCGGCCCGCACGCCGCGCGTGCGCCCGGGGCTCGACGACAAGGTGGTGACGGGCTGGAACGGGCTGATGCTGCGCGGCATCGCGGAAGCGGCGCGCGCGTTCGGCCGGCCCGCCGACGTGCGAGCCGCGCAGCGGGCGGGCGCGTTCCTCTGGAGCGCGCTCGTGCGTGACGGCCGCGCGGTGCGCGTGTTGCCGCGCGAGGGCGCGACCCCGATCCCGGGGTTTCTCGAGGACCATGCGGCGCTCGCGCTGGGCTACCTCGCGCTCTACCAGCTCGACTTCGACCCGACGTGGCTCGCGCACGCCGTGGCGCTCGAGGCCACGATCGCGCGGTGGTTCTGGGACGAGGAGGCCGGCGTGTGGTACGACACGGCGCACGACGCCGAGCGGCTGATCACGCGGCCGCGCGACATCACCGACAACGCGATCCCGAGCGGGACGTCGCTCGCGGTGGAGCTCGGGCTGCTCGTGAGCGAGTTCGCCGGGGCGAGCGCGCCGCGGGCGCGGGCGCTGCGCGTGCTCGGCGGACTGGCCGCGCCGATCCAGCGGTATCCGGGCGCGTTCGGGCACCTGCTGGGCGCGGCGGACCTCGCGGTGCATGGCGCGGTGCAGCTGGTGCTGCGCGGGACGCGCGCGGAGGTGGCGCCGTTCGCGCGCGCGGCGGCGCGCTGCTTCGTGCCGGGACTGGTGGCGTGCCTGTTGGAGGATGCGGCGGACGGCACCGCCGCGAGTTCCCACGGCGCGCTCGACCCGGCGCTGGTGGACGGGCGTGCGCGGGTGGACGGTGGCGCGGCCGCGTACGTGTGCCGGCACTACGCCTGCGAGCGGCCGGTGACGTCACCCGACGCGCTGGTCGCTCCGTTGCGCGCGGCACCCGCGCGCGTGGCCGACGGCGCGGCGACGCGGGCGACCGGTCACCCTTGAGTGGGGCGTCGGGCGGCGCTACCATAGCCGCTTCCTCCACCGAGGCGTCCCATGTCGCACTCCCGCCGGAAGTTCCTCGACGACCTGGCCCAAGGCTCGCTGATGCTGGGCGCGCTGCCGCTGGCGCTGGATCGCGTGCCCGCCGAGTTCCGCCCCGAGCCGGCAGGCGCGCCCAAGGAGAAGTGGGACCTGACGTGGACCAGGCGCCTGACGGGGCGCGTGAAGGCCGCGTTCGACGTGGCCGAGCTGGAGAGCGGCTACGGCGTGTGGCGCGCGAGCGTGTGGGCGCGGCAGTTCGAGGCGGCGGCGGGGATCCCGGTCTCGGCCACGAGCACGGCGCTCGTGCTGCGCCACAACGCGATCCCGCTCGCGATGACGCACGCGTTCTGGGAGAAGTACAGGATCGGCGCGTCGAGCAAGGCGCTGCACCCGATCACGAACGAGCCCACCACCCGCAACCCGGCGCTGCTGGGCGCGGCCGACGGCGTGGGCGAGCCGTACAACGCATTCACCCTCGACAAGTTCCTCGCCAACGGGGGGATCGCGCTCGCGTGCAACCTGGCGCTGCGCGACATGGCCGACGAAGTGAAGAAGGCGGACGGCGTGTCGGACGAAAAGGCGAACGAGATCGCGCGGGCCGCGCTGGTGCCGGGGGTGATCCTGCAGCCGTCGGGGGTGTTCGCGGCGATGTACGCGCAGCAGGCGGGGGCGCACTACATCCGGGCGAGCTGAGACGCGCGGCGCGATGCACGCGACGGCCCGCGCGGCGCGGGCCATGAGCGCCGCTCGCGCCGCCCGAGCGCGTCGCCCATCCGTGACGTTCAGCCGTCGTTGAGCACGCCGTACAGCCAGGCGCTCGCCGCTTCCCAGTCGCGCTTCACGGTCGCGGGGGAGACGCCGAGCGCCTCGGCCGTTTCGGGGATGGAGAGTCCGCCGAAGAAGCGGCACTCGACGACCTGCGCCTGGCGCGGCTCGCGCTCGGCGAGGTCGGCCAGGGCGGCGTGCAGCGCGAGGATGCGGGCGTCGTCGCGGCCCGTCTCGCCGGCGAGCGCGGCCTCGGGGGCCTCGTCGAGCGGCACGACGTCGGCGCCGCCGCCGCGCTTGGCGGCGCCGCGCGCCTCCGCGTAGGTGACGAGCACCTGGCGCATGACCTGCGACGCGAGCGCGAAGAAGTGCTTCCGCCCCTCCCAGCGGGCGCCGTTGCCATCGGGGCCGGCCAGCTTGAGGAAGGCCTCGTGCACGAGCGCGGTGGTGTTGAGCGTCTCGTTGCCGGTCCAGCGGGCGCGCTGCGCGTGCGCGAGGCGCGCGAGCTCGTCGTGGAGGAGGGCGAAGGCGCGGCGCACGGCGTCGGCGTCGCCGGCACCCACGCGGTCGAAGAGGTCGCGGACGTCGTCCGGCGCGGTCATGGGACGGGAATGAGCCGGTTCGGGACCGGTTCCGGTATGTGGGTGCGAGGTCGTCAACAATACACCGCAACCGGAGAGGTCCACCATGCTGCACCGTTCCCTGCTTCCCCTGTCGGCCGCGCTCCTCGTGGGCGCGGCGAGCGCCGCGACCGCCCAGGACGTGATGGTCGTGGCCAAGCCGCACTACAAGATCCTGCTCGAGAACGACCACGTGCGCGTGGTCGAGAACACGCTTGCCCCCGGCGAGAAGGACGCGATGCACACGCACCCGGCCGGCTGGTTCTACGTCACGCGCGGCGGGCGGATGAAGGTCGTGTTCGCGTCGGGCAAGTCGGAGGTGTGGACGCCGCGCACCGGCGAGGCGGGGTGGTCGCCGCCGGAGGCGCCGCACACGTCGGAGAACGTGGGCAAGGAGCCGATGACGTACGTGCTCGTCGAGGTGAAGGACGCCAGCCGCGGTGCGGCGGGCGGGCAGCCGGAGTGACGGCTGCGGCGGCGCGGGTCCCTCGCGACCCGCGCCGCCCTGTTCCCCGCGCGCCATTCGGCCGCATCTTGCACCCGTGTCCCGAGGCCCCACGCCCATGCCCGATTCCTTGATGCTGATCGCCGGCCGCTTCGCGCAGGGGCCGCTGCTCGCGAGCGGCGGCATGGGCGACGTATTCGCGGGGCACGACCAGCGCGACGACCGCCCGGTGGCGATCAAGCGCGTGCGGGCCGCGCCGGCCGACGCGACGGCGATCGCGCGCGCGGCGCAGGAAGGCGCGATCCTGCGCGCCACCGCGCACCCGAGCATCGTGCACGTGCTCGCGGTGGTGGACGACCCGTCGGGGCCGGTGATCGTGATGGAGCGGGTGGGCGGCGGCACGCTCGCCGGGCTGATCGCGCGCGAGGGCCGCCTGCCGCTCGACCGCGTGCTGCACATCGCGCTCGACCTGGCCGACGCGCTCGCGCGCGCGCACCGGCTGGGGATCGTGCACCGCGACCTCAAGCCCGACAACGTGCTGCTGGCCGACGACGGATCGCCGCGGCTGACGGATTTCGGGATCTCCTCCATGCGCGGCGCCCGCTCGGTGCACGATGACGGCGCGCTCATCGGCACCGCGCCCTACCTGCCTCCCGAGGCGTGGGACGGCGAAGTCCCCGACGCCCGCGCGGACATCTGGGCGTTCGGCGTGATGCTCTACGAGATGCTCGCGGGCCACCGGCCGTTCAGCGCCACGCTCTCGGGGCTGCTGCACGCCGCGATCGCGACGGTGGACCCGGTGCCGATCGAGTCGATCCGCGCCGACGTGCCGCCGGCGCTGGCGCGCGCGCTCCGGCGCATGCTCGCCAAGCGCCCGGCGGACCGGATGGCGAGCATCCGCGAGCTGGGCCTGGTGCTCGACCGGCTGATCGGCGGCACGAGCGAGGGGGCGGCCCACGCCGCGTCGCTGCCACGCTACGCGACGCCGCTCGTGGGGCGGCGCGACGCGCTCGCGACGCTGCGCGCGCTCCTCGCGAGCGACGCGACGCGCCTCGTGACGCTCACCGGCCCCGGCGGCTGCGGCAAGACGCGCCTTGCCGTCGAGGTCGCGACGTCGCTCGCGGCCGACCTCCCCGACGGCGTGCAGTTCGTGGACCTCTCGCCGATCCGCGACCACCGCCTGGTGCTGCCCGCCATCGCGCGCGCGCTGGGCGTGGAGGACGACCTGCAGGCCTCGCTCGTGGACGACATCGCGCGCAGCATCGGCGGCGCGCGGCGCCTGCTCGTGCTCGACAACATGGAGCAGGTGATCGGGGCCGCGGCCGAGGTGGCGCGCCTCGTGGCCGCGACGCCCCGGCTCACGGTGCTCGTCACGTCGCGGTTCCCGCTGCACGTGTCGGCGGAGCGGCTGGTGGCGCTGGCGCCGCTCGAGGCGCCGGACCCGCACGAGCGCGCGCTCGCGCGGCTCGAGGACAACGATGCCGTGCGCCTCTTCGTGACGCGCGCGCGCGCCCGCCGCCCCGACTTCGCGCTCGACGCGACGGCCGCCTGGACGGTGGGCGAGATCTGCCGGCGGCTCGACGGGCTGCCGCTCGCCATCGAGCTGGCTGCCGCGCGGGCGCATGCGTATCCCCCGGCCTACATCCTCGGGTTGCTCGCCGCGCCGCTCGCCGTGCTCGGGGGCGGCGAGGCTGACCGCTCGCCGCGGCAGCAGACGCTGCGCGCGACGATCGCGTGGAGCGTGGAGCTGCTCGCGCCCGACGAAGCGCGCACCTTCGCTCGGCTCGCGGCGTTCGCCGGCGCGTTCACCTTCGACGACGCGCTGGCCGTGGCCGCCGAGGCGGGCGACGACGCGCCTGCGTTTGTGGACCGGCTGCAGGCCCTCGTGGAGCGCCACCTCGTGGTAGTGCGGCACGCGCCCGAGGAGACGCGCTACGCGCTGCTCGACACCGTGCGCGCGTACGCGGCGGAGCTCCTCGCGGCGAGCGCCGAGCACGACGCGGTCGCGGCGCGGCACGCGGCGCACTTCGCCGCGCGGGCGGACGGCTGGGGCGCGCGCGTGGCGGCGGCCGGCGTGCGACAGGCGATCCGCGAGTTCAACGGCGCGCTCGCCGACTTCCGCGCCATGCTGACGCGGGCCGAAGGCTCGGACCCCGCGGCGTTCGCCGCGCACGTGGCCGCGCTCGGCCGCTTCTGGTACCTCGCGGGTCACTGGAACGAGGCGCGCGCGTGGGACGCGCGCGCGCTGGCGGTGCCGGCCGAGGTAGCCGGCGACGCGCGCTGTCGCGTGCTCGACGAGCTGGCGCGCCTGGAGATGTTCCTGGGTGACGAGGCGAACGCGATCCTGCACCACGAGGAGGCGCACGCCCGCGCGGCCGCGAGTGCCGATCGCGCCCTCGCGGCGCGCACGGCGGAAGGGCTGGGCGAGGTGCTCCTCAAGGTCGGCGACATCGCGCGGGCGACGCGCGTGCTCGAGGACGCGGTCGCGGCGGCCCGTGCGCTCTCCGACGCGGGGCTTCTGGCCGATTGCCTCACGACGCTCGCCACCGCGCGCGTGGCCGACGGCCGCACCGATGCGGCCGAAGCGCTGCTGCGCGAGGCCGAACGTCTGGTCACGGCGACGGCCGACGCGCTCGGCGCCGTGCGGATCCACTACTACCTCGCGGGCCTCGCCCTCCTGCGCGAGGACCTGGCGGGAGCGCGGGCGCAATGCGAGTCGGGAATCGCGGCGGCCGACGAGGCCGGCGAGACGTCGTGGGGCTGCCACCTCGACGAGATGCTGGGGCGCGTGCGCGCGGAGGAGGGCGACCATCCCGCGGCGGCGCGGCTGATGGCGCACAGCCTGCAGGCGTTCCACGCGGTGGGGTCGCGCACCTGCCTGCCGCACAGCTTCGAGGCGGCGGCGCGCCTCGGATGCCGGCAGCCGGACGTGGCAGCGCATGCACGCGCGGCGCACCTGCTCGGCGCCGCCGACGGGCTCTGCGCGGAGCTGCGGATCGCGATGTTGCCCGTGGAGCGCGCGCTGTTCGTGCAGACGGCGGAGCGCGTGCGCGCGCTGGTGCCGACGGCGGCGTTCGAGGCGGAGTGGAACGCGGGGCGCGAGCGGGGCGAAGCCGCGGCCGTGGCGCTCGCGCTGGCGTCGCTCGGGCGGTAGCAGACGGCGCGGGCATCGCGGGCGCGTCGGTGGTGACGCGCCCGCGCCAACGCGCCAACGTGCGATCGTGCGATCGTGCGATCGTGCGATCGTGCGATCGTGCGATCGTGCGATCGTGCGATCGTGCGAACGCGCTACCGCTCGAGCTTGGCCCCCGGATCCACCGCCGGGCGCTTGTCGGCGTTGGCGACGAACCACCCCGTGAGGTACATCCACTGCGCCATGCGCGTGAGCTTGGGGTAGTCGATGCGTTGCGGGTTGTCCTTCGGCGTGTGGTAGTCGTCGTGGAGGTTGGTGGTCCACATGAGCGCCGGGACGCCGACGCGCGCGTAGGGCACGTGGTCGGAGCGGAAGTACCAGCCCTCGGGGTGCGTGGGCCGGTCCCAGAGGGAATCGAGGGTGAACTTGCCCGTGAGCGCGTTGGCCTCGAGCGCCATGGCGACGAACTCGCTCGAGTTGCGGTGCGGCGGCTGCGCGCCGAGCAGGCTCGCGGAGTCGGGGTGGTTGCGGCCGATCATGTCACCGTTGATGACGGCGACGACCTGCGTGATGGGGACGACCGGATGCGCCGCGTGCCAGCGCGAGCCGATGAGGCCGCGTTCCTCGGAGCCGTGGTGCACGAAGAGCACGGAGCGGCGCGGCTTCTGCTTGACGAAGGCGCGGGCGGCGGCGAACTGCGCCACGGAGACGGAGCCGTTGTCGTCGGCGCCGGCCCAGACCGAGTCGCCGTCGATCACGTAGCGCGTGCCGTTGGCGTCCTGGTGCGAGGAGTAGAGCACGTACTCGTCGCGGAGCCTGGGATCCGTGCCGCGCAGCTCGGCGATCACGTTGACGCACGGCGTCTCGAACCGCTCGAGGCGGACGGCGATCTCGGCCTTCGGCTGTGCCTGCAGCGCCGCGGCCATGCCGGCGCGCAGGAGCAGGATGGGCGGGGCGCCCTGTCCCAACTGCGGCATCGGGGCGACGCGATCGGAGCCGCCGTTGAAGCGCGGCACGCCGTGGTCCACGTCGTAGAGGCCGCGGATGCGCATCGTGGCGAAGGGGCCGAACGCCTCGTCGGTGCGCGCGTCGGCCACGAGGAGGATCGCCAGCGCGCCGCGGCGCGCGAAGCGCTGGTTCATCGCGGCGATGGCGGCGTCCACGTAGCGGACGTTGAGTGGATAGCTGTTGGGTCGGATGCTGACCGGGTTGGGCACGGGGAGCATGGCGGCGACGATCTTGCCGCGCACGTCGACGGTGGTGTCGGCGACGTCGGCGAGCCAGGTGACGGTGACGGCGGCCTCGACCGGGACCACGCCGGGCGCGGTGACGTCGGTGAAGAGGGTGAGGGGCTGACCGCCGATCACCACGCGGCTCATGGTCGTCGAGACCCGCGTCCGTACCATGTTGAACCACTGGAAATACGTGCCGTCGTCGCCTCTGGGGGCGAGGCCGATCTTGCGGTACTGCTCGGCGACCCAGATCGAGGCGCGCAGTTCGTCCACGGTGCCGCCCTCGCGGCCGCGCATGCCGTCGGAAGCCATGGCGTAGAGGTCGCGCTTGAGGTCGGCCTCGCGGACTTCGCGGATGGCGGCGGGCACCGCACGCGTCGGGCGCTGCGCATGCGCCACGGCGGGGAGGAGTGCACTGCCCAGCAGCGCGGCGGGGCCCGCGAGGCGGAGCGCGTGGGCGGACAGGCGGAGCGATGTGCGGCGCATGGGCGTGCGGACGAGGGAACCAACGGCAAGGTGAACGGTTGGTGCAACGATAACGCGCGGTGCCCGAGAGGGCACTAGCTTCCCCCGAGGACCGATCACCCTCCGCACCGATGCGCCGCCTCTCCCTCCTCCTCGTCGCCGTGGCCGCCGCGGCGTGCAGCGATTCCTCGGGCCCGAGCTACGTGCCGAAGATCGCGTGGAGTGCCGACACCTTCACGGTCGTGCTGGCCGCCGACTCGACGCACGTGGTGACCTTCCCCACCGCGACGGTCAAGGTGAAGTCGGGAGGCAATCCGGCGGGGCTCGAGGCGCTGACCTCGGTCGCGTTCACGCCGGTGGGCTCGTGCATCGGCACGGCGGGGGTGTTCTTCACCAACGTGTCGCAGGTGGCGAACACCGCCGGGGTGGACAGCACCACCGCGCCCGCCAACTACACGGTCTGTCCGTCGGCGACGAGCTTCCGCCGCGGGGTCTATCCCGTGACGGCGACGACGACGGTGCACGGCGCGACCATCACGGCGCGCGCGACGATCAAGGTGCAGTAGCGCACGCCGCGCCCGCGGCATCATGCACAAGCTCCGGCTCTTCCGCCTCATCCTGTCGGCGCTGCTCGACCGGTCGCCCCGCGATCCGTTCGCGCCCCGCACGTTCCGCGTGCGCGTGACGCCGTTCGACGTCGAGTTCACGCGCGCCGTGTCGCACGCCTACCTCGCGTGGTGCGGCCTCGGGCGCTGGTACCTGCTGTTCCACAACGTGGACTGGCGCCAGCTGCTCCGTGAGCGCTGGATCCCGCTCACGCACAGCGAGGTCATCCAGTACAAGCGTGCCGCGCGCTGGTTCTCGCGCGTCGAGGTGACGACGCGGGCCATCTGGTGGGACGACAAGATGCTCTACTTCGAGCATCGCCTCACCGAGGGCGACGCGCTCGCGGCCCTCTGTTATTCGCGCGGCGCGCTCTACCGCGGGCGCCAGCGCCTCAGCGCGTCGGAGACGATGCCCGGCCTCCCGGCGCAGCCACCGTTCCCGCGCCCCGCGATCGTGGACTGGTGGACGTCCGGCACCGACGCGTGGGCCGCCGCCGCTGGTTCCGCGCCCGACCCCGCCCCAGCTTCCCCCACATGACCACGCCCAAGCCTTCGTTCACGCGCGGCCTCTTCGCCGGCGCGATCCTCGACGCGGCGATCTTCCCGTATCCGCCGTCGCTGGCGCAGCGCGACGCGGGGGAGGCGCGCGTGGTGAGCCGGCTCATCCGCGAGCTGCGCGCCCTGCACGGCGACCTGATCCATCCCGACCGCCACGACGCCGAGGAGACGATCCCGGAGAGCGTGATCACGGCGTTCGGCGAGATGGGGATGCTCGGGCTCAACATCCCGAAGCAGTACGGCGGCCTCGGCCTCTCGGCCACCGCCTACGCGCGCGTCTTCGCGACGCTCGCGTCGATCGACGCGTCGCTCGGCGTGCTGGTGGGGGTGCACTGCGGCCTCGGCTCCAAGGCGATCGTGCTGTTCGGCAACGACGCGCAGAAGGCGCGCTACCTGCCCGACCTGGCGCGCGGCACGATGCTCGCGGCGTACGCGCTCACCGAGCCCGAGACGGGCAGCGACGCGGCCAACATCGTCTCGCGCGCCGCGCAGAACGCCGACGGCTCGTGGACGCTCAACGGGCGGAAGATCTGGATCGGCAACGGGCACCGCGCGGGCGTGATCGCCACGTTCGCCCAGACGGACGTGGTGCGCGACGGCGTGACCAAGCGGCGCCCGACGGCATTCATCATCCGTCCCGACATGCCCGGCTTCCAGGTGGCGGGCACGTTCAAGAAGCTCGGCATCAAGGGGAGCACGCAGGCCGACCTGGTCTACGACAACCTGCAGGTGCCCGCCGACCACGTGCTCGGCGAGGTGGGCAAGGGGTTCGCGGTGGCGGTCAACGTGCTCAACGGCGGACGGCTCACGCTCGCGGCGGGGTGCACGGGGGGCGCCAAGGAGCTGCTGGGCGAGATGGCCCGCTACGCGGAGTCGCGCGTGCAGTTCGGGCAGCCGCTGGCGAGCTTCGAGATCACGCAGCGCAAGATGGCGCACCTGGCCGCGGAGACGTACGCGAGCGAGGCGATGCTCGGGATCCTCGCGCACGGCATCGACGCCGACACGCACGACTGGGCGCTCGAGGCCGCGATCTGCAAGGTGTTCGCGAGCGAGCTCATCTGGCGCGCGTCGGACGAGATGGTGCAGGTGGCGGGGGGCCGCGGCTACTGCCAGCCGCAACCGTACGAGCGGTGGCTCCGCGACGCGCGCATCCAGCGGATCTTCGAGGGGGCGAACGAGGTGCTGCGCCTCTTCATCGGCCTCACGGGGATCCAGGGGCCGGCCGAGCGGCTGGCGCAGATCGGCAGCGCGATGCGGGCGCCGGTCAAGAACTTCGGGATCGTGAGCGGCTTCGCCGCCGACCGGGTGCGCGAGGTGCTCGGCGTGAGCGACTTGGTGGACACGCCGCTCCACCCGCGGCTCCAGGAGCACAAGAAGTACCTCGAGAAGCACGTCGGCGAGTTCAAGCGCGCGACCGACGACATGATCATCAAGTACCGCAAGCAGATCATCGAGCGGCAACTGGTGGTCGAGCGACTGGCGGAAATGGCGATCCAGCTGTTCGCGACGTCGGCGGTGCTCTCGCGCACACAGGCGCTGATCACGGAGCGCGGCGTGGAGCAGTGCGAGCGCGAGCTCGCGCTCACCGACCTCTTCTGCGTGCAGGCGGGGCGGTGGTTCCGGCACGCGCGCAACGCGCTCGACGCGCGCGAGGAGGACGTGGACGCGCGGCGGAAGGACATCGCCGCGATCGTGCGCGCGGAGCGGGGCTACTGGGTGACCGACCCGATCCTCGACGAGCCGCGCGGGACGATCGACGAGCGACGCGAGATCGCGAGGGCCGCGCAGGTGACCGACGCGGCGATGCGGCGGTAGCAGCGCGCCGCGCGGCTACAGGTCCGCGCAGCTCTGGATGATCGCGCGGCAGCTGCCGCAGAGCACCTTGCAGTTGCGCTGGATGATCCGGTCGGAACCGCAGAGCGGGCACTCGTGCGGCACGGGATCCTCGAACCAGGGGGCGAGGTCGCGCGCGGGGGTCCCGGCGCGGCGGACAAGGTCGGCGGCGGAGGCGGGCGTCGACGTCGGAGCGGACGTGGCGACGGGCGCGGCGGACGACGGCGTCGCGGGGGCGGAGCTCGCGTCGGTCGGCATTCCGCGGGACGGCTCGCGTGCCGCCTCGCTCATCACGACCACCGGGCGCGTCCAGCACGCCCCGTCCGACGACCGATCCGCCATCTCCCGCTCCGTCGCGACGAGGGGCGCGCCCTAGAGCGCGATGTGCAGCAGCGCGAGCCCCATGCCGATGCCGCCGATCCAGGTCGCCGTCTGCAGCATGCGGTACTTCCGGACGTTGATCCCCGCGAGGTCGTAGATGCCGCGCAGCACGATGCGCTGCGTGTCCTCCTCGCTGAAGTCGGCCATCGCGGCCACCCACGCGTCCTGCGACTCGTACTTGCGGATCGCCTCCCAGTAGATCGCGCCCTTGGGCACGTTGCGCGCGATGCGCGGGATGATGACCCAGAGCGCCGTGAACCCCGCGAGCGCGAGGAAGGCGATCGCGAGCTCGCCGGTCACCATCTTGGCCGTCCACTCGGCCATCGGCGTCTCGCGCACGTCCTTGAGCCCCTTCGAGCGGTCGAGGAAGCTCGCGAACGCGTTGGCGCCGAAGACGATGAAGGTCGCCTTGCGGTCGGCGAACTCGATGCAGCGGCGCTGGTACTCGTGGATGAGCTTGAGGAGGTCGTTCTTGCGCCCCTCCTTCGCGTTCTTGTCCTTCTCCTTCTTCTTGCCGCCGCGCGCCGCCTCGGTCGCCTGCTGCTCGGCCATCACGTCGGCCAGCCCCTGCTCGATCTGCTCGCGGATGGCGGGATCGTCGGAGAGGTTGCCGAGGGCGGCGAGGGGGTTGGAAGCGCGGGGGGCAGTCACGCCCGAATTGTGGGGGCTGACGGGGCGACCCGCAACCCGCACGGCGCCAACGGCTTGGCTGACCCGGCGCTAATCGTGGATCGGGCCGCCGGGCCGCTTGAAGATGCCGAACAGGTAGGCGAAGCTCGGCACGAGCACCACGAGGCCCACCGCGAGGCCCGTGAGCACGAGGCGCAGCGTGATCGGCGGCGCGGCCGCGTCGGCGATCGTGATGCCGGGCGGGAGCAGGTACGGGTACTGCGCCACGGCCCACCCCCACACGAGGCAGATCGCCTGGAGCGCCGCGGCGAAGCGCGCGACGCGCCAGCGGCGGCGCACGAGCGCCGCGAGCGCGGTGACGGCCGCGAGCGCCGTCACG
>JACQES010000075.1 GCA_016200495.1 Gemmatimonadota bacterium
ACGCGCCGCCGTCGGCGCCGGGCGCAGCCGCGCGCCCCGTGGTGATCCGCGTGGAGAAAGGGGGACGACTCGAGACGGTGGAGGTGGAACGTGCAATCCGTGTGGCGCGTCGCTTGTGTGCGCATTCCGAGGTTCCCGATCGCCGCGCTGTGGCAGCCGGCGCCGCCAGTCGCGCGCGAAGTGGACGGCTGGCAGCTGGCGCTCGATCTCGGCGTGCCGGCGAAGCCCGGCTCGTCAACGGGACGTTCGCGCCGGAGATCGGAGCCGCCGCGCGTTGACGCGGCCCCCGGTGACGCGGCGCGGCGCGCGGGCGCGGCATCGCGCGCGCCCAAGCCCGAATGGGACGCGCGCCCCGTCGCCATCGTCGAGGGCCAGCGCATCACCACCGTGTCGGCCGCGGGGGCGGCCAAGCGGCTGCGCGCGGGGATGACGGTGGCCGAGGCGCGCGCGCGGTGCGCGGACCTCACGCTGGTGCCGCATGACTGGGCGGCGCTCACCGACGCGATCCTGCGCGTGACGGCGGCGCTCGTCGGCGCGAGCCCGCAGGTGACGCCGGCGAGCGGCGCGCCGGGCACCTGGTGGGTGGGGGCGAGCGGCTTCGACGCGGTGGGGGGCGAGGCGGCGCTCGCCGACGCGCTGCTCGCGATCGCGCGCGCGTGGCACCCGGAGGCGCGCGTGGCGATCGCCGACGCGTGCGTGGTGGCGCGCGCGGCCACGTGGGGCGACGCGACCGACGCGGTGCGGCGCGGCGTGGCGACGCGCTCCGCGTCGGGCGGCGTGGTGGTGCACGCGCAGGCCGGCGCGGCCTACCTCGCGCCGGCGCCGCTCGCGCTCGTGCCGATGGACGCGGAGGTGCGCGAGGGACTCGTGGCGCTCGGGCTCGAGACGGCGGGAGCGTTCGCCGCGCTCGACGCGGGCGACGTGGAAGCGCGCTGGGGGCTCGAGGGGCTCGCGGCGTGGCGGCTGGTGCACGGCGTGGATGCGCGGCGGCCGTCGCTGGTGCGCAGCGATCGCCCGGGCGCGGTGGCGGCGGAGCTGCCCGTGCCGGCGGCGACGCTCGAGCCGGTGCTCTTCCTGGTGCGCGCGGCGCTCGAGCGGCTGGTGGCGGGGCTCGTGACCGACGCGCGCGCGGCGGCGGTGGTGGCGATCACGCTCACGCTCGACGATGCGCGCGGCGCGCTCCCCGAGCGGCGGCGCGCGCACACGGTGACGCGCGAGGTGCGCTGCCCCGCCCCGCTCGCGCGCGTGGCGCCGCTGTTCGAGCGGTGCCGCGCGCTGCTCGACACGTGGACGCTGCCCGCGCCGGTGACCGCGGTGGAGGTGGCGGTCACCGCGACGGCGCCGATGGGGGGCGAGCAGGGCGGCCTGCTCGACTCGGCGTGGCGCGACCCGGCGGCGGCGGACGCGGCGCTCGAGCGGCTGCGCGCGGAGCTGGGGACGCAGGCGGTGGTGCGGCCCGCGCTGCGCGACACGCACCGGCCCGAGGGGGCCGGGGTGTGGGAGGACGTGGCGGTGGCCGGCGTGGCGGCGCGCGCGACGCCGGGCGCCGAGGCGGCGCCGTCGCTCGATGACGGCTTCGCACCGGAGCCCGCGCCGGCGGAGGGCGACATGCTGGGAGCGCTGCGGCTGCTCGCGCCGGCGGCGCGCGTGGAGGTGGAAGTGGAGCGCACCGCGGGGGAGGAGCGGCCGCGCGCGCTCTGGTGGGCGGGGCGGCGCGTGGCGCTCGCGCGCGTACAGGGCCCGGAGCGGCTGGGGGGCGACTGGTGGTCGTCGCCGTGGCAGCGCGATTACTGGCGGGGCGAGGGGGCGCTCGACGGCGACGCGCCGGCGGACCTGGTGCTCTTCCGCGACCGGCAGGGACCGGAGCGCGGGTGGTACCTGCACGGGTGGGTCGATTGATGCCCGGCTCAGCCCGCGACGAGCGGCTTGCCCTCGTGATCGGCGATCATGACCCAGACGGTGCGCGTGCGGCGCGAGTAGAAGAGGCGCACGGTCACGTCGCGCGGGGCCTGCTTGAAGGCGAAGTGGTAGGTGAAGGTCGCGTCGAGCGACTCGTGCATCACCCCGTCCTTGAAGCGCCCGTAGAACTGCTGGACCTTGGTGCAGGGCGCGACTTCGGTGAAGAAGTGCTTGCCGATCTGCGCCTGCTGCGGGAGCGCGGCGAGGCGCGACTCGACGAGGTTGTACTTGAGGATGCGGCCGCTCGTGTCGAGCTGGATCATCCCGTAGGGGAGTTGGTCGAGCTCCTCGGGGGTCATGCGGTCGGCCGCGTCGAGCAGCGCGTCGGTGGACGCGGGACGGTGGGGCGACTGGGGCGTGGGATCGGGCGCGGGCATGCGGCTCGGGAGAATGTTCCCCGGTCGAAGCGCGGCGGCGCCCGGCGGGTTCCCGTGGCGGGAGTGCCCGGGGGTACCGGGCGGCCGCGCGCGATGCCGGGGAACGCGGCATGACGGTCCCGATGCCTCCAGTGCCCGAGCGCACGTCGGCGGATTACGTGGAGCTCCACTGCCACTCGGTCTTCTCGCTGCAGGACGCGGCCGGCGAACCGGAGGCGCTGGTGGCGCGCGCGCGCGAGCTCGGCATGAGCGCGCTCGCGCTCACCGACCACGACGACCTCGGGGGGGCGGTGCGCTTCGCGCAGGCGGCGACGACGGCGGGGATCGGCGGGATCCTCGGGGTGGAGCTCACGGTGCGCGTGCCGGCGCGCACGCACCTGGTGCTGCTGGCGGAGGACCGGACGGGCTACGGCAACCTGAGCGCGCTCGTGACGCGCGCGCGGATGGACACGGCGCGCGGCGAGCCCGGCGTCTCGCTCGACACGCTGGCGCGGCACGCGCAGGGGCTGGTGGCGCTCACGGGATGCCCGCGCGGCTGGGTGCCGCGCCTCGTGGCGCGCGGCGAGGACGAGACGGCGTGCACCGCGCTCGCGACCTTGTCGGACATCTTCGAGCGGCGCGTGTGGGTGGAGTGCTGGGACCACCACCTGCCGGAGGAGCGCGCGATCGTGCGCGGGCTGCTGGCGTGCGCGCGGGCGCTGGCGCTGCCGTGGGTGGTGACCAACGACGTGCACTACGTGCGGGCGCGCGACCGGATCGTGCACGACGTGCTGCTCGCGCTCAAGCACCGGCTGCCGCTCGACCAGATGGGGACGCGGCTCCGCCCGAACGGCGAGTGGTACCTCAAGGGGGCGGCGCAGGTGCGGCGGCGGTGGCAGCACGACGACGCGGGGGTGCGCGCGACGCGCGACGTGGCCGAGCGGTGCGCGTTCCGGCTGGGCGACCTCAAGCCGTCGCTGCCGGAGTTCATGCTGCCGCCGGGGGTGAGCGCGGACGAATACCTCGCGCGGCTCGTGGCGCAGGGGGCGCACGAGCGGTGGGGACCGCCGGGGACCGAGCGCCGCACGGCGAAGCACGCGGCACAGCTCAAGCACGAACTGGGGATGATCTCGCGGCTCGGGCTCGCGGGCTACTTCCTGATCGTGTGGGACATCGTGCGCTTCGCGCGGCGCGAGGGGATCCTGTGCCAGGGGCGGGGCTCGGCGGCCAACAGCGCGGTGTGCTACTGCCTCGCGATCACGGCGGTGGACCCGGTCAAGCTGGAGCTCCTGTTCGAGCGGTTCCTGAGCGAGGAGCGGAAGGAGGCGCCGGACATCGACATCGACATCGCGCACGAGGAGCGCGAGCGGGTGCTGCAGTACGTGTACGCGCGCTACGGGCGCGAGCACGCGGCGATGGTGTGCGAGCACATCACGTGGCGCGGGCGGAGCGCGGTGCGCGACGCGGCGCGGGTGCTCGGCTTCTCGGTGGAGCAGGCGGACGCGCTGGCGATGTTCTCGGACCGGTTCTCGGCCAAGGCGACGGCGGAGGCGCTGCGCACGGGGAGCGGGGCGGACCCGTTCGCGCCGGCGTGGGAGGACACGGTGGGGCCGGCGAACTACGAGAAGGAGCGGGATGCGGCGCGGGCGCTGGAGATCGCGGCGCGGCGGGAGGCGGATCGCGTGGGGCAGGCGATGATGCCGGGGCGGCGCGCGGTGGAGCAGATGAAGGGGGAACGGGCGCTGGCGGAGCGGCTGGGACGCGGGATGGTGCGCGGGACGGAGGCGACGACGATCGCGCGGAAGGTGAAGGCGGAGGCGCGATCGGAGGGAGCGCGTGGGGAAGGCAGCAACGGCAACAGCTTCACCACAGAGGGCACGGAGGCACGGGGGACGGCGAGGACGGACGATGCGCCGTCGCACGAGAGCGGGCGGGGGGACAACAACTTCCTCGCGGCGAAGGGGGTGCGCGCGATCGAGGGGGTGAGCGAGGGGGACGCGCTGCTCAGGCGCGTGGGGCTGGATCCGTCGGATCATCGCGTGCGGATGCTGCCGGCGATCGTCGAGGGGCTGCACCAGGCGCCCAGGCACCGGTCGATTCACGTGGGCGGGTTCGTGCTCACGCGGGAACCGCTGCTGAGCGTCGTCCCGATCGAGCCGGCGAGCATGGCTGACCGGACGGTGATCCAGTGGGAGAAGGACGACTTGGATCCCGTGGGGCTGGTGAAGATCGACCTGCTGGGGCTGGGGATGCTCACCGTGCTGCAGCTGTGCCTGCGCTACGTGCGCGCGGTGCGCGGGATCAGCATCGACCTGGGGCAGCTCGACATGACCGACCAGGCGGTGTACGACGACCTGTGCGCGGCGGACACCGTCGGCGTGTTCCAGGTGGAGAGTCGCGCGCAGATGAACACGCTGCCGCGCCTCAAGCCGCGCTGCTTCTACGACCTGGTGGTGGAGGTGGCGCTCATCCGCCCGGGGCCGATCCAGGGCGAGATGGTGCACCCGTACCTCAGGCGCAAGAACGGCGAGGAGCCGGTGACGTACCCGCATCCGTCGCTCGAGCCGATCCTCAAGCGCACGCTGGGGGTGCCGCTCTTCCAGGAGCAGGGGATGCAGGTGGCGATCGCGGCGGCGGGGTTCACGCCGGGGCAGGCGGACCTGCTGCGCCGCGCGATGGGGCACAAGCGGAGCCACGAGCGGATGGCCGACATCTGCGAGCAGATGATCGAGGGAATGAAGAAGAACGGGATCGCCGACGACATCGCGCGGCGGATCTACAACCAGATCAACGCCTTTGCCGACTACGGCTTTCCGGAGAGCCATGCGGCGAGCTTCGCGCTGATCGTGTACGCGAGCGCGTACCTGCGGCACTACTACGCCCCCGAGTACCTCGCGGCGATGCTCAACGCGCAGCCGATGGGGTTCTACGCGCCGGGGACGCTGATCGAGGACGCGAAGCGGCACGGCGTGGAGGTGCGGCCGGTGGACCTCACGGTGAGCGGGTGGGACCACGTGCTGGAGCGGCGGGAGCCGGCGCCGAGTGCGACGCGTGAGGCGACGCGTGAGGCGATGCGCGAAGCGACGCGCGAGGCGATGCGCGACGCGACGTCACGCTCGCGCGCGCCGCGCGCCGAGCGCGACGACGTCCCCGCCGTGCGGCTCGGCCTGCGGCTGCTGCGCGGGTTGGGCAGCGCGGCGCGCGCGAAGCTCGAGGCGGCGCTCGCTGACGGGCCGTTCACGAGCATCGCCGACGTGGTGCAGCGCACGCAGCTGGACCGGAAGGCGCTGCGCGTGCTCGCGGAGGCGGGG
>JACQES010000076.1 GCA_016200495.1 Gemmatimonadota bacterium
CCGTCGCGTGCCGTCGCGTGCCGTCGCGTGCCGTCGCGTGCCGTCGCGTGCCGTCGCGTGCCGTCGCGTGCCGTCGCGTGCCGTCGCGTGCCGCAGTGGCGTGTGTACCGGCGCGTTCGCGCGCGCTCAGCGCGGCTTGTCCACCTTCACCGCCCGCGCGACGGTGCTCCCCACCACGTGCGTCCGGCCGGCCTTGGCGCCGCTCCCCGATACCTCGAGCGTGAGCGGCCCGTCGAACGGCGCGCGCGACACGACCTTGACCACCGCCCCCGGCCGGATCGCGAGCGATCCCACGTAGCGGAGCAGCTCGCCGTCCTCGTCGCCGACGCTGGCCACGCGGGCGCTCGTGCCCACCGCCTGCTCCGCGAGCAGCTGCGTCGGCACGATCACCAGCGTGCCGTCGCGCGTCGGGATCGGGGCCCCGTGCGGATCGGTGGCGGGGTCGCCCAGCGCGGCCGCCATCCGGTCGATCAGCTCGTCGCTGGCCGCGTGCTCGAGCCGCTCGGCTTCGGCGTGGACGGTGTCCCACGAGAAGCCGAGCACCGAGGCGAGGTACGCCTCGATGACGCGGTGGCGGCGGAGCGTCTTGAGCGCCGCCTTCCGCCCGGCGGGCGTCAGGCTCACGCCGCGGTAGCGCTCGTGGCGGATGAGCTTGCGCGTCGCGAGACGGCGGAGCATGCCGCTCACCGACGGCGGGGCGATGTCGAGCCGTTCGGCGATGTCGCTCGTGGTGGCCGGCAGGTCGGTGAGCTCCTCGAGGGCGTAGATCGCCTTGAGGTAGTCCTCGATCGAGCCGGTGAGCGTGCCGCCGGGGGCCCCGCCGTGCCGGGCGCCGCCCCCCGAGTGGCCGCGCTCGGCGGCCGGGCGCGGGTCGCGGCGCGGCGTCATGGCGTGGAACGCGGCGCCAGCTGCGGGTCCCGCACGAGCAGCACCGGCACCATCGAGAGGTGGCGCACCGTGTTGGCCACGGAGCCGTACACGATGTCGGCGAGGAGCCGGTGGCCGTGCGTGCCCATGGCGATCAGGTCGCACTGCTCGCGTTCCGCCAGGGCGACGATCTCGCGCGCGGGGTCGCCGCCGGCAAGCACCGCCTCGGCGTCGAGGCCGTCGTCGCGGAGCCGCGTGGCCTGGTCCTCGAGGTAGGCGCGATCCTTCCGCATCTCGTCGCTCTCGCGCAGGTCGAGCGCCTGCTGGTTGCGCGCGGCCCAGCCGTCGGCCACGTGCACGAGCAGGAGCCGCGCCCCGCACTGCCGCGCGAGCGTGCGCACGTGCGCCAGGATGCAGGCGTCGGTGCCCGAGTGCTCGAGGGGAACCAGGATGCGGCGGTACATGCGCGTGGGTTCGTCCGTCAGGCGAGCCACCCGCGCACGGTCTGCACGAGGAGCCAGGCGTTGAGCACCGCGATCACGATGGCCACCAGCCAGGCGAGGGCGGTGACCCACGGCGCGTTCACGAGCGCGCCCATCTTGCGACGGTCGGCGGTGAAGGCGACGAGCGGGAAGACGGCGAAGGAGAGCTGGAGGCTGAGGATCACCTGGCTCAGCACCAGCAGCTTGGCCGTGCCGCTCGCGCCGAAGAAGATAGCCGTGACCCCGGCGGGCACAATCGCGATGAGGCGCGTGAGGAGCCGCCGCACCCACGGGCGCAGGCGCAGGTCGAGGAACCCCTCCATCACGATCTGCCCGGCGAGCGTCCCGGTGAGCGTGGAGTTCTGCCCGCTCGCGAGGAGCGCGATGGCGAAGACGACGCTCGCGCCACCGCCCAGGAGCGGGGTGAGCAGCTGGTACGCGTCCTGGATCTCGGCGACCTGCGTCTGTCCCCGCGTGTGGAACGTGGCCGCGGCCACGATCAGGATCGCCGCATTGATGAAGAGCGCGAAGGTGAGCGCGATCGTCGAGTCGGCGAACGCGAAGGTGACCGCCTCGGCCTTGCCGGCCGCCGACTCCTCGTAGCGCCGCGTCTGCACGATGGACGAATGCAGGTAGAGGTTGTGCGGCATCACCGTGGCGCCGAGGATCCCCATCGCGATGTAGAGGCGCGAGGCGTCGGTCACGACCGACGTGGCGGGAATGAAGCCGGCCAGCACGCCGCCCCACGCCGGCTTGGCGAGCACGAGCTCGAACATGAAGCAGGCGCCCACCGTGACGACGAGCGCCACGACGAGCGCCTCGAGCAGCCGGAAGCCGCGGTGCTGGAGCGCGAGCACCACGAGCACGTCGAGCATCGTGGCCGCGACCCCCCACGCGAGCGGCAGCCCGAACAGCAGGTTGAGCGCGATGGCGGTGCCGATCACCTCGGCCAGGTCGCACGCGGCGATGGCCAGTTCGCAGAGCACCCACAGCGCGAGCGCGACGGGGCGCGAGTAGTGGTCGCGGCAGGCCTGCGCGAGGTCGCGGCCGGTGGCGATGCCAAGCTTGCTGGCGAGTCCCTGCAGCAGGACCGCCATGAGGTTCGAGATGAGGATGACGAAGAGCAGGTCGTAGCCGAACTGCGACCCGCCGGCGAGGTCGGTGGCCCAGTTGCCCGGATCCATGTAGCCGACCGCCACGAGATACCCGGGGCCGGCGTACGCGAGGAGCTTCCGCCACCAGCCGCGCCCGGCGACGGGAATCGTGCGGTACGCCTCGGCGAGCGACGGGGTGGGGCGGGCGTGGCGCCACGCCCCCGATGGGGTGACGTCGTCGGGGGGCGGCGGAGCCGGCTCGGCGGGCAGGGTCGGGGTGGCCATGATTGGGTCTCCCCAACATCGTAATTAGGTGAACCTAACTTTTGCAACGGGCGGTGACGTCGCCCGTGTCCTCGCACCGTGCGGCCGCACCACGCGGACGAGCGGAACGCCGGCACGGCGCGGACGAGCGGTCGCCCCGCGCGGCGCCCGCCGCGACCCGCGCGCGCCGCGCTACCAGGGCGGGAGCGGCAGGCCGAGCAGCTGGTTCAGGATCCGCTCCGTCATCCCCCAGATCACCCGCTCGCCCACGCGGAAGGCCGGCATCTGGAACCGCGCCCCGCGCGCCTCGACGGTTTCGCGCCCGCGGGTGGCGGGGTCGAGCAGCACCGCCAGGGGCACCCAGAACGCCGCCGCCACCTCGGCGCTCGGGGTCGGGTCGAACGGCCCGTGCAGCACGAACACGTGCGGGCGCACCACGATCGGCGGCAGCAGCGTCGTGCGCGGGTGGATCTCGTCCAGCGTCCCGATCAGGGTGCCGACCCCGTGCAGGTCGGGGCCCAGCTCTTCCCGCGTCTCCCGTACTGCCGTGTGCACGAGCGACGGATCGCCGGGCTCGGCGCGGCCACCGGGAAAGGCCACCTGGCCGCTCCACGGGTCGCCGGGGTACACGGCCCGCTGGATGAAGAGCACGTCGGCCGACCCCGCCCCGTCGGGCCGGAGCACGGCGGCCACCGCGGCCCGCCGCACCTCGGGCGCCGCGTCGGCCAGCGCCGGCGTGAGGGCGGCCACCCGCCGCGTCAGCTCGTCGAGCAGCGGCGCGGCCACGCGCGACCTACCCTTCGATCGGATTGCCGCCCATCGCCCACGCCTTGAAGCCGCCCGCCATGCTCGCCACGCGGTCGTAACCCATTTCGGTCAGCGTGACGGCGGCGAGCGCCGAGCGGTTGCCGGTGGCGCAGTAGATCACCACGTCCTGGTCGCGCGGGATGCGCGCCTCGACGTTGGTCTCCAGCTGCCCGCGCGGGATGAAGACCGCGCCCGGAATGCGCCCGAGGTTGAACTCGTTGGGCTCGCGGCAGTCGAGGAAGGCCACCCCGGCACGGCCGTGCTTCGCCTTGGCCTGCTCCACGGAGACTTCGGTGATCTTCGCCTTGGCCTCGGCGATCAGGTCCTGTCCGGTCTTCACGATCGTGCGCGTCCTGTGCGTGGTGAAATGTGCCCGGGGCCACGCCCCGTCGTCTTGGGGAGGATAGGCCCTGCGAGCGGGTGGCGCCACTTCCGGTTTGCCGCATTGACGGGTGCCGCCTGCGTCCCCACCATAGGGCTGGCCGATCCGGCCTCGCTCGCTCACCAAGATTGCCCGGAGGTTTGCGTGGTGACACCCGCTGCCGCTGCCGTCCGTCTCACGCTTGCGACCGCCGTCGCGCTTGCCGCCGCGACCGCCGCGGCGCAGGCCCCCAAGGCGTCGCCACGCCCCGCCGCCCCGGGCACCGTCATCACGATCGTCGCGTACAACCACTTCTACGAGGCGCCCAACCCGATCACGGCGGGGCTCGTGACCTTCCGGTTCGTGAACCGCGGGCCCGACCTGCACCAGATGTGGATCGTCAAGATCGACGAGGGCTACGCCTTCAGCGACTTCATGAACGCGATCCGACCCGGCCGGCCCATGCCCAACTGGCTGCGCGGCCTCGGCGGCCCCGAGTCGCCGGAGTCGGGCGACGAGGTGAGCGTCACGATGCAGCTCGAGCCCGGTCGCTACGCGCTGGCCTGCTTCATCCCCACGGCCGAGGGCGGATCGCACCTCTCGAAGGGGATGTTCCTGCCGCTTACCGTGCTGCCCGCGAAGGGGAAGCCGGCACCCGCGCCCAAGGACGACGGCTCGATCATGATCCGGGACAACGGCGTCGAGGTGAACGGCGCCGTGAGCGCGGGGAAGCACCTGATGCGCGTCGAGAGCACGGGGAGCATGGCGCGTGGCGCCCGCATTGCCCGGATCCTCGACGGCAAGTCGTGGGACGACGTGATGAGCTGGGTGTCGAACGGCGGCGGCTCCGCCAACGCCCCCGTGAAGCTGCTGGGCGGCGTCACGCCGCTGGCGAGCGGCGCCGTCAACTGGGTCGCGCTGACCCTCGCCAAGGGCGACTACGCGGTGCTGCCGATGTCGTTCGCCATCGGGTCGGGCAACCCGGAGTACGTGCCGGCGCTCGCGAAGAAGTTCTCCGTGCGGTAGCGCGCCGCCTGCACCCGGCCCATCGGCGGCCCGCCGCGTAGCTTCACGCGCGTGCGGGCCGCCTTCCTTTTCGCGTTGCCGTGGATCCTCCTGCCGCTCGCCCTGCTGCTGCGGCTGGTGGGGAGCCGGTTCCTGCGCGACTACCCGGCCACACCGCCGCGCAACGCACCGCTCGTCTCGGTGATCATCCCCGCGCGCAACGAGGCCGAGAACATCGCCGCGTGCGTGGAGAGCGTGCTGGCGAGCACCTGGCCGTCGCTCGAGGTGATCGTGGTGGACGACCACTCGACCGACGGCACCGGCGACATCGTGCGCGCGATCGCGGCGCGCGACGCGCGCCTGCGCGTGGTGGACGCGCCACCGCTTCCGGCCGGATGGTTCGGCAAGCAGTGGGCGTGCCAGAACGGGGCGACCGCCGCCCGGGGCGACTGGCTGCTCTTCACCGACGCCGACACGCGCCACCATCCCGAGCTGCTCGCGCGCGCGATGAGCTGGCAGCACGCGCGCCAGGCCGAGGTGGTGACGGTCGGCGGCAAGCAGGAGGTGCTCACGCTCGGCGAGCGCCTGGTGACGCCGCAACTCTTCATGATCCTGCTCCTCCGCGTGGGGAGCACCGAGCACATCGCGCGGGCGCGACGCGCCGAGGATTCGATCACCAACGGCCAGTGGACGCTGTACGCGCGGCAACTGTACGAGCGCGTGGGCGGCCACGCCGCGGTCAAGCACAACGTGGCCGAGGACCTGCTGCTGGGGCAGGCGGTCTGGCGCGCGGGCGCGCGCGTGCACCTCGCGGTGGCGCTCGAATTCTTCACGACGCGCATGTACGTGGGGCTGCGCGAGGTGGTGGACGGCTGGACCAAGAACGTGTACGCGGGCGGACGCTACGCGCTCCCGGCGGGCACGCCGGCGTGGTTTCTCGTGGTGCTGATGTTCGGGCCCGTGCTGATCCTGCTGGCGCCGGTCGTGCTGGCGCCCCTCGGCATGCTGGGACTCGTGCCGGCGACCGCGGGGCTGGGCGGCGCGATCGCGTACGCCGCGCTCACGCTCTGGATGGCCGGCTTCTGCCGCGTGGACGGCATCCCGATCTGGGTGGCGCCGCTCTGGCCGGCGGGCACCGTGATCGTGGGCTGGATCTTCGCGCGGGCGACGCGGCGCGGGAACCGCGTGGAGTGGAAGGGACGCGCGTACGATTCGAAGTAGGCGTCGCAGGGCGTCCGTCGCGTGACGCGACGCCGGCGAGCGGCGCACGTGCGGTGGCCTGCACTGCGTGATTCCGGACTACCCCGCGTGAGGCGGGTGCAGGAGATCGGCGCGCTCGGCGTGACACTCGCGTCATGCGCACCCTCCGCGACGCGATGCGCCTGCTGGCCGGCGCTGCCTCTCTCGACGACCTCGACGCGATCACCACCGCTCTCGGCTTCGCCCCCGGCGCGCCGCTCGACGACGAGGCCCGCGCGGCGCTCGGCCTCGGCGTCGACGTCACGGCCGCGCGATGCGCCACGGGCCCCGGGTCGCGGCGCGCGCTGACGATCGCCGCGTGTGCCGGCGTCACGCTGCGCGACCTCCTGCCGCGCGTGGCCGTGCGCGTCGAGGCCCGCGCGCCCCACCTCACCTGGCTGCTGGTGGCGACGAGTGCCGACGGTGCGGTGGGCGTCGCCACGTGGCAGGGGTCGACCCGCGCGCCGCGCCTGGCCGCGCTGGTGCTCGATCGCGCGCGCATCGTGGACGCGGACGCCGAGACGCTGCTCGCCCTCGCCGCGCGCCGCGAGGGCGCCGATGCCCTCGTGCATGCCCAGTGGCACGAGGTGCTCGGACGCGACGCGCTGACGCGCCGGTTCTATCGCGCGCTCGAGGAGGTGGTCATGGCCCTCGCCGGCTCGCTGGGCGGCGTCGCCGCGGCCGATGCGCGCGAGCTCGCGCTCCTCGTCACCTGCCGCCTCCTCTTCCTCGCGTTCGTCGAGACCAAGGGCTGGCTCGACGGCGACCGCGCCTGGCTGGCGCACGCCGTGGACCGCACGCTCGCCACGGGCGGACAGCTGCACCGGCGACTCTACCGGCCGCTCTTCTTCGGCACGCTCAACACGCCATGGCGCGCACGGGCGCCGGCCGCGCGGGCGCTCGGGCGGCTGCCCTTCCTCAACGGCGGCCTGTTCGCCCCCGCGCCCGTCGAGCGGCGCTGCGCGCGCCTGACCTGGCCCGACGCGCCGCTCGCGCGCATCACCGGCGACCTGCTCGCACGACACCGCTTCACCGCGCGCGAGGACGCCGCGACCGGCCTCGAGGCCGCCATCGATCCCGAGATGCTCGGCCGCGCGTTCGAGTCGCTCATGCACTCGCGCGAGCGCCGCGCGAGCGGGACGTTCTACACTCCCGCCGCCGTCGTGGAGACGGCGACGACGCGCGCGCTCGCCGCCGCCCTCGAGGCGCGCGGCGTGCGCCCCGCCTCCGTGCGCGACGCGCTCGACGGGCGTCGCCCCTCGGGAGGCGACGCGGCCCGCCTCGCCGAGCGGCTCGTCCTGCTGCGCGTGCTCGATCCCGCCTGCGGGTCCGGCGCCTTCCTCGTGCACGCGCTGGCCGCGCTCGCCACCATGCGCCGTGCCTGCGGCGATGCGCGCCCGGCGGAGGCGATCCGCCGCGAGGTGCTGGCCACCAGCATCTTCGGCGTGGACGTGCAGCCGACGGCGGTGTGGCTGTGCGAGCTCCGCCTCTGGCTCGCCGTCGTGATCGAGAGCGAGGCCGCCGATCCCCGCGACGTGGTGCCGCTGCCCAACCTCGACCGCCACGTGCGGGTGGGCGATGCCCTCGCGGGCGACGACCTTCGCACGCGCACGGTGATGGTCGGCAGCGCCGCAACGGCGCGGCTGCGCGGCCGCTACGCGCGCGCGAGCGGGGCGCGCAAGGGCGCCCTGGCCCGCGCGCTCGACCGCGCCGAGCGCACCGCGGCGCTCGCGGCCTGCGAATCGGCACTCACCCGCACGATGGCCACGCGAGCCGAGCGGCTGGCCACCCTGCGCGCGCGCGACCTGTTCGGCGAGCGTCCGCATCCGTCGAGCGACGTGCGCCGCCAGCTCGACGAACTCCGCGCGCGCGTGCGCGCCTTGCGCGAACGGCGCCGCCAGCTGCTCGGCGGTGCGGCCCTGCCCTTCGCGTGGGCGGCGCATTTTCCCGATGCGGCGCACGCCGGAGGCTTCGACGTCGTCGTGGGGAATCCCCCGTGGGTGAGGCTCCACAACATTCCACCGGCGGCGCGCGAACGGCTCCGGCGCGGCTTCCGCACCTTCCGCGAGGCGGCGTGGACCGCCGGCGCCGAGGCGGCACGGGCCGGCACGGGCTTCGGCGCGCAGGTGGACCTCGCGGCGCTCTTCGTCGAGCGAAGCCTGGGGCTGCTCACGCCGGCCGGGGCGCTCGCGCTGCTCGTGCCCGCCAAGCTCTGGCGCTCGCTTGCCGGTGGCGGCGTGCGTCGCCTCCTCGCGGCCGACGCGCATCTCCTCTCGCTCGACGACTGGTCCGATGCGCCAGCGATGTTCGACGCGGCGACGTACCCGTCGCTGCTCGTCGCGACGCGAGGCGGTTCCGCTGCCCGCGACGGAGCGCCCACCGTCGCCGTCACGCACCACGGACCCGACGGCGCACAATCGTTCGCGCTGGCCGCCGACGCCCTCCCCTTCGACGCGAGCGAGGGCAGTCCCTGGCTCGCGCTCCCGCCGGCGGTGCGCGCGGCCTTCGACCGGCTGCGCCAGGCGGGCCCCGCGCTCGCTGCGTCGCCCCTCGGCCGTCCGCTGCTCGGGGTGAAGTGTGGTGCGAACGACGCCTTCCTCGTGCGTGTCGGACGCCTGTCGCACGAGGGCGCGGAGGTGCGCGCGGGCACGCGGTCCGGGCATCTGGAACCGCGCCTCCTGCGGCCGGTGCTGCGCGGCGAGGACGTGGCGCCCTGGCGCGCACGACTCGGGCGCGACGCGATGCTCTGGACGCACGGTGCCGACGGCGCACCGCTCGCCACGCTGCCGCCGTTGGCGCAGCACTGGCTGCATCCGTGGCGCCGCCGGCTTGCGAGCCGCAGCGACGCGCGCGGCGAGGCCTGGTGGACGCTCTTCCGCACCGCAGCCGCGCGCGTCGAGGCGCCGCGCGTGGTGTGGGCCGACGTGGCCCGGTCGCGGCGGCGTGGCTTGACGCGCTGGCCGAGCCGGCGCGCGGGGGCTACCGCCGCTACCTCGGCTGGACGCTCGCGCTGTTGCCCGTGCCGGCGGACTGGGCGCACGCCGTCGCGCTGCTCGCCCCGCTCGCGCGGCAGGGCGTGGCCGGGGCGCCGCCCACCGACGACGCGCTTACCGCGGCCGTCGCGCGGGCCTACCGGCTGCGCGTGGATGCGCTCGCGCCACTGCTGGCGTGGTGGCGACCGTGACCGCGTCGCGCGAAGGGGGCGACGACCTCCGCGAACGCGAACGGTCGCTGTCACCCGATCTGCTCCGCGCGTGCTTCGCCGCGCACGCGATGGGCGACGAGGTCGAGGCGCCCGTCTCGACGACGCTCGGCGCCATCACGCTCGCGCCGCACCAGCGCGAGGCGGTGGTGCGCTGCCGCGCGTTGCTGCGCACGCATGGCGGCGCGATCCTCGCCGACCAGGTGGGCCTGGGCAAGACCTTCGTCGCGCTGGCCCTGGCCGCCGAGTTGGGCGGCGCGCACGTGATCGGACCCGCCGCGCTCCGCGACGAATGGGCCCGCGCGGCCGTACGCACCGGAGGTGACCCGCATCCGTTCACGAGCTTCGAGGCGCTGAGCAGCGGCGAGACCCTGCACGACGCACCGCCGCTCCTGATCGTCGACGAGGCGCATCACGCCCGCACCCCCTCGACCCGGCGGCACGCCGCCCTGCGGGCCCTCGGCGCCCGCACCCCCATGCTCCTGCTCACGGCGACGCCGGTGCACAACCGGGCCCGCGACCTGGCGGCGCTGGCGCGCCTCTTTGCGGGAGCGCGTGCGCACGGCGCCGGCACGCGCGAACTGCAAGCGCTCGTCGTGCGGCGCACCGATGCGTCGCTGGTCGCCCCGCCCGTGCGGCCGCACGCGACAATGGAACCGCCGCTGCTCCTCCCTGCCGGCGACGACCTGCTGGACGCGTTGCTGCGGTTGCCGCCCCCGGTCGCGCCGCGCGACGCGGGTCGCGCCGACGCGCTGGTCACGCTCGGCCTGGTACGCGCGTGGGCATCGAGCGATGCGGCGCTCGTCGCGGCGCTTCGTCGTGGGCCCCGTTCCCGACGACGGACCGCCACGCCGGCGCGGCGCGCAACGGCGAACGCCCGGGCGCGCCTTCATCATGCGCCTGCGCCGGCACGCCGATGCCCATGCCGACCACGCGCGCGAACTGTTCGCCCGCCTGACGGCCGCGCCGTCTGTGCGGGACGCCGCGCGCGCCGCGCACCTGCGCATCCTGCTGGGGGCCGATGCTGGTCCCGTGCTCGCCTTCACGCACAGCGCCGACACCGCTCGCGCCCTTGGCCACCTGCTGCGCGACTTGGGCGGCGTGGCCGCCCTCACCGCCGACGGCGCCGAGATCGCCGACGGACGACTCTCCCGGCGCGAGGCGCTCGTGCGCTTCGCACCGCGCGCGCAGGGCGCACCCGCGCCGCATGCGCGCGACGCGATCCGGCTCCTCATCGCCACCGACCTCCTCGCGGAGGGGCTCAACCTGCAGGATGCCCGCGTGGTCGTGCACCTCGACGTCCCGTGGACGCCGGCACGCCTTGAGCAGCGCGTGGGGCGCGTCGCCCGGCCGGGCTCGCCACACGAGACCGTGCGCATCCTGCGCATCGCGCCGCCGGCGAGCGCGGAGGCCATCACGCACGCGGAGCGCACGCTGCGCGCCAAGCTCGCCGAGGCGGAGCGCGTGGTGGGTGCGCTCCCCCTCGCGCTCGGCGCAGGCGAAAGCGCCTCGATCCGCGACAACTCGCGGCGAGCCTCCCCTGGACCGAGCGTGCTGACGGCCGCGGCGAATGAACTGGAAGCACGCGAGCTCGTGCGTGCGCGACTGGCCGCGTGGCGCGCCGCCGGCTCGCGCGCGCGAGCCAACGGCGAACCGGCCGATGACACGGTTCGCTTCGCCTCCAACGAAACGACAGCAGACGTCTCGCTGCTTGTCACCGCCGGCGGCACCTGGATTGCGAGCGTCCGCGCGCCCGCCGCGAACCCCGCGCACCGGCCGCATCTCGTGGCCGGCGGCTTGGGTGCCGCCGATGCGACGATGCGCGCGCAGGTAGAGGCCGCGTCCGATCATCCGCTCGCCCTCCTGGCGGCCATCGAGCACGTCGCGCGCGCCGCGCAGCTTGCCACGTCGGCACCGCATGCCGAGGCCGCGCTCGCGGCCTGGCGTCGTCATCGCGATGGCGCGGTGGCCGCGGGACTCGACGCGCCCACGTCGCCCTCGCCCACCCAGCGGCACGCCCTCGCACGCGTGAGTGCCGCCGTCGCGCTCGCCCCGCCGCACCTGCGCGCGCATCGCGCCTCGCTGGCCGAGCGGGCGCGCGCGCTCCTGCGCCTACCCGCGAGCGCGCAGCGCGACTCGCTCATCCAGTCCCTCACCGCCTGCCATCCCGCCGACGACGATCACTGGCTGCTCGCGCTCGCCACCTGCGCGGCGAACGACGCCCCGCCCGTCTAGCTTGCGTCGCGTGACGCCACCGCCCGCCACCCTGCTGTTCGACCTCGACGGCACGCTTGTCGACACCATCGGCCTCATCCTGGGCTCGATGCATCACGCCTTCGCCGGCCGCGACCGCGTCCCCACCGACGCCGACTGGCTCGCGCAGCTCGGCCGCCCGCTCCCGGTCATGATGGCGCCCTACGCCGACGGCGACGCGGACGTCGCGCACCTCATCGACCGTTACCGCGAGCACCAGCTCACCGAGCATGACGTCCTGATCCGCCCCTATCCGCACGCCACGGACGTGGTGCGCGAACTCCATGCGCGCGGCCACCGCCTCGGCGTCGTCACCAGCAAGGCCGAACGCACCGCGCGCCGCGCCCTCGACTGGGCCGGCATGACGCCGCACTTCGACGTGCTCGTGGGGCTCGAGTCCACGCGCGAGCACAAGCCGGATCCCGCCCCGGTGCGCTACGCCCTCGCGCAGCTCGGCGGCACGCCGGAACGCGCGTGGATGATCGGCGATTCTCCCTTTGACCTGCAGAGCGGCCGCGGCGCCGGCACCCGCACCTGCGCCGCGCTCTGGGGTCCGTTCGACCGCGCGACCCTCGAAGCCGAGCGTCCCGACGCCCTCGCCACCGGCATGCGCGACCTGCTGTCGATCCTGGCATCCTGAGCACGCCACGGGCGCCGTTCCCGGAGGCTTCGGGATTCCTTCGGTCCAACTATGGGGAGCCCCCCGCATCTTCAAACCATTCGCGGCATCCAGGCATCTCAACCTGCGAGACGACCGGATCCGCACTTCTCACATGACCGCAGTGGCCCTCCTCGACGCCCGGCCGGGTGACCAGCCGTCGCATGCCGCTCTCGCCGCGCTCGCCGCGGGCGGGGATCGGCGGGCATTCGAGACGCTCTACCGCGAGCACGTGAACCGGGTCTTCTCCCTCTGCATGCGCATGGTCGCCGACCGCGCGCTGGCCGAGGAGCTCACGCAGGACGTGTTCGTCCGCGCCTGGGGCAAGCTCTCGCTCTACCGCGGAGAAAGCGCCTTCTCCACCTGGCTGCACCGGCTCGCCGTGAACGTGGTGCTCAACCAGCGAAAGGGGGCGGGCCGGGACCGGAAGCGCTTCGGCGCCGACGAG
This sequence comes from Gemmatimonadota bacterium, assembly GCA_016200495.1. Lineage (GTDB taxonomy): Bacteria > Gemmatimonadota > Gemmatimonadetes > Gemmatimonadales > Gemmatimonadaceae > JACPPC01. The sequence continues at coordinate 12,681 of JACQES010000076.1, forward strand.
GACGAGCTCGACGAGATCGTCCACCCGCGCCAGGATGCCCCACCGGGGATGCGCCTCGACCTCGAGGCCGCCATCGCCGCGCTCCCCCCCGGCGCCCGCCGGGTGTTCGTGCTCCACGACATCGAGGGCTACAAGCACGAGGAGATCGCGCGCATGCTGCGCGTCACCGCCGGCACCTCGAAGGCCCAGCTCCATCGCGCGCGCATGCTGATGCGCGCCCACCTCGAGCGCTGACCATGACGATCACTCCTGCGCACGATCCCTGG
>JACQES010000064.1 GCA_016200495.1 Gemmatimonadota bacterium
ACGTCGTCGAAGGTCAGCCCGGCGTCCACGCGAATGCGGGACGCGGCGGGCGCGGAAGCGGGAGTCGGGGCCCCGTTGCGCAACGGCCCACCCTCGGAGTTTTCCGAGCGGGTGGGCCGTGGGGGCGAAGCGGTTTGGGTCGCCATGGCGAAAGATAGACGGGGGCGCGGCGTGGAGGGAGGGGGCCGAGGCGTCGCGCCCCAGACCGCACGGAACCGCGCCCGGAGCCATCGGTGGCGGGCGACGGAAGACATGGATACTATTGCCGCCCATGCAGATCCGGCCCGGGCGCTCGCCTCACGACGCTTCCGAGGGTTGGTCGGGCGTCCCGCGGTGGGGCGGCCTGCCGTGGGTGCTTCGCACCATGGCCATCGCGAGCGCGATGCTCGCGCCCGCGCTCGCGAACGGCCAGCGAGCCACGATCATGCCCTGTCTCATGGCCAAGGCGTGGGACAGTACGTCCGTGGTCGACACCCTGTTCGTCACGCTCGGCCCGACGCGTCCGCGGACCATCGCCGACCTCCGGCGCCCGTTTGACGGCGAGCGCGCGGCGGTGATCCTGCAGGAGATCATCTCGCGATTCTCCGCCCCACAGCCGCTACCGCTGCCCTCCACGCACGACTCGTCGCTGCCGAGGCGACAGGGCCGCTGGATCCGGCGCGGCGTGCGGGCCGAGCTGGGCTTCGCGCTCGACGCGAGCGCCCACGTCGCCGCCCGATGGGTCACGGATTCAACCGATGCGGCACCGCTCGCCGACGCCTTCCTGAGCGCGATAGCCGCCACCGACGCGGCCGGCGGAATGCCGCCGCGCGCCGACTCGGTGGGGCGCGATGATTTCCAGTTGCGGGTGGCGCTCGCCCGGGGCGATGGCGTCAGCGCCCCGCTGGTGCTCCTCCGCCAGGTCGCCTACATCGTGCCCGACGACGCTTTCACGCCGATCGCGCCCATCGGGATGGGCCAGGCGCCGCGGTATCCTGACCAGTTGCGGCGGGAGGGGGTCCGGGGCAGCGTGCTCGCCCGCTGGGAAGTGGACACGTTGGGACGCGTGGTGCCGAACACCTTCGAGGCGATCCAGAGCACGCGCTACGAATTCGAGGAAGCCGTGCGCACCGCCGTGCTCGCCACGCGCTACGCCCCAGCGACGATCGGCGGCTGCAAGGTGCAGTGGAAGACCGAAATGCCGTTCACGTTCGAGATCCGCTGATCAGCGACGGGCCCGGCGCGCCCCGGGCAGGAATGCGCTCGCCACCCCGACCAGTTTTGCGAGCTTGCCGTCGGTCAACCACTCCGGGTCGCCCTTCCAGTGGGCGAGCACGACCTCGGGTCCCGCGCGCCGGATGAGGCGGCGCACCGCGAGGAGCAGCAGCACCAGGTCGTCCACCTCGCCGAAGAACGGCAGGAAGTCGGGCACGACGTCGAGCGGCATCACGAAGTAGAGCGCCGCGCCCACCACCAGCGACTTGTCCACCCAGCCGACTCGCTGGTCGCGCGCGAGGCCCCACATCAGGCGCCCGAGGTTGGGGAGCGCCAGCAGCGCCTCGGCCACCACCCCGCGCTTGCGCGCCGGTGGCGCCGGGTCAGCGACCGGTGCCGGGGGCGTTGTCATCCGTGGGCCAGTGCGCCTCGACGGCGGTGCCCGCGGTCGCGGCCGCGTCGGGCTTGGCGATCGGGGCGGACGACGTGGCCGCGCTCGCGCCCGCGCCCTTCGCCGTGCCCGCGCCACCCGTGTCCGCGCCGGCACCGCTGGCGGCGGGAGCGCTGCCAGCCGCGGGGGTGCCATTCGCCGCGGCGTTGGCCGCCGCCACCGCCGCATTCGCCGCCGCCGACGCGTTGGTCGCCACCTTGCTCACCGTGCCGCCGACGTCGCTCACGACGCTCTTGCCGGCCGCCGCGACGCCGTTGAGCACCCCCATCGCCTTGCTCATGAACCCCATCGTCTCGCTGATGGCGGTCGCGCTCACCTTCCCCGCGCGCAGCGTGTCCTCCACCGTCTCGGCGAAGCGCGTGAAGATGCTCGCCGACGCCTCGGGCTTGGTGGCGTACTTCGACTCGAGGAACTCGACGTAGTCGAGCACCTGGTAGCCCTTCTCGTCGGAGAGGGTCTCGAGCTTGCGGGTGAGGCGGTCGCACAGGTGGTCGTTCATGGCGGTGGTGGCTGGGGGTGCCTTCCCTACGATAGCGCCCCGCCTCGGGTTCCGCCGTCCCACTTCGGGAGGAGGTCGCGCACCGGGCACCCCTTTCTTCCTCCGACGTCGGGACGAGGTCGCGCACCGGGCGCAGCCGACAATGCACCGGCGCCGCGCGCGGCTCACCCCCGCCAGCGCACGTGATCGCCGCGCACGTCCATGTGCACGTACGGGCTCGAGAAACGCCGGCTCGTGTAGAGGCCGATCCCACCCACGAGGTCCGGGTGCTGCGCCTCCACTTCCTCGAGCGCCTTGACCACGAGCCGCAGGTCCTTGCGGGTGAACCGCCCGTCGCGATCGGCGTCGATGGCTACGTCCACGGCCTCGCCGCTCTGGTGGCGCGAGTCGCGCGCCGAGCCCGGCACGCGGGCGTTGTGGAACGGGGTGCGGAAGCCCGAGCGCACCTCCATGGCGAAGCGCGGCGCCTCGCCGCCCACCGTCACCCCGCCCTGGTCGGCCTCGAGCTGCGCGAGCACCAGCTCGAGCTTGTCGAGCAACCGTGTGTCCACCGCGACGTAGCGCGGCCACTGGCTCTGCCCGTCGTGCGTGAGGAAGTCGGACACCCGGATGTGGCGCGTGAGCGGGCGGTCCGCGTCACGCTCGCGCACCTCGAGGAAGCCGGCCGGGAGCGGCGCGCGGGCGTCGGCATGGCGCTCGCCGCGCCACATCCCCATGCGGTACCCGTTGAGGCTGCGCCCCTGCTTCTCCTCGAACGGCACGAGCACGCCGACCGTGAGGCCCTGCACCACCCGTCGCACGCTCCCCTGCGCCGACAGGGCCAGGCGATACAGCCCGGGCTGCTCGGGGGTGACCACCTCGGCCCCCTCCAGGTTCCGGGCGGGCGCCACGGCGGCGCTGTCGTCGAGCGGCAGCCACTCATAGCGCAGCTGCGTCGGGTCGCCCGCCACCTGGAGCGGCATCTCGAGGCTCGCGTTGGGACGGGCGAAGCGCACCTTCACCTCGCCGCTCGCGCCGAACGCGTTCATCGTCGGCGCCGCCGACGCGAGCGAGCGCATCGTGAGGCGGTTGGCGACCTGCGTGATGGGCGTGACCTGCGAGTTCGCGCCGAGCAGGGCGAGGACGACGAGAATCCCGGTGGCGGCGGCGCTCCGAGACAGGGGCCGCGCGCGCCGGAGGGCCTGGCGCGCGGCGTCGCGCATCAGCGCGTGCTGCGCCCCGCCGCCGCGGGCTTGCCCGCTCGCGGCTTGGTGCCCGGCTTCGCGGCACCCTTCTTCCTGGACTTGGACAGGCGGGGGAGGGCCCCGGTCCAGCGCGCGCGATTGCCGCGCACGTCGATGTGGACGAACGGCCCGTGCTGCCGCGTGGCGCGGTAGACGCCGAAGCCGCCGACCAGGTCCGGGTGCGTGGTCTCGACGCGGTTCACCGCGTCGAGGATCACCTGGTTGTCCTTGCTGTTGCTCTTGCCGTCGTGGTTCAGGTCGTCCATGCGGCCATCACCGTTGGCGTCGATGATGATGTCCGCGGCGTCGCCGAACTGGTGGCGGCTGTCGCGCGCGCGCCCGCCGCGCCGCGGGCCCACGCCCTCGGCGTTGTACTCCGGCGTGCGGAACCCCGACATCACGCGGACGCCGTCGGTCTTGACACCGCGCGCCTTCAGGTCGGCCAGCACGAGCTCGAGCTTGTCGATCAGCTCCTCGCGCAGGACGATGTACTTGGGCCAGACGCTGCTCTGGTTGTGCGTGACGAAGTCGCCGAGCTTGAAGTGCTCGGAGACGGGCTGGTCGACGTTGTCGGGCGTGACCTCGATGAACCCCTCGGGGTTCTCGTACGCCTCGTTGCGGGCCCCGCGCTTCTCGGCCGGCCAGTAGCCGAGTCGGTAGTCGCCCACCTTGCCGCCGAACTTCTCGCTGAACGGCAGGAGGGTGATGAGCTTGACCGGCTGCGAGACCGTCGAGTCCTGGATCGGGTGGATGCCCGGCGTGCTGACCGCCCGCTCGCCGAACAGCCGCTCGAGGATCGAGATCGACATCGTGCGGTTGCGGCTGAAGAGCCGCATCCGGAGCTTGCCGCTCTTGCCCGCGAGCGAATCAGTGACCGCCCGGAGCTCGTTCGAGTCGGCGGGGACGGCCGGCTTGCCCGTGCCCTCGATGACCTGCGCCCCGGCCGTGGCCCCCCCGAACGCGAGCGCGAGCCCCGCCCCAAGGAGGGCGCGGCTGGCAGCGATTCGGACCACGGTGCGGAGGGGCATGCTCGTAGCTTCGGCCGTTCGGGAAAAGAAAGACGATCCGCGAATGCTGCGAGGTACGGCGGGCAAGCTGCGCCCGGTCGAATCGGGGCGGAAGTGCGACAGGTCACACCCCCGGATACCCGGAACCGGACGAGTTGCTAAAGATAAGCCGGACTTGGAGTTCGCGCGACCCCCATGTGAACTCTCGCCGCTGGCGTGATACCCCGACGGGGGTCGAACGCGGAACCGGTGGCATGTGGAGCCAGTGACGCCCCGCACCCGCGCTCGGGACGATCCCGTCACCCGCCCGCCGCCGTTCAGTATCAGTAAATGAAAACCGGGGTGCCGATCTTCACGATCTGGTACAGCGTCTCGATGTCCTCGTTCCGGAGCCGCACGCAGCCGTGGCTCGCCGACGTGCCGATGGACGAAGGGACGTCGGTGCCGTGGATGCCGTACCCGTCGCCCATGTACAGCCGGAAGGCGCCGAGCACCCCGGTGTACTTCCGCTGGTTTGTGCCCAGGGGCGGGATCACGAGGCGGCCGTCGGCCACGATCTCGTGCCCCTCGCGCACGGCATAGGGCAGCACGTCCCCGGTCGGGGTGCGACGCACGACGTCGTTGCCGACCACCGTGAGCACCGAGCCGTCGGTGAGCTTGAGCTCCTTGTTCTTCTCGAGGCGCGCGATCCGGAGCTTCTTCTTCTTCGCCATCTCGATGTAGTGCCAGTCGGGCGGCACCCAGGGCGGCTCGACCTCCTTCTTCTCGACCTTGAGGCGCCCGCGCGGGGTCTCGAACTTCCACTCCTTGCCCCCCGGCTTCTTGAGCGTCTTGCCGGTGCCGGTGGCCACGCGCGTCGTGAACAGCACCGAGTCGCCGAGCTTGTACCAGAGCCGGTTCTCGGCAATGGAGACGACGATGTACGGCTGCGTGTCGGGGACCGACTTCTCGCTCGCCTGCAGCGCGGCCCGGCTCGTGTCGCCGTAGATGCCGGCCGACGCCTCGGCGCGCTTGAGTGAGGCGCGCGCCTCGGCGAGCTGCTTGCGCGCCCCGGCGAGTTCGCCCTCGGCGCCGCGTACCATCCAGCCGAGCGTACCCGCGCCCGCGAGCCCGAGCACGATCAGGCCCGCCAGCAGCTGCTCGACGCGCGACCAGCCGGTGGGCGCCGGCGGCGGGGCGGAAGGCGTGGGGGTCGTCATCAGAAGAGGTAGACCTTCACGCCCGGCTTCAGGTTGGGCAGCACGGCCTTGAGGTCGTCGAGCGAGAGGCGAATCGCGCCGGGCCACACGTAGAGAGAATCGGACAGCGGCCCCTCGGTGGTACGCGCGTAGATGAGCGTCCCGTCCTCGAGGAAGGCCGCTCCCGGGCCGAACGCGTTGCGCAGCGTGCGCTTCTCGGGCACGTCGAGGCCGCGCTCGCGCCAGAGCCAGGCCGGCAGCTCGTAGCTCGCCCCCTTGGCGATGACCGACTTGACCGTGCGCACGCCGCGCGGCGTCGCGAGGCGCTGCGTGTCGGGCGCGGTGCCCACGACCGACTCGGGTCCGAGGTCGGCCTCCATGGTGCGCAGCACGAGGCCGTCGCGCTCGAGGGTGACGGTGCCCGAGTCCACTTCGACGCTCAGGTGCAGCCCCTTGTCGTTGGCGGCCTCGGCGCGCACGCGATCCATGATCGACTGGAGCCGCGCGCGGTCGGCCGCGAGCTGCGCATCGAGCGTGGCCGTGGCCGCCCCCGAGGCATCGGTGCGCCGCTGGGCCGCCTCGGCCTTGAGCGTGCTCAGCTGGTAGCCGAGCCACCCGTTGCCGGCGAGCACGACGGCCGCGCCCCCCGCGAGGAGCAGGGTGCGCGTGCTGGTGGCGCCGCGACGATCGCGCGTGGGGCTCACTTGCGGCTCAGCTGCTGGAGGTCGAGCACCGGGACTCCCGTGGGTTCGGAACGCCCCGTGCGCACGCGCGCCGTGATGATCGCGGTCGCGAGCGCCGGCATGGCCTTGGCGTCGGCGACGAGCGAGGGGGGCACCGCAAGATACAGGAGTGCGTTCTCGCGACCGGGGCCGCGCGCCAGCAGGTACGGCTCGTCCGGGGTGAGATCCTTGCGCAGCGGGTCGGCCAGCTGGAACGAGATGATCTCGACTTCCCAGCGCACCACCTTGCCGCGCGAGCCGTTCGGGTCGGCCCGCAGGTCGGCGGCCGAGACCGCGGATCGGGCGGCGGTGTCGGCGGGGGAGAGGTCGGCCTCGCGCACCCAGCCTTCCATGCGCACGCGCACCCAGCCGCGCTCGCGCGCGAGCGGGGTGAGCATCGCGTCCTTGGCGGCGGTGCCCATGGTGGCGCCGCCGTCCGGCGCGGTGCGCAACTCGGAGGGACGCGTGGTGACGAGCGCGCCATCGGGCAGCGGTGCGGCGGCGGCGGCGGGCGCGGCCACGAGGGCCGTCGCGGCAGGTGCGGGGCTCGAAGCGTTGCTCGTCCCCTTCGGTGCCGGGGTCGTCGCGGAGGGCGCCGGGGCGGCGGACTTGGCGACGGTAGCCGGCGCCGGCGTCTTGGCCGCGGGCGCGGCCGTGAACGCGGCCGCCCCGAGCCACCCGCCGCGCCGCACCTTCACCCACTTGCCGCTGCGCGCGATGATGGCGACGCCCGTGCCGGACGTGAGCGTCGCGAAGTTCTCGTCGCTGCCGTCGGCACTCGCGTGCAGTGCCGCGCCCCCCGAGGCCGACACGTGCGCGGGATACTTGCCCTTCTTGCCGCCCAGCTGCGCCCCCTCGACGAACCCTTCGATCAGGACGCGGGTATGTCCGGCGCGCGTCTCCTGGCGGGTGACCTTGGCGCCGGCCGCGAGCGCGGCGACGACCGGGCCCGTGGGGGTGTCGCGCAACTCCGCCGCGCGCGCGACCGCGCGCGCCTGTGCGCCAGCCGGGAACGCGGCGCACGCGATCAGGAGGCCGGCTCGACGGGTTGCTTGGAGCCCCCCTTGGAGGCGGCTAGATTGGCGCAGGTTCATGGAGTTCCAGAAGTTAAGCCTTCCCCCAGCACGGAACCAGAATGGCAGCAGGCGACCGGCGCCCGGTGGTGCTCGTGGTGCTCGACGGATGGGGATACCGCCCGGAGCGCGACGGCAACGCGATCGCCCTGGCGACCGTGCCGACGTGGGACCGCCTGTGGGCGCGCGCGCCGCGCACGCTGCTCGATGCGTCGGGCCTCGCGGTGGGACTGCCCGAGGGACAGATGGGCAACAGCGAGGTCGGCCACCTCAATCTGGGGGCCGGGCGGGTCGTGATGCAGGACCTCGTGCGGGTGAGCCAGGCGATCAAGGACCGGTCGTTCTTCCAGAGCCCGGCGCTGCTGGAGGCCTGCGACGCGGTCAAGCGCTCGGGCGGCACGCTCCACGTGTGCGGACTGCTCGGAGACGGCGGCGTGCACGCGCATGACGCGCACGCGGTGGCCGTGGTCGAGCTCGCGCGGTCGCGCGGCGTGGAGCGGGTGGCGCTCCACCTCTTCCTCGACGGCCGCGACACCCTGCCCCGCTCGGCGGCCGGCTTCCTGCAGGACCTCGAGCGGCGGATCGCGGGGCGCGCGCGCATCGCGAGCGTGAGCGGGCGCTACTACGCCATGGACCGTGACCAGCGCTGGCCGCGCACCGAGCTCGCGTACCGCGCCATGGTGGATGGCACGGGGCCGTCGGTCACGAGCGCGCTGGCGAGCATCACGACCGGGTACGACAACAACGTGACGGACGAGTTCCAGCTGCCCGTGGTCGTCACGCAGGACGGCCAGCCGATCGCGCCGATGCGCGACGGCGACCAGCTGGTGTGCTTCAACTATCGCTCCGACCGGATGCGGCAGATCGTGCGCGCGCTGACGCAGCCGGGGTTCACCGGCTTCGACACGGGCCGGCGCCCGGCGATCGGCGTCACGACGATGACGCAGTACGACCAGACGTTCGGCGTGCCGGTGGTGTTCGCGCCGCAGAGCATGGCGCGGATCGTGGCCGAGGTGGTGAGCGGCGCCGGCATGACGATGTTCCGCACGGCCGAGACGGAGAAGTACCCGCACGTGACCTACTTCTTCAATGGCGGCGAGGAGCGGCCGTTCAAGGGGGAGGAGCGGCAGCTGGTGGCGAGCCAGAAGGTGGCCACGTACGACCTGATGCCCGAGATGAGCGCCGCCGGCGTGACCGACACGCTCGTGGGGGCGATCGAGGGGCGGCACCACGACTTCATCCTCTGCAACTACGCCAACGGCGACATGGTCGGGCACTCGGGCTCGCTCCCGGCCACGATCAAGGCGGTGGAATGCGTGGACGCGTGCCTCGCCCGCGTGATCGCCAGCGCCGAGAAGGCCGGGGCGCGCCTGCTCGTGACGGCCGACCACGGCAACTGCGAGATGATGATCGACCCCGCGACGGGGGGCCCGCACACCGCGCACACCACCAACCAGGTGCCCTTCCTGCTGGTGGATCCCGACGGCGACCGTCCGCTCCGCTCCGGCGGCGCGCTGTGCGACGTCGGCCCCACGGTGCTCAGCCTGCTGGGCCTCGACCAACCCGCCGAGATGACCGGCACCTCCCTGCGCCGTTTGGAGAAGACCGCGTGACGCATCGCCGCTTTCGTGCCGCCCTCGTGCTGCTCGCCCTCGCCCGCCCCGCGGCGGCCCAGATCGGGACGCTGCCCGAGAAGAGTCCGTACCGCGACGTGGAGTACAAGCACGAGTGGACGTTCATCGCGGGCTACCTCACCAACTCGGCCGACCCGGCCGGCGTCGCGCCCGGCAGCGGGCCGCTCGTGGGGCTGCGCTACGACTACCACTTCGCCTCCGGGCAAGCCGCCCGCCAAGCGCGTGATCGGCAAGTTCACCTGGCCGCTGACGTTCATGGACGTCGGGCTCGAGAGGAGTCTCACGGGACAGAAGGCGTGGCACGGCATCATGCCGGTGCTCTCGTTCGGGGGCGGGTTCTACTCGGACTTCATCACGAAGGCCGATGCCGGCGGGTTCGCGATCGGGTCGGGGTTCACCTTCACGTTCGGCGGCGGGCTGCGCATCGCGCCGGCCAAGCGGTGGCAGCTCCGGCTCGAGGGGTACAACTACATGTACGGCGTGGATTACCCCCAGAGCTACGTGAGCGCGCCGACGGGCGGTGCGACGGCGATCCTGCCGGCAGGGGCCTCCACGTCCAAGTTCCGCAGCAACTGGTCCCTGCAGATCGGCGCCGCGTACACCTTCCTGCGCTAGCGACCGATGCGCGTCACGCTCACGCGCCGCGTCGCCTTCAGTGCCGCGCACCGGTACCGGCGCCCGGAGTGGGACGAGGCGCGCAACCGCGCGACGTTCGGCGCGTGCGCGAACCCGCACTCGCACGGCCACTCGTACAAGTGCGACGTGACGGTGACCGGTGACGTGGACCCGGTGACGGGGTTCGTGGTGGACCTCGCGCTGCTCGACGCGGCGCTCGCGCGCGAGGTGCGCGCGCGCTTCGACCACCGCAACATCAACGACCAGGTGCCGGAGTTCGCCGACGGGCGCCTCGTGCCGACCGGCGAGAACCTCGCGCGCTTCATCCTCGAGCGCGTGCAGGCGGCGCTGGGCGCGGCCGCGCGCGTGACCACGGTGACGGTGGCCGAGGACGACACGCTCTGGTCCACCTGCCACGCCGACTGACCCGGTGCGCGCCCTGACGCCGAGCATCGGCGCGATCCTCGCCGGCGGCGACGGCACGCGGATGGGCGGCCTCGCGAAGGGGTTGCTGGAGGTGCGCCAGCGGCGCACGGTCGAGTGGGTGGCCGACGCGATCGCCCCGCTGGTCGAGGACCTGCTGATGGTCGGCGGCTCGAAGGTGCTCGCGAGCGGCCTGGGGGCGCGGGGCATCGACGACGTGCGTCCCGGCCTGGGCGCGATCGGCGGGATGCACGCGGCATTCGCGGAGGCGGGCGATCGCGGCTGCTTCGTGGTGGCGTGGGACCTGCCCTTCGTGACCACGGGGCTGCTGTGGGCGCTGCGCGAACGCGCGCTCGCAGCCGACGCGGACGGCGGCGTGTGTGAACGCCCCGGCTCGCGCTGGGGCGTGGAGCCGCTGTGCGCCTGGTACGACGTCGGCCGCTGCCGGTCCGCGCTCGAGGGCGCGCTCGACGCGGGCGATACGCGCGCTGGCGGGTGGCTCGCGCAGGTGCGGCTCGCGCGGCTGCCGCACGCGGAGATGGCCGCGTACGGCGACCCGCGCCACCTGCTGCTCGACCTCGACACGCCGGAGGATTACGAGGCGGCGCGCGCGGCGGCGCAGGAGATGCGCGACGCATGAGGCGCGCGTGGAAGGGCCTGGTGTGGGTGGCGCCGATGGCGCTGCTGGCCGTCAACTGCGCGGTGTCGGCGGGCGCCCAGACGGCCGCGCCGGTGCGCATCCCCTCGCCATGGGCGGCGCTCCGCGCCGGGATCGACTCACTCCTCGACGATCCCGCCTTCGCCAATGCGCAGTGGGGGGTGCTCGTGGTGGACCCCGTGCGCGGCGATACGCTCTACTCGCGCAACGCGGGCAAGCTCTTCATGCCCGCGTCCAACCAGAAACTGCTGACCGGCGCCGTGGCGCTCACCCGCCTCGGGCCGGCGTACCAGTGGCCCACGCTCCTCGCCACCAACGGCCGCGTGCGGCGGGGCACGCTCGCCGGCGACCTGCGCGTGATCGGCGCGGGCGACCCGAGCCTGAGCGACGCCATGCGGGGCGACGTGCGCGCGGCGTTCGACACGCTGGCGCGCGCGCTCAAGGCGCAGGGCATCACGCGGATCACCGGACGGCTCGTGCACGCCGGCGACGCGCTGCCGGGCGACAGCTACGGCTTCGGCTGGGCGCACGACGACTTCGACGAGCCGTACAGCGCGCCCGTGGACGAGCTGATGCTCAACGAGGGGATCGCGACGGTCGTCGTCACCGGCGGGGCGCGCGCGGGGCGTCCGGCGCGGGTCACGGTCCGGCCCGCGGCCGGCGCGGTGCGCGTGCGCTCGCGCGTGCGCACGGTGGCCGCCGCTCGCGACGCGGCGCGCGTGCGGGTGGCGTTCGACTCGGGTGCCTACGTGCTCACCGGCACCCTCGCGCCGCGCGACAGCGCCGTCCTCACGCTGGCCATCCGCGAGCCCGGCCGCGCCTGGCTCGGCGCGCTGCGCGAGGCGCTCGCGCGCGCCGGCGTCC
>JACQES010000065.1 GCA_016200495.1 Gemmatimonadota bacterium
TTCAAGAACGTCAACGACACGTACGGGCACGATGCCGGCGACGCGGTGCTCCAGCACGTCGCGCGCCTCTTCCGGGACGGCGTGCGCACGGTGGACATCGTCACGCGATATGGCGGGGAGGAGATCGCCTGCCTGCTGCCGCAAACCGACCTGCAGGGCGCCCGCGAATTCGCCGAGCGGATGCGGAAGACGATCGAGTCGCGGCCGGTGCAGGCGAAGGCGAACGCGATTCCGGTCACCTGCTCGTTCGGCGTTGCCACGTACGGTGGCCAGCCGCCGCTGCCGCGGGCACAGCTCTTCTCGCTGGCCGACAAGGCGCTGTATCGGTCCAAGCAGTCCGGGAGAAACCGCGTGAGCGTGTACGACACAAACGATTCAGCGCCAACGACTTGAGCATGCCGGGCGTTGACCTCGGTCGCGCGAACCGCTAAGCTACGGGTGTAGTTCCGGGGGCGACCGGCTTCGATTGTGTCGGTGACTCCGTGGCTGCGTGCTCAGGTGCCGGGTCCTGGTGAATCCCCTGGCAAAACATCAACTGCGAACACTGAACTCGCCCTCGCTGCGTAACCTTCGGGTTGCGTAAGCGTTGCCACGATGGGAGCCCGCCCGGGGCGGCCATCGTCGGTATCATCAATACCGGGATAGCGGCCCGTCACGCCTTCGGGCGGGTCGCGAAACTCTAGAAGGCTTACCCACGGGTGGGTGGCCTGCTGGCCAGCTCATGGGGACATCAATCAGCAGGATACGCACGTAGACGCCGTGGGTGATCCAATGCAAGACGGGAGTTCAACTCTCCCCGCCTCCACTCGGAACGGTTCCAGCAGGGTCCAAGGGCGTCCAGAAATGGGCGCCCTTTGACGTTTCCCCTATGAGAATGCGTCCACGGCTGTCCCGGGGGGTCCATTGCCAGCCGCGCCGGTTGGGGGTATCATAGTGGGGTATCGGATTCCCTGAACACGGAGAGTCGCCCATGAGTGGGGGTATCGGAACGGATCGGCTGACCGACGCGCGGGTGCGCGCGTGGGTGCGCAAGGCGCAGGATGGCACGGCCGCGACGAAGAAACTGAGCGATGGCCGCGGGCTGTACCTCACGCTCACCAACGCCGGCACACCCGCGTGGCGCCTCAAGTACAGACTCGCGACGGGGGAGCGGTTGCTCGCCATCGGCCTGTATCCCGAGGTCGGGATCAAGGAAGCGAGAGCGCGGCGAGACGACGCGCGCAAGCTGCTGGCCGAAGGCGTGGACCCCGTCCAGGCGAAGCGAGAGCGGAAGGCTGCAAACCTCGCGCAAGGCGAATACACGCTCCGCGCCGCGATCGACGCCTACCTCGAGCACAAGGCGCAGGAGTGGGCGCCGGGCACGCTGCGCAAGGAAGCCCCGCGTCTGCGGAACGACATTCCCGCCGACCTCATGGCGCGTCCGTTGGAGCGCATCAAGCGCAGCGAGCTGGTGGCCGTGGTGCGCGCGATCGGGCGGAACGCAGGACGCGAAACGGCGGCGAAGGTCGCCATGCACTTGGGCGCGGCCTACACGTTGAGCGTCAACGCGGGCGACTTGCCGCAGGACGCCAACGCCGCGTGGAACCTTGCGAGCGCGCTACCTAAGGCGAAGAAGCCCACGCCGCACGCTGCGCTGGAGTCGCTGGAAGGGCTCGGCGACATCCTGCGCGCCGTGGACGCCGCGCCGATTTCGCCCGCGGTTCGCCTCGCGCACAAGCTTCTTGCCTACTCGGGGTCGCGCGTCTCGCCCGTCGTGGAAGCCGAGTGGCGCGAGTTTGACCTCGACGCCGCGGCGCCGACGTGGACCATCCCACGCGACAAGCAGAAGGTCAAGGATCGCACCGGGGATCACCGCATCTATTTGGGGCCGACCATCGCGGCCGACCTGCGCTGGTGGCGTCAGGTCACCGGCGGGAAGGGACACGTCTTCATGTCCCCGCATCGCACGGGCGAGCGGCTGACACCGTACGCCCTCAACCGCCTGTATCTGCGCACGCTGGCTATGGGGAAGCGTGACGAGAGCGACCGCCACTCCCTCCACGGGTGGCGCGCGAGCATGCGCACGCTCGCGAGCCGCGCCGGGTTCTCCTACGAGGCGTGCGAGCTCGCGCTCGACCATGAGCCGCGGTCGAAGATCGTACGCGCGTACGAGCGTGACGACCGCTACGAGGAGCGCCAGCGCCTCGCGGAATGGTGGGACGCGCAGCTCACGGCTGCGCAGAGCCCCGAGGGCGGGAGGGTGCTGCCGATGCGCAGGGCGGGGGCGGCATGACCCCGGACGCTACGGCTCTCTACTACTTCACGAGCACGATCGCGCAAACCTTCGCCGCGATAATCGCGCTGCTCACGGCGCTCGTCCTGTTCAGGCTCCAGTCTGCCAGCGAAGACCTCCGGGACGCTGCCGAGCAGCTCACGAGCAACTTCTACGATACGGAGGAACAGAAGGACCGTCTGCGTGTCATGATCGTTGAAGGTGCGTTCGGAAGCGTACTACGCTTTTACACTGATGGAGAAGGCGCACACCCTGAGCGAGGGAAGGGTACGAAGTTCCGCCGACTGGTTGACGCGCTCGCGACGCATCACGATTCGTATCGCTCGCTCTTGGCTGGGTTTCGAAGGGCACTGATTGCTTGCTCGCTGCTGATCCTTGCCGCGATAGCGAGCATCCCCGCGATTCCATCGCTTTCGAACTCCCCTGCCGCGACATGGGGCGAGGTTGGCGCGCTATCCTTGCTCCTCGTATGGGGGGTCGTAGAGTGCGGAAGACTTGCTGCGGGTATCGTTAGCCCAGGTGTTGGACCTCACGAGGATTCGAGATCGGCCATCACGCGATTCAGGGAGTGGATCGGTGGGATGTAGGGCACCCGGAGTTGCATCCTTGATGCCCGCCGTAGCCAACGGGAGTTGACGGGACGCGCGGACCGCGATAGACTATCATCCAGATAAGCGGCACCGCCTTGCGTTTCTGGTGACCGTCGAGCTGCCCAGGGCCACGCGGGTAGGCTAGGTACGCGAGCTTGGCCAACAACCACAGATCACCGTGGCGGTTGGCCTTTTGTATTTGGCCCTACCTCCCGGTGGATGCACCCGGAGAGGACGCCAATGGCTCGACTGCTTCGCCTCGCTGAAGTCCAGCAGATCACGGCGCTGGGCCGGTCCACGCTGTATGCTCGCGTGCGACTCGGCACGTTTCCCAAGCCGATCCCGCTCGGCGCTGCGCGCGTCGCGTGGATCGAAGACGAAGTACAGGCGTGGATCGGCGCACAGGTCCGCGCCGCCCGTCCTGACATCACCGAACCGGCCGCGCTCGAGGCGGCGGTGGCGTGACCCGGCACGCGCGCCAGCGCGAGCGGCGCCGTGAATCGTGGCGCATGCTGCGCTTGGCGCAACGCCGGGAATCCGCGCGCTGCCTGCCGCGGATCGTCGCGGACCCCGAGACGCTGGGGCGCGATCTCCTGCGCGCGCTGCATGCGACGCCGTCGCGTGTCGTGCATCTCCGCGTGGACCACGTCGGCCGCATCGTGCTCGGCGAGCCGGCGGCGGGTGACGTCGTCTACGCGATCGGCGGGGAACGCCGCGCATGAGCCGCCCCCTGTCCCCCTTGGGCGCGGCGGCGCTCGAGCTCGCCGTCGAGTACGGCGCGGCCGTCTTCCCGCTCAAGCCGCGCGACAAGGTGCCCGCAACCGCTAACGGGTTCCATGACGCGTCGAGTCACCCCGAGCAGGTGGCCGCGTGGTGGGACGCCAACCCGGACGCGAACATCGGCCTTGTCCCCGCATCCGTCGGCGCCGTCGTCTTCGACGCGGACACCGACGCAGCGCGCGCCTACTTGGGCGAGCTGGGCGCGTTCGATCGCCCCACGGCCACCGTCACGACGCGGAATGGCCCACACGTCTACTTCGCGTGTCCGCCCGACCTGCGCGTGCCGAACCTGCGCCACCAGTCGGGCGACGTGAAGCTCGACTTCCGCGGCTATTCGGGCTACCTCGTGGCGCCTCCCTCCGTCCATCCGCACGGGCACGTCTACACCTGGGCGTGTCCGCTCGACGTGCTGGCTCCGTTGCCCCCGCGCCTCGAGCACGCCCTACGCACGCGGTTCGGTCGCGCCGCGCGCGCGACTGTGGACAACGCGCCACGTCCGGTCACGCGTGGCGCGTTCGACGCCCTGCCCGCGGGCGATCGCTTGCGCCGCTACGTGGCCAAGATGCCGCGCGGGCTGGAGGACGGCCGCAAGCACGCGTGCTACGTCTTCGCCGCGCGCCTGCTGCACACCTTCCAGCGCACGCACGCCGAGTGTGCGGAGCTCGTGCACTGCTGGAATGCGATGAACCGACCGCCGCTCGACGCGGGCAAGGTGGACGAGATCATCGCCAACGCCGCGCGCTACGGCGCCACGGGGGCCGCCGCGTGAGCGATGCCCTGAATGCCCTCGCGCTCGCCCGCACGGTACCGCCCGCGGCCCCGGCGCCGTTTCCCACCGCGCGCATCCTCGAGGGCGACCCCAAGCCCCGGCCGCAACAGCACGTCACCGGCCTCCTGCTGCGCGCGGAAATCAATGGCTGGGGCGGATTCGGTGGGAGCGGCAAGACGATCACCGCCCTCTACGTCGCCGTCGTCGTCGTGCTCGCGGGCATCCGGCCGGCCGCGCGCGTCTTCGGAAGCCTCGAGGTACTGCACGCCGGGCCGGTGCTCCTCGTCTGCCCGGAGGACGGCGAGGGGGCCGTGCGCATGATGCTGGACGCGATCCTCGCGGGGCTCATGCTGACGGACGACGAACGCGCCTGGGTGCGCGAGCGCGTGCACATCGTCACGGATGACGCCGTGGTCAATCTCACGCTCGACGTCGCGCGCCTCGCCGCGACCGCCGCGGACGTCGGCGCCGTGCTCGTCGTTCTGGATCCGCTTATCAACCTGCTGGGCGGGGCCACGGAAGACGACAACCCCGTGGGCGGCACGGTCACGGACCAGATTCGCCGCGACGTTTGCCGCGGGGCCGGGGCTACCGTGCTGCTCAACCGCCACCTGCGCAAGCCGGGCAAGGATGCGCCCGCCGGCGGCAGCGCGACCGTCCACGACTTCCGCGGCGGCAGCGCGTGGACGGACGGCGCGCGCCTCGTGTTCGCGGTCAATCGGCGCGAGGGCGGCATCACGCTCGCCGCCGTGAAGTCCAACCGCCTCAAGCCGGGGCTGCGCCACGAGCTGCGCCTCGCGATCGAGACGGACCCGGCCGACGACACCCTCTGGCGCTCGCTCACGCTGACAGACGCCAACATCGGCACCGCGAGCGAAAGCCTCACGGCGGGCGTGGGGCGCGCGATCAATGAGAACGAGCGCACGGCGCTCCTGGTGCTCGACGATACGCACGAGCCGGGGAAGCGCCTGAGCTGGTCAGGATGGGTGAAGGCTTCGGGCCTCAACGAAAACACGTTCAAGTCGCTGAAGGGACGCCTCCTCGACGGCAAGCTCGCCGAGGCGATCTCCACCGGGCGTCGCGCCCGCAACGGCGGCAACGAATACGCCTACGCCATCACCGACGCGGGACGCGCCGCGCTCACGACGGGATGGGTCCAGCAACGTCCAAAGGGTGAAGGGGTGACGACATGGTGAGAAAGGGGTGTCGAAGGGGTGACGCACCCTCTCTCCCCCTTAAGGGGGGAGAGTGCGTCGGGACGCTTCACCGCTTGGAGGGCGTCACCCCTTCAGGGGCGAGCGCATCCCCCCCGCGATCGCATGAGGGGGGCTCATTCCGTACGCATCGGGCTAGCCGTGACCGCCGCGGCGCTTGGGGCGGGGAAGTGGACGTGGGCTCCACTGGACGCCCTCCCGTAACCCGTTGTGAACGTAGGGCGTGGTTGTGCGGAATGCCGTCCATATCCGTCCGGTACCCCCACCGTTACCCCGCTTGGGCATGGGGGACGCCATGATCTCCGGCCGCCGCCTGCCCCCCGAGGAAGCCCTCGCGCTCGCCCGCGCGCGGCTGCTGCGGTTCACGCCGCGCGAAGTCGCGGAGCTGGCTGCGGCGATCGCAAGCGCGACGCCAGGGACGCTGCCGCGCCATGCCAGACGCCTCGAGGCTGCGCGCCGGTTGCGCTGCCTCTCCGACAGCGCCGCCGCATCGCTTGCGCTGAGTCTCGAGTCGCGCCGCGCTGAGCTGGTGCGACAGGGCTACCGCCCATTGCCGCATGACTGACCCCCGCACGCACCCGATCCCCACCGAGCCCGCCGACGTCGCGACCGTCGCGGAGCCGCTCGCCACGTCGCGCACCTGACCGGACACCGCCCATGACCGCACCCCAGACGACCCCCACGCCGTTCCTGCCCCTCAGCGTGCCCGACGACCGCCTCGCACTCGTGCCTGACGACCTGCGCTGGCAGTACGCGCCCGCTCTCGAGGGTGGCAATCGCCGTCGCTACATCAGCGCCGACGACCCGCACTACGCCCGGTTCGTGGACGAGATCGCGTCCGGCGTGCTCGAGGTGCTGCCGGCCGGCCAGACGCCGGAAACGATCGCCGCAGCGCACGCCGCGCGCGAGGCGCTGTCCGCGTCCGTGCTCGAGGAGGCCAACCGCCTGACCGCGGCCGATGAGCAGCGCCGCGCCGCGAACGCGCGGGCGTGGCAGGAGCGCCACGACGCGGGCCAAGCCGAGCTGCGGCGCCGCGGCGTCATCTAGCGCACGTCACGGGCGCCGTGGACGCCGGCGCCCACCCCTCACGCCCGCCGCTCGCGCGGCAAGGCACCGCATGGACTCGAACGCATCTCGTCCTACCGATCTCCCCGTGAAGCGGCTGCCCCCGCTCGAGTTCGACGCGTGGGGTGACGAGCTCGACCCGCCCGACGAGGGCGCGCAGTACGCCACGACGCCCCCGGCGCCCCGTGGCCCACGGTTCGGCCGCCCCGGCTACCGGAGCGCCCCGTGACCCAAGACCTGTCCTACACCGCCGAGATCGTCGTCTACGACCCCGCGCTGCCGGGGACGCGCACGCTGTACTACGCGACGACGGGCTTTTCGTCAAAGGCGACGGACACGCCCGCGAACACGCACTTCGACGAGCGGCTGGTGCAGCCCGCGGATATGCGGCGCACGGCGTTCGCGCTCTACACGTCGCAAGGCCGCTCGCAGTACGGGTTCGGCGACCTGGTGCTCGCGAACGGCGACGGGTTGCTCGACGGGCTGCTCGCCTACGGCTTCGACGGTCGCGCGATCACGATTCGGCGGGGCACGGTCGGCACGGCCTACCCCGCCGCGTGGACGACGACGCTGGTCGCGACGATGCAGCAGGCGGAATTCGACGCGCAAACGGTGACGATCAAGCTGCGCGACCGCCAGTACCAGACGACGGTGCCGTTCCAGCCCACGAAGTTCGCGGGGACGAATAGCCTGCCGTCGGGGCTGGAGGGCGTGGCGACCGACTTGAAGGGCAAGCCCAAGCCCATCGCGCTCGGCAAGGTGACGAACGTGTCCCCGCCGTGCGTGAACACGTCCAAGCTGATCTACCAGTTGCACGACGGCGCGCTGGCGAGTGTGGATGCCGTCTATGATCGGGGGATCGCGCTCGGCGCCAATCCGTCGCTCTGGGACGCGCGCTCCAGCGGCGTTGGTGGCGGCACGGCGGCGAAGCTCAACGGCGCGGCCTACGGTGCGGGCGTGTACGTCGTCGTCGGCGAAAGCAATGCCATCTACACGTCGCCGGATGGAGTCACGTGGACGTCCCGCACGTCGGCGCTCACGGCAGGCGCAACGATCTACGACGTGCAGTTCGGGGGCGGCCAGTTCGTCGCCGTGAGCTTCTCTGCCGCCGAAGTGCAGACCTCACCCGACGGCATCACGTGGACGAAGCGCACGACAGGGCTGGCGGGGCTCACGCTCACGCACGCCCTCTACAGCACGCGACTGTCCCTGTGGATCATCGTGGGGTCCGACGGCAAGGTGCGCACGTCGCCGGACGCGATCACGTGGACGTCTCGCACGACGGCCTTCTCGGGGGGCGGCTTCTATGCCCTTTGGTTGGCGGAGAGCGAGACGACAGTCGTGATGGTCGGACAGAATGGGCAGATTGCCACGAGCACCGACGCGATCACGTGGACCATTCGCACGGACCATCCGTTCGGGACGAACGACGTGGGTTGCGTCGCGCGCGCCAATGGACTGTTCGTCGCAGGCGGCGGCGCGATCGGGTCGCCGATCATCGCGACGTCGAGCGACGGCGTGGCGTGGTCGTCGCAGAAGACGCCCCCTGCCGCCCTTGGCCCCACCGCCATCGTCGCGGGGCTCGGGTATATCATCCTGTCGGGCGGCTATACCGCGAGCGTCGGACAGAACACGCTTGCGAGTCAGGACGGCGGCCTCACGTGGCAGAGCGTCAACACCACGGAGTTCTCGGGCGGCACCGCTCGCGGGTTTGCGGTCGGGCCAGCCGGGTTCCTCATCGTCGGCCACAATGGGGCCAACGGTCGCGTGATGCAGACGCACGCGCCGTCCGCGTATGCTGCGCTGGCCGACGTCTCGGACGACTCGCTCGCGCCACCCGCTGGCTCGTTCAAGTACTACCTCG
This sequence comes from Gemmatimonadota bacterium, assembly GCA_016200495.1. GTDB lineage: Bacteria > Gemmatimonadota > Gemmatimonadetes > Gemmatimonadales > Gemmatimonadaceae > JACPPC01. The sequence goes on from JACQES010000065.1 coordinate 8,555, forward strand.
GCGGTGGCGGCAACGGCGCGTACATCCGCCTCGGCTCGCCCCCCGCTGGCACCATCACCGCCGACGTCACGCAGGGCGCAACCGCCGCCGACCGCACGGCCGCGCAGTTGTTCAAGGCGGTCCTTGTCCGCGCGGGCTTCTCGGCGGGCGATTACTCGGCGTCGGACATCACCGCTCTGGATGGCCTCACGTCGGCGGTGCTCGGCTACTGGACCGACCAAGAGACGACCTACGCCGCCGTGCTCGACGCCATCGCGCAGTCGGTCGGCGCGTGGTGGGGCGTGGACGCGGCGGGGGTGTTCCGCATCCAGCAGGTCGTGGACCCGTCGGGCGGATCGAGCGTGGCGACCTACACGGCCAACGACATTCTCGCGGAACCCAAGCGCGTGACGGTGAAGGACCCTGGCTCGGGGATTCCCTACTACCGTACGACCGTCTATCACACGCGCAACTACACCGTGCAGACGACGGACTTGGCGGGCGGCGTGAGCGCGGACCGTCGCGCGGTGTTGGCCGAGGAGTTCGCGAGCGTCAACAGCACAGACGCGAGCGTGCAGACCGCGCACCTGTTGTCTATCGAGCTGCCGATTCGCACCCTGCTCACGAGCGCGAGCGACGCGAGTACGGAAGCCGCGCGCGTGCAGACGTTGCGCGGCACGAAGCGCGACCTGTTCGAGCTGGTGGTGCCCGTGGACGGCCTCTACCCGTCGCCCGACTTGGGCAACGTCGTGACGTTCTCGCCCAGCCGCTTCTCGCTCAGCGCGGGCAAGAAGTTCCTGTGCCTCGGCGTGGAGCCGTCCGCGCGCGACCGTCGCGCCACCCTCACCCTGTGGGGGTGACGCATGCGCAGACTGGTGCTCCCCCTCGCGCTCCTGCTCGCCTGCTGCGGCGCCCTCCCGACCGCGTCGTGGCGTCACGACGGCCGGCGTCCCGTGTAACGCCCCCCCGCATTGGGTCGGCGAAGATGGCTACTGCCACGCGCACCGCGAGGGCGGGCTCGAGCGGCAGCGCGCCCTCTCGGCGAAAGGCGGCGAAGCGAACCGCGCACGCATCCTGGGCGCCGGCTTCGCGCATGAGGAGCTGCCGCCCCTCGTCACGATCGAGGACGCAAAGGCGGCGCTCGACGCGATCCGCTCCGCCATCCTCACGCGCAAGGTGACGCACAATGAGGGCGGCGCGGCGGCGCGCGCAGTTGCCGAGTGGGTCAAGGCGACGACGGCGCAACAGACAGAACGCGTCGTGAACGAATTGCAGCGCGAGCTTGAGGCCAAGACGTCCGAAGTCGCGGAGCTCCGCAAGCTGCTGGCCCGGCCCGTCTACGCGAAGCCGCAGCCGGTGGTCGCATGAGCGGCGGCGGAGGTGGCACCGAACGCTACGCGCGTCGGCTGTTGCGGCAGGTGCAGGCGCTGGAAGTGCCTACGCTGCCGAATCCGGACGTCGCGCCACCGTCCCGCATCGCGTTCGCGCGCGCGGCTGGTTTCGAGCTGGACGCGTGGCAACAGGAAGCCGTGACGAGCACGTCGCGCAAGCTCCTCTTTCTCTGCTCGCGCCAGTCCGGCAAAAGCACGACCTCGGGGCTGCTCGCGGGCTACGAGGCGTGCTTCACGCCGAACGCCCTCATACTCATGCTCGCGCCATCCCTGCGGCAGAGTGGCGAGCTCTTTCGCTCGTGCCTGCGCATGCTTCAGGCGATCGACCCGGACGAGCTGGCTGTCCCGGCCATCGTGAACGAGTCGGCGCTGCGCCTCGAGTTGGAGAACGGGTCACGCATCATCGCCTTGCCGGGATCCGAAGCGACCACGCGTGGGTATGCCGCGGCCACGCTCGTCATTGTGGACGAGGCCGCGCGCGTGCCCGATGCGCTGATTGCGGCCGTGCGGCCGACGCTCGCCACGACCAACGGTCGTCTGGTGGCGCTGTCCACGCCCTACGGTAAGCGGGGCTGGTTCTACCTCGAGTGGACGAGCGGCACCGGCTGGGATCGTTCGCAGGTGCAGGCGAAGGATTGTCCGCGCATCTCAGCGGAGTTCCTCGCGGACGAGCTGCGGTCGCTGGGACCGCGCGTGTTCGTTCAGGAATACGAGTGCGAGTTCTTCGAGGCGGACACCGCCGCGTTTTCCACATCACTTATTGAGCGCGCCGTGACGTCAGACGTCACGCCGCTTTGGGGGAGGGCCGCATGAGCCGCTTCACGCTCGCCGTAGACTTGGGCCAAACGATTGACCCGACCGCCGTTGCCGTGCTCGAGGCGCACACCCGCCGCGATGCGGTGCACGCGCAGTACGAGGCGCCCGACAGCGAGTTGGCGAAGCTGGTGCAGCTCGACTGGTTCAAGACGGTGCCCGACCGGAGCGGGAGTCTCAAGTATCCCGATCGCCTCGTGCACCTGGACGTGCGCCACCTTGTGCGACTGCCCCTTCGGATGCCGTACCCGGAGCAAGTCGCCTACGTCGCCAGCTTGCTGCGCCGCGCACCGCTCAACGGCGGTCGTACGCGCCTCGTCGTGGACCAAACGGGCGTCGGACGTCCCGTCATGGACCTGCTACGCCGCGGCGGGCTGCGGCCGATCGGCATCACCATCACCGCTGGTGACAAGTGGAGCCACGCCGAGGGCGGCGACTATCGCGTGTCCAAGTTGCTCCTCGTGTCGCAGCTCCAAGCGATGTTGAACGACGGCACGCTGCGCATCGCCAAGGACTTGAGCGAACGTCAGGCGCTCGTGACCGAACTCATGGACTTCCGCGCGAATATCAGCGAAGCGGGCTACACGCGGTTCGGGGCACGCGAGGGGACCCATGACGACTTGGTACTCGCCGTCGCCATCGGCGCGTGGATCGCGGGAGAGAACGCTGGGCGCGTGACAACTGGCACCTTCGCCATCTAGTCCTCGTAGTTCCAGTCACGTTCGTCCGTCCTGAGGAGTCCCGTGTTCCCGTGCTCGAATCGGACTAGAAAGCCGGTGCGATACTCGATCTGTCCGCGTTGATCCGCATAGGCGATGTAGCCGACGATGCGCACAACTTCTGTGCCGTTCTCGACCGACGGCGACTCGAGGTCAACCGACATGTTCTCGCGCAAGTCGCGTACAAAGAGGGCGCTCGACCCCGGCGCGATGGACATGCTGTTGCTCTTGCCGCTGTCGAGGCACGCTAGCATCTCGTGATAGAGAAAGTTCGGCTTCGAGGTTCGGTGAAAGCCGATTCGGCACTCTGCCGCCGCCACGCCCGTTCCGACGTTCGCGATCTCGATCGTGACCACCGCTTCGCGAACGCGCCGATTGTCCGACAGATTCAGGTACGCCCTCCGCAAGCGAAGGTGCGGCCGACGCGCCGACTCCTCCAGGCGAACCGTTGCACCGAACAGGAAGTAGGTGAACAACGCGAGGAGCGCCGTAACCACGAACAGCCCGACCGTTGCGGCGGCCGTGATAGAGTTCGCGTCAGCCGCGGAGAACGCAGAAGGTTGCGTGCTTCGGACGGCCGCGAATGCGAGACCGACGCTCGCCACCCAGAAGAAGAGAAGGCCACCGATCGCGAATCGTGCCCGTGCTTCATCCCGAACGCTCACTTCTCCCCTCCGTAGCTCGCGGGCCAGTAGGAGTGCCTACTCAGTGTCGCGACTTCTGGTGCGACTGGCGCAGGAGCGTCGAAGCGGGGACGCGTAGGACGTCGGCGATCCGCTCCAACAAGTCCAAGTCAACGCGCCGCGTCTCGCCCCGCTCCATTTTGGAGATCGTCGCCTGACGCGTCCCCGCCTTCGCAGCGAGCTCTTCCTGACTGAGCCCAGCGGCTAGACGGGCCGCCTTCAGGTGCACCTCGAGGGGGGACATGGCGGGGAAGGTGGCCCGCGCTCGCCTCTTGTGCCATACGCTTTTGCGTGTAGCGTAGAGGCACCTTAGCCCGCGAGGGTGCGCCGATGGGCCGCAAGAATCCCTGGAATGACGAGCCACCGCCAACGTGGTGGGAGCTGTCAGCCGACACCGCCGATCCGGAGCAATGCCGCTGGTTCGCGATCTTTCTGCGCCGCGTGCTTCAGAATCAGGCACGCGGAGGAGCAAACGATCTAGGACTCTATGACGCCAGCGAGGTGCGCGAACTTCACGAATGGCTTGTCTCGCGCTGGGGGCTGGTCTTCTCCTTCGACCTCGCCCCGTCGGTCAGCGAGGGCTCAAGCATCGGGTCGTGGCGCTTTCGTCCAGACTGGCATGTCGCCGCCGTGCGAATGGCGCTCAAGGCGATTCGCGCACCGCAGCAACGTGCGGCGGATGCGTCGCGCTGCGCGACGCTGGACGACTGGCTCTAGGCCGAGCGCAATGGCCTGCTTGAATTCGCTGGTGAGCGGGGCGGCAGCGCCTCGCTGCCGAGCGAGGTTCGTGGGGCGCTCGCAACGGCGGCTGCGGCCCGCGAGTCGCGGCGCTCGCGTCGGTGTAAGCGGTGCCGAGCGGACTTCACTCCTCACCGCGGCGCCGCACGGTGGTGCCGTCAGTGTTGCGCAGCGCGGAACGCGGCAAGGCGAGCGTCATAGTGATGACCGGCAGAAAGGGCGGGAACTGACGCTCCCGCCCTTTGCCCGTCCGCGACCCAACGAACGCAGAACGGGCGGGGAAGCCCCCGCCCGCTGCTCGCCTGCCTTCGCTGTCGCTCCCCTACCGCTTCCGCTTTCGCGTGAGCGCGCCGACGCCGAAGAGTCCGGTACCCACCAGCAACACCGACGCTGGCTCGGGAACCGCGCCTAGAGAAGACTCAGACACCACGACGTCGAACCCGGAGGAGTCGTCGCCCGCTCCGTTGCCCCCATCACCGAGGGCGAAGTCAATCGCCTCTCCCGCCAACAGTGTCACGTGCAGCGTCCCACCCACATCCGGTGCACGGAATCCCACAACAGCCCCCTGCTGCAACACCAATCCGCCATCTAGAACGGCGTAGTCCGAGGTAGTCCCCCGGATGTCAACGCCGCGATACGCGAACTGAAGAGTGTAGTCTGCGGAGGAGGGAGCGACGAAGCGCAACACAGCGTACTCACCGCTTAGACCTGGATGTGCATAGAGCTCGCCGGCGCACACCTGCGCCGTAGGTCCGAGAAATCCGCAGCCCGAGCCAGCAATGCGACCGACGTTCGCGAATGGATTGACGGAGAACCACTGAGCGATGGTCGTGTTGCCGCTACTAGTCGGACCAAGACCGGACGCAAAGGTGTGCCTGACGAATGGGCCAAGTAGGCTGGTACGAAAACCGTACTGCCACACACCGTTGGGATTGTTCGAGGCACTGAAGTCATTCCACGCATCGAACGTCTGCGCCGAGAGAACGCTTGACGACGCGAGGAGCAGCGAAGTGGCGAGAGCTCTGAGAAGCATCGAAAACCCCACTGACTTGAGGTAAGGACGGACACAGCCTCGATTCCTCCGCCCCGAACAGAGGCGCCCGAGCGGCACGAGGACAGCACGGAGGAACCACCTTCGCTGCGCTGGACCCGCAGAAAGCAGATCCGAGGTGCAACTCGAGTGCCTCGCGCGCGACCTTGAACGCGCACGTGGGCAGTGTAAGCCATCTCCCTACGAGCGAAGGGCTTGGCTCACTATTCTTCCGTCCCCGTGATTTCCCATATAGGGCATTTGCCCTAGAGGACTCGCGCCACACTGTGGGCGTCGCGCTACATCGCCAAAGGCCGCCGCGAGCTCGCACGAGGCCTCACGTTCGGCGCGAACGGCTCGCGCGAGTGCTACGCGGGCCGTGAACCATCGCCACCAGGCAGCTTCAATCGGGTCCAGGCCGTAGCCTAGGGCGGGGCGTCAGTTGGGCGTCAGTCAACGTGGATGGTCCATCTTGACCTTCGTCACGCGGACCGGCAGGATATCTCGCACCGTCCGGAGGAACTCGCGTTGCCGCCGATCGACGCTGTGCGGACTACCCCTCTTGTACGTCTGCTAAAGGGGACTGTCTACGCAATTTCTCTAGTCGCCTCAGCTGCCGTGCCGATCTATGCCGCGGCAGAGGTATTCACGGCGACGAGAGGACCAGCCTATTGCAGAGAGATGGTCCGTACCGCCGGCTTCATGAAGCCGGGTGCGTGGGTGGAGTCCGGAACGGTGTGGACGCGAACCCTCGAGGATCACTGGGTTTCCGCGATCGTTTACGTACCGGCCGACCTCAGCAGCGATGGGATTGCCGTAGTGTGCCACTTCCGAGGGAAAGACTACGTGTCAGATCACGTGCAGCCGCTCGAGCCCGCCAACCTTCCGCGGCTTCGGGAGGTTGCGCGCAGCAACCTCGACCCCCGAACGTGGTTCTAGGCGGAGAAGGGGTACATCTGGGGGTATGGATCTTGTTGTCGCCAATTTCAGTTGCGTAAATCGTTATACGACATATATTTACGGCAGATTCTTCAACTCTCCCCGCCTCCACCTGGCTGGCTGCATGAACGACGAAGGGCGCCCCACGCGGGGCGCCCTTCGTCGTTTCGGCCGGCGCTATCGGCCTACGCTATCGGAAGATGGGTCGCGACCCGCCGCGCCCGCCAACGCGCAGCGGCAGCTGGAGCGACTCCGACACCCAGTCGTTGCCCACGCGCACCAGCCCCTGCGTCAGGTTGGACGCCGCAACGAGCGTGGCAGGACAGGTCTGCCCCGCGGCCGTGAACGGATCGGCGGAGGCGTAGCTGACGGGGTAGCCCATGTCCTGCATCGACGCGATCGTCACCGCCGACAGCGGATTGTGCTGGCCGGCGGGGGCGGAGATGTACCCCGTCATGAGTTCGATGCCGAAGCCCACCGTGGCCGCCGAGCCGCCGCTCGCCTCGCGCCAGTGGCCGTTGATCGTGCCGCCTCCGCCGCAGTTCTCGACCGGCACCTGCGTGACGCCGGCCGCAGCCCCCGCCTGGATGTAGCGCGTGACCGCATTGGCGCCCACGAACTGCGGGTTGCCCGTCGGCGCCGGATTCACGAGCAGCGTGGGAAGCCCCACCACGCCCGTGATCGGCTCCCAGAGGGTGCCGAAACCGAGCACGTGCCCCATCTCGTGCAGCACGACGTCCTCGCGCTGGACCTGGCTCAGGTTGTTGACGAGGTAGTCGGAATTGAGCTTGAGCACGCCGACGCCGGTGAGCCCCGTCGAGTCGCGGATCGAGCAGGGCCCGGCCTGGCCCAGCGTGATCAAGCCCGGCGTCGACGAGGGAATCGGCGCCAGCTCGACGTAGATGAGCACCGACTTGACCGTCCGCTGGATCGGCGGCAGGGTGACGCCGGCACAGCTGTACGACGGATCGTTGACGACGTACGGGATGATCGCCGCGTTGATGATTGAACTCCACCGCGCGGCGGCCACCTCCGCCGCCACACGGGCGACCGGGTCGGGCGGCGCCGTGTAGATGAGTTCCACGCAATACGGCCCCGTGCTGGTGAGCGCGGCCGTGTAGGTGACCGGCGCGACCGACCCGGCCTTCGCCGTCATCTGCTGGCTCCCCGTGGTACCCAGCGTCCACGCGACGCCGGCCTGGCCGAACTGGTTGGTGGTCACGCTCGTCTTGCTCAGGCTGCCGCCCCCGGAGGTCACCGTGAACGTGACGGTGGCACCGCCCAGCAGCGCGCCGTTCTGGTCACGCACCACCACCACCGGCGTGTCCGGCACCAGCGCCCCCCCACACCCGGCGACCGTCGTGAGGCCGCCCACGGCGGCCACGGCCGTGGGCACCAGCGCCGCCGGTCCCGTCGTCCCGCCTGACCCGCCACCGCCGCCGCCACTGCTGCAGGCGGCGATCACCAGCCCGGTCAGGGTCGCAAGGACCGCGCGGCGACGTGTGGCCGAGTTCGATGACATCAGCTACTTCCGGATGATGGGTTCGGTGCGGCCCCCGCGCACGATGTGCGTGGGCGCGGCAAGTTCCTCGCCGACCACCTGGCCATTCACCACCACCGATCCCGCGGGCGGCGCGAACAGCAGGGGCGAGGGGCAGGCGGCGTTGTTGAGCGTGTACGCGTCGGCCTGCGTGCTGTCGGTCGCGTAGCCCATGTCCTTCATCGAGGCGATCGTGAGCTTGGACAGCGGATTCTTGGCCGTGGGGCTACTGGTGATGTAGCCCGTCATGAGCTCGGTGCCGAAGCCGGCGCCCGCGCCGGCGTCCTCGCGCCAGTGTCCGTTCATGGTGCCCGTGCCGCCACAGTTCTCGACGGGCACCGAGGTGGCGCCGGCCGCGCCGAGCGCCACGTACTGTGCAATCGCCGCGTTGCCCGTGAAGATCGGGTTGCCGCTCCGTGACACGGTGGTGGAACCGCTCAGCAGCACGGGCAGCGCCGGGATGGACGGGATCCCCGTCCACAGGGTGCCGAAGCCGAGCGAGTGCCCCATTTCGTGGAGCACCACGTCGGTGCGCTGCTGCGCCGAAAGGTTGTTGAGCAGGTAATCCGAATTGAGCCGCATCCCGCCGACCACCGTGAGGCCGTTGGTGCTGCGCACGAAGCACGGTCCCGACGAGCCGAGCGTCACCAGCCCGGGCGTCGACGACGTGATCGGCGCGAGCTGCATGAAGATCAGGATGCCCCGGATGGACTGGTTGGTGAGGTTGAGCCCCGTGATGCTCGCGCAGGTGAACGAGAGCTGCGTGACCACCTCGGTCGAGAGGTTGCTCGTGATGATCCGGCTCCAGCGCGCGGCGGCCGAATCGGCGGCGGCGCGCAGGGCGGGGTCGGGCGTGGCGGTGTAGATGAGCTCCACGCAATAGGGGCCCGTGCCGGTGCCGGTCGCGGCGAAGGTCACCGGCGTCAGCGCGCCGCTGCTGACGGTGAGCACCTGCGTGCCCGTGGCGCCGAGCGTCCAGCCGACGCCGGCCTTGCCCTGCGCGTTGGTGGTGCGCGTGGTGGTGGTGAGCGACCCACCGCCCGACGTGATGGCGAATGTCACGGAGACCCCGGAGACGGGGTTGCCCGTGGCATCCTTGATCACGACCACGGGCGTGTCGGGCACGAGACTGGAGTAGCAGCCCGCGGTGACCTGGCTCGCGTTGGCCACCATGGTCGCAGGCGTCGCCTGGAGTCCCGTGCCCCCGTTGTTGCTGCTCGAGCCGCCTCCGCAGGCCGCCGCGACGGCAATGGCGGCGAGCACGACGAGGCGGTGCGGGGACGAAATCGGCATGGCGGCGGCTCCAGCGCGCAAGAAGAGTGGCCACGATCCGGCTCGGACCGCGCCTAGGCTACCCCACCAACGGGTGAAGGAGCCTTCGAGGCAAGATCAAGGGACGGTTCCCCCCCGACAAGAGGCGTACGTCACAGTCGGCCATGGTGTTAACCGCGCTTCACGGCCGGCGCCGCACCCCCTACCTCCAGATGATCGGCCGGGCGCGCCCGTTCCGCACGATGTGCGTGGGTTCCTGCAGCGTTTCCTCGACCAGGCTGTTGCCGATCATCATCGTGCCCGGCGGCAACGCCAGCAGGCTGACGGGACACGCCTGCGAGTTGATCGTGTAGCTGTCCGCCTGACTCATGTCCACGGTGTAGCCGAGGTCCTCCATCGCCGCGATGGACATGCGCGAGAACGGATTGCGCTGGCCGGCGGGCGCCGACGCGTAGCCCGTCATCAGTTCCGTCCCGAACCCCGACCCGATGCCGCCACCGAGCACCCCTTCCTTCCAGTGGCCGTTGATCGTGCCCGCCCCGCCGCAGTTCTCGACCGGGACGGAGGCCACGCCGGCCGGGGCGCCGAGCGCGATGTACTCGTTCCTGGCCGAGCTCCCGACGAAACCCGGGTTCCCGGCACCGTTGGTCGTGGCCGGGTTGGGCAGGAGGATCGGGAGCGCGGGGACCCCGGGAACGCCGGTCCACAGCGTCCCGAAGCCGAGCACGTGCCCCATCTCGTGCAGCACCACGTCCTCGCGCACCAGCGGGGCGACGTTGTTGAGCAGGTAGTCCGAGTTGAGCCGCATCGCCCCGACGACCGTGAGCCCCGACTGGTTCCGCAGGAAGCACGGCCCGGCGGAGCCGAGCGTCACGAGACCGGGTGTGCTGCTCGCGATCGGCGCGAGCTGCACGTAGATGAGCAGCGACTTGATCGTCCGGTTCGAGAGCGTGAGCCCGGTGATCCCCGCGCACGTGAAGTTGGGCTGGCTCACGATCTCGGTGGACGGCGACTGCGTGATGACGCGACTCCACCGCGCGGCCGCGTTCTCGACCGTCGCCTTGAGGCTCGCGTCGGGCGTGGTCGTGTAGACCAGCTCGATGCAGTAGTTGCCGGTGCCGGTGACCGTGGCGTTGATGGCCACCGACGGGTTGCCGATCGAGCGCGACGTGGCGTTCACGGTCGCGGCGCCCGGGCAGTTGCCCACCGTCCAGCTGGGCAGCGTCACGAGTCCGTTGGCGTCGGCGACCTGCCGCGTGCCGGTGAGCGTGTTGCCGCCGGCGCCGTTGCTGAAGTCGATGGTATCGCCCGGGACGGGATTCCCGAACACATCCTTGGCCTGCACCTGCGGCGGCACCGGCACCAGCGTCGAGGGCGGCACGGTCTGGTTGTTGCCCGCCACCACGAGCAACTGGGCGGTGTACCCCGGCGTCACCGTGGCGGAGAAGACCACGCCGGGAAAGGTGTCCACCTTGGCCGTCAGCGTCTGCGTGCCGAGCGCGCCACCCAGTCGCCACTTCACCCCGGCGAGGCCGGCGCCATTGGTCGTGACCGTCGTGCTCGGCGCCTGCGCGCCGCTGAGCGCGATCGAGCCGCCACCGGTACTCACGGTGAAGGTCACGGGCACGCCGGCAATCGGCGCGCCGTTCGGTCCCTTCACGATGACCACCGGCGTGTCGGCCGGGAACAACCCGGCGCGCCCGGCCGACGTGATCGCGCTCGACGCGGCGATGCTGCCGGGCGTGACGTTGGGCGCAGTGCCCTTGTCGCCGCCGCAGGCGCCCATCGCGGCGGCGAGGACCAAGGTCGCCGCTCGCAGGGCGGGGCGGCGCGGCACGCGAACGGGAGCCGCGTTGACACGGTGGAGCGTCATGACGGGGTTCCTCAACGTCGGGCGGACGTCAGGTGCTGGCGGCGAGCGCCGCATGCGCGGCCGCGAGGCGCGCGATGGGGACGCGGAAGGGCGAGCAGGACACGTAGTCGAGCCCCATCGCGTGGCACAGCGCGATCGAGCGCGGCTCGCCGCCGTGCTCGCCGCAGATGCCGGTCTTGAGCGACGGGCGCGAGCGACGGCCATCGGTGACGGCCATGGAGACGAGCTTCCCGACGCCCTGTTCGTCGAGCACCTGGAACGGGTCATGCTCGAGGATGCCGCGCGCGACGTACTCGTGGAGGAAGCGCCCGGCGTCGTCGCGCGAGAGACCGAAGGTGGTCTGCGTGAGGTCGTTGGTGCCGAACGAGAAGAACTCCGCCGACTCGGCGATCCGGTCCGCGGTCAGCGCGGCACGCGGCAGCTCGATCATCGTGCCGACGAGGTAGGGCACCGACTCGCCCATCCCGCCCAGCACCTGCTCGGCGACGCCGTCGATGATGTAGCGCTGGTTGCGGAACTCCTCGACGGTCGCGACGAGGGGAATCATGATCTCGGGGCGCACGTCGATGCCGCGGCGCTTCGCCTTGACGGCGGCCTCGAAGATCGCGCGCGCCTGCATCTCGGTGATCTCGGGATACGTGATGCCGAGGCGGCAGCCGCGGTGGCCGAGCATCGGGTTGGTCTCGCGCAGTCCCTCGACGATGCGCGTGAGCGCGGGACGCGTGAGCCCGAGCGAGCGCGCGAGGTGCTTCGATTCCTCGCCGCCGTGCGGCAGGAACTCGTGGAGCGGCGGGTCGAGCAGGCGGATCGTGACGGGGTAGCCGTCCATCGCCTCGAAGATCCCGTCGAAGTCGAGGCGCTGCATCGGCAGCAGCTTGGCGAGCGCGCGGCGCCGGCCGGCCTCGTCGCGCGCCACGATCATCTCGCGCATCGCGGTGATCCGCTCGCCCTCGAAGAACATGTGCTCCGTGCGGCAGAGCCCGATCCCCTCCGCGCCGAAGCCGCGCGCGATGCGCGCGTCACGCGGCGTGTCGGCGTTGGCGCGCACCTTGAGGCGGCGCATCTCGTCGGCCCAGCCGAGCACGCGGCTGAACGCGCGGTACACCGGCGCCTGCGCGGCCGCCTGCGTGCCGGAGGTGACCCGCACCACTTCGCTCGGGACGGTGGGCAGGTTGCCCGGGAAGATGCGACCCGTGGCGCCATCGATCGTGATCCACTCGCCCTCGGTGACCGTCACCGGGCCCGCCGTGAAGCGGCGGGTGGTCGTGTCCACGTCGATGTCCTTGGCGCCCACGACGGCGCACTTGCCCATGCCGCGGCAGACGACGGCGGCGTGGCTGGTCATGCCGCCGCGCGCGGTGAGCACCCCCTTCGCGGCCACGATCCCGTGGAAGTCCTCGGGGGTCGTCTCGTCGCGGACGAGGATGACCGCCTCGCCGGCGGCCGCACGCTGCTCGGCCACGTCGGGATCGAACACGGCGATGCCGGAGGCGGCTCCGGGGCTCGCGGGCAGGCCGGTCGCGAGTGGTTCCGCGCGCACGCCCGCGTCGATGACCGGATGCAGCAGCTGGTCAAGCTGGTCGGGCGTCACCCGCTTCACGGCCTCCTTGGGGGTGATGAGCCCCTCGGAGACCATGTCGTCGGCCACGCGGACGGCGGCCGCGGCGGAACGTTTGCCGGTGCGCGTCTGGAGCAGGAAAAGCGTGCCGGCCTCGACGGTGAACTCGAGGTCCTGCATGTCGCGGAAATGCGATTCGAGCCGGCGCTCCGTGAGGAGCAGCGCCTCGTAGGCGGCGGGCAGGGCCTTCGCCATTTCGTCGATCGGCAGCGGCGTGCGGATGCCGGCCACGACGTCCTCGCCCTGCGCATTGACGAGGAACTCGCCGTAGAAGTGGTGCTCGCCCGTGGACGGATTGCGCGTGAACGCGACTCCGGTGCCCGACGTGTCGCCGAGGTTGCCGAACACCATCGCCTGGACGTTCACCGCGGTGCCGAGCCGCTCGGAGATCCCGTGCACGCGCCGGTAGTCCACCGCCTTCTTGAGCGTCCAGGAGTGCCACACGGCCTCGATCGCTCCCCACAGCTGCGCGACCGGATCGAGCGGAAAGTCCTTGCCGGTGCGCGCGCGGATGAGGCGCTTGTACTCATCCACGAGCGCGCGGAGCGCACCCTCGGAGAGCTCCGCGTCGCTCGCGACCCCCTCCGTCATGCGCTTCGCCTTGAGCAGGTGCTCGAAGTCGCCGAACGGGACGCCGAGGACGACGTCGCCGTACATCTGGAGGAAGCGGCGGTACGAGTCGTAGGCGAAGCGGCCGTTCCGGCTGGCCGTGGCGAGCCCCTCGACGGTCCGGTCGTTGAGGCCGAGGTTGAGGATGGTCTCCATCATCCCCGGCATGCTCGTGGCCGCGCCCGAGCGCACCGACACGAGGAGCGGCGCCGTGGGATCGCCGAATCGCTTGCCAGTGGTGGCCTCGAGGCGCGCGACGTTCTCGCGCACCTCGGCCTCGAGCCCATCGGGGCGGGCGCGCTGGTCGAGCCACGCCACGCACACGTCGCAGCTGATCGTGAAGCCCGGCGGCACCGGAACGCCGAGATTCGTCATCTCGGCGAGGTTGGCCCCCTTGCCGCCGAGGACGGACTTCATGTCCCGATCGCCGTCGGCCTTGCCGTTCCCGAAGAAGTAGACGCGCTGCGGCACGATGGGTCTCGGTTAGCGGGTGGCGCGCGTGGGCGCCGCCGTGGGGTACTGGCCGGAGAAGCAGGCGTGGCAATACCCGCCGGGGCCGTCGGGCATCGCGCTGAGCATGCCGTCGAGGGAGAGGTAGCCGAGCGAGTCCACGCCGAGGAGCCGGGCGATGGCCTGCACGTCGTTGGAGGCCGCGATCAGCTCGGACTTCTGCGGCGTGTCGATGCCGTACCAGCAGGGACCCGTGATCGGCGCCGACGACACCCGCATGTGCACCTCGCGGGCGCCGGCCGCGCGCACCATGGCCACGAGGCCGCGCGTGGTGGTGCCGCGGACGATCGAGTCGTCCACCATCACGACCTTCTTGCCCTCGAGCAGCCCGCGCACGGCGTTGTACTTGACCTTCACCTTGGCGTCGCGGCCGGCCTGCGTGGGCTGGATGAAGGTGCGCCCGACGTAGTGGTTGCGGATGAGCGCGAACTCGAACGGGATGCCGGCGACTTCGGCGTAGCCGAGCGCCGCGGCGTTCGACGAATCGGGCACCGCGAAGACGAAGTCGGCGCCCGGCGCGGGCTGCTCCTCGGCGAGGCGGCGGCCCAGCGCGCGCCGGGCGCGGTCCACCGAGCCGCCGAAGATCTGGCTGTCGGGCCGCGCGAAGTAGACGTGCTCGAAGATGCAGCGCGACAGCGGCTTCCGTTCGAACGGGAAGATCGAGGTGATCCCCGAGCCGTCGATGCGCACGACCTCGCCCGGCTCGACGTCGCGCACCTTGGTGGCGCCGACGATGTCGAGGGCGCAGCTCTCGCTCGCC
>JACQES010000066.1 GCA_016200495.1 Gemmatimonadota bacterium
GGCGGCGCCGACCGAGGCGGAGCCGGTCGAACTCGTGGCCGACGAGCCACCCCCGCCCGAGGCCCCCAAGCGCGGGTCCCAGCTCGACGGGCTTCCCATCATCGCGATGGGGACGCCGGCCGGAATTCCCGCCTTCGGCGCGGAGTACGGCATCGAGACCGAGCCGCCGGTCAAGGTGCCCGAGGGAGCCGACGACATCGAGGTCGCGTTCCTCACGCCGCCAATCGTGCCGGTCGTGCCCGAGAAGGAGACGACGAGCATCGAGGAAGACGACATGCTCACGGCGGCGCTCACGCCGCTCGCCTCCGACGCCATCGACGAACCGCCGCCGCCGTCGCGCAAGAGCACGTCCATCCTCGCCCGCTCGGTGGACGGACTCGCCGTGCGCGTCGAGGGCGACCCCGAGAACTGGGCGCTCCGTCGCTCGTACGCCGAGGCGCTGCTCGAGGACGGCCAGCGCGAGGAAGGGCTGCGCGAGCTCGACACGGCGATGGTCGGCTTCGAGAAGCAGGAAGACCTGAGCGCAGCCCGGTCGCTGGCCGACGAGATCGTGCAGGTCAATCCGGCATCCGTGCGGCACCACCAGAAGCGCGTCGAGTACTGCTTCCGCCTCAATGACCGCGGCGGCCTCGTGGACGCGTACCTGGAGCTCGGCGATGCGTTGCTCCGCGAGGGGCAGGCGGAGAAGTCGCGCGCCGTCTACCAGCGCGTGCTCGAGCTCCAGCCGGGCAACGAGCGGGCGCAGGCCGCCATCGGCACGATCGCGACGCCGCCGGCGCCGGTCGCCACCGAGACGCCCAAGCGCGGCACGACCGCGATCCGCTCGACGACGACGATGAAGCGCTACACGGGCGCGGAGCCGGAAGCGGCCCCGGAGCCCGCGCCGGCGCCTGTCCCCGCCTCGGGCGGCGACGACGACTTCTTGGACCTGGGGGACTGGCTGCGCGACGACGAGCCGACCAAGGACACGCGCATGATCGTCGACGAGGAGGAGCCGACCGGCGACGAGCAGGCCGACTTCGCCGACATGCTCGCCAAGTTCAAGCAGGGCGTCGCCCAGAACGTCGAGGAGGAGGACTACGACTCGCACTACGACCTCGGCGTCGCCTACAAGGAGATGGGGTTGCTCGACGAGGCGATCGCCGAGTTCCAGAAGGCGCTGCGCGGGCAGCAGCACCGGGCGCGCGCCTACGAGGCGCTCGGCCAGTGCTTCGTGGACAAGGGACACTACGCCGTCGCCGCGACGATCCTCTCGCGCGCGGCGGGCGAGCCCGGCGTGGACGATGCGCAGCTCGTCGGCGTGCTCTACCAGCTCGGCCAGACGTACGAGGCGCTCGAGCGCCCGGCCGATGCGCTGGCCGCCTACCAACGCGTCTTCGCCGTGGACATCACCTTCCGCGATATCGCCGAGCGCATCGGATCGGTGTCCAAGGCGGTGAAGTGATGCGCGCGGCCCGCGGCACGGACGCGCTCAAGGAGGCGCTCCGCGACATCCAGGCGCCCGTGAAGGACCAGCTCGAGCGCACGGTGCAGGAGATGTGGCGCATCGTCGCGATGGATGGCGAGCTGATGCCCGACGTCACGCAGCACCTGATGGGCATGAAGGGGAAGATGTTCCGTCCCACCCTCCTGCTGCTCGCGAGCGAGACGGCGGGGCAGGCGGCGCCCTCGGCGGTGACGATGGCGGCGGTGGTGGAGCTGATCCACCTCGCGACGCTCGTCCACGACGACGCCGTGGACCACTCGGTGCTGCGGCGCGGCATGCCGACCATCAACGCGATCTTCAGCCACCAGGTCTCGGTCATCTTCGGCGACTTCCTGTACTCCCGGGCGCTCCTCGAGCTGGTCGAGCGTGGCGACCTCGAGCCGTTGCGCGTGTTCACCCGGGCCTCCAACCAGCTCACGCTGGGCGAGATCCGGCAGCTGGGCGCCGTGGACCGGCTGAGCTTCTCCGAGCAGGACTACGAGAAGCTGATCAAGCACAAGACGGCGGTGCTCTTCCGCGCCGCGTGCGAGGTCGGGGCGCTGTCCGGCGCGCTGGGCCATCGCGACGCGCTCGCGCGCTTCGGCGAGCGGCTGGGCATGGCGTTCCAGGTGGCCGACGACCTGATCGACTACACCGAGCAGCAGGAAACGACGGGCAAGCCCGGCGGGCAGGACCTGAAGGAGCACAAGGTCACGCTGCCGCTCATCGCCGCGCTGCGGACCGTCGGTCCCGCCGCGCGCGCGCGGGTGGAGGCGCTGTTCAACGCCAGCGAGCCGTCCGACGCGCTGGTGGAGGAAGTGGTGGGAATCGTCGCGGAGGCCGGCGGGCTGGAGTACGCCCGCCGGCGCGGCGAGCAGTACGCGCAGGAAGCCGAGGCCGCGCTGGCCACCCTGCCGGCATCGCCCGCGCGCTCCGCGCTGGCCGACGCAATCGCCTATGTCATGGACCGGCGCTGGTAATGCCCCCTGTCGGATCGGCCCGCCACCGCCCCATGTTCCATGTGGGCGTTCTCGCCACGGGTTTCGTGGTGGGTGGATTTCTCACGCAGTTTGCACGCAAGTTCCTTCCAGTCGGCGCGGTCAAGGAGTTCCTTACGACGGGGGTCACGGCCTCCTTCGGACCGCTGCCCATTGATCTCGTCATCATCCGGTTCGCGCTCGGGCCGGTCGCCCTCGATGTCTCGCTCCTGAGCCTCGTCGGCGTGCTCGTCGCCTATCTCATCGCGCGTTCGCTCTTCTAGGAGGCAACATGTTCGGCAACCTCGGCTTCGGCGAGATTCTGCTCATCGGGATGGTCATCCTGCTCTTCTTCGGTGCCAAGCGCATTCCGGAGATCGCGGGCTCGTTCGGCAAGGGCATCAAGGAGTTCAAGAAGAACATGAACGACGTCGAGCGCGAGATCGCGGGGCAGGGCAACGCGCCGCGCATGGATCGCATCGAGAGCCCGCGTCCGGAGGCGTCGAACGAGGAGCGCCCCGAGCCCAAGCGGCTCATGTAGTCCGAGCGCGGCCGGTGCGCCCGGCCGCGTGACGCACGACGGCGCACGTCAAACGGGGGGCGTCCACATCGCGTGGACGCCCCCCGTTCGCGCGCGCGGCGCCCGCGACGCGCTACGACGTCGCCTGGCGGTTCGCCGACTGGATCTCCTTGCGGTGATCCTTGACGTTGGCCGTCTTGCGCAGGTGGTCGAGGTACTCGCGGACCCGCGTCTGCCGGAGCGCCTGGAGGATCGCGTCGCGCTGCTGCGCCTTCTGGGCCGCCCAGGCCTCGCGCGTCGCCGCGACGCGCTTGTCCACCCGCAGCACGATCACGCGCTCGCGCGTGGTGATCGGGCCGCTGACGCCGCCGACCGGCAGCGCGAACGCGGCGCCGATCGCCTCGGTGGCCTGCCCGAGCCCGTTGACGCTCGAGACCCGCGTGAAGGGGCCCGCCGTGCCGACCGACAGGCCGCGCGCCTTGGCCGCCGCCTCGAAGCCGCCCGCGGCGGCGGCCTTCGCGAAGGCCCGCGCGCTGTCGGCCAGGAGCGCGAGCTTCTTGCCGCGCGCGAGATAGGTGCGGATCTCGTCCTTCACCGTCTCGAGCGACGCCTTGCCGCCGACGCGCACCGAGTCGAGGCGCGCGAGGTAGTAGGCGTCGTCGGCATCGTAGAGCTCGCTGGTCTCGCCCACGCGCACGCCGCCGAATGCCCATGCGCTCACGCTCGGCACGTACTTGCCGTCCTTGCCGATGAGCGGATCGCCCTCGGTGGCCACCAGCTGCTCCGGCTTGAGGCCGAGCACCTTCACGGCCGAGTCGAAGCGCGCCGGCTTGTCCTGGCTGGCGGCGATCGCGGCCAGCGAGTCGGCGCGGCGGTCGCTCCGCGTGGCCGACGAGTCGCTCTGCTTGATGGCCAGCAGGATGTGGTGCAGCGCCAGCGTGTCGCCCTTGCGCTCGTCGAGGCGGATGAGGTGGTAGCCGAACTCGGAGAGGACGGGACCCGAGATCTCCTTGGGGGAGAGCTTGGCCGCGGCGTCCGAGAACGCCTTCACGTAGCGATCCTTGTGCGACTTGCCCAGGTCGCCGCCCTGCGCGCCCGACCCCGAGTCGGCGGAGAGCTCCTTGGCGGCGTCCTCGAAGGTGCGCTTGCCCGAGGTGATCTCGGCGCGGAGCGCGGCGATGCGCGCGCGCACGGCCTCGCTGTCGGCCGCCGTGACGGTGCGCGGGACCTTGACCACGGAAACCACCGCGCGGCCGGGACGATCGAACCGCTTGGCGTTCTTCGCGAAGAAGTCGCTGATCTCGGCGTCCGAGACCGTGACCTTGCCATCGGGAATGCTGGTCGGATCCCAGCCCACCCAGGTGACCGTGGCCGAGTCGTGCGTGTCCTGCCACGTGGACCAGAGGTGCTCGTCCGAGACCCACGTCTCGCCGGCCAACTGGAAGAACAGCTTCTGTCGGGGAATCTCCTCGCGATAGTAGTTCTCGAGGTTGATCAGGATCCCCTGCTGGCGCGCCGCGGGGGACGCCAGGAGGCGGCGGTACTTCTCGATGTCGAACCGGCCGTCCGTCTGCAGCTCGGGGGAGCGCTGGAACTGTTCGGGCGGCGCGTACTGCGCGGCGTCCACCAGCTCCGCATCTGTGACGCGGATGCCCCGCTTCTCGTATTCCTTCTGCAGGAGGATGTCGCCAACCAGCTGCTCGAATGCCCGGTCGTCGATGCGGGCCCGCTCATCGAGCGTCAGGCTCCGCCTCATCTGCTGTTCCTGCTGCTGCGCCAGCCGCATCGCGGTGGCCTGCCACTGCTGCCACGGGATATCGGTGCCCTCGACCGAGGCCACGGCGGTGGTGACGGTCACGCGAGAACGGCCGACGAGGCCCGACGTTTCGTACAGCAGGAACCCGCCGACGAAGACGACCGCCACGCCGATCCAGATCCACTTGGCCATGCTCCGCATTGACTGCAGCACGGGTCCGACATCCTTGGAAAAGATGGAAACGACCGGGACGCGCCCGGAGAACGGAAAAAGCCTCGGAATGTAGTCGGCCGGACGACGTAAGATCAAGCCAGATAGTCACTTCTCCAATTGACGCTGCTCGCGGGCCGGTTGTATGATTCGTCCTTCATGCCCCCCGTCCGCGGGCGGTTCCTCCCTCAGGGCCTGCCATGGCGACCTCCGCCCGGATCGACGATCTGCGAAAGAAGTTCGACGAGAACCCCCGCCGGTACTTCGCCCCCCTGGCGAACGAGTACCGGAAGGCGGGGGATCTCGCGCAGGCGATCGCGATCTGCCGACAGCATCTGGCCGACCAGCCCGGGCACATGTCCGGGCACATCGTGTATGGCCAGGCGCTGTTCGAGAACAAGGAGTACGAGGAGGCACAGAAGGTCTTCACCGCCGCGCTGGCACTCGATCCGGAAAACCTGATCGCGCTCCGGCACCTGGGCGACATCGCCCGCGACGCGACCGACTACGCCGGCGCACGGGGGTGGTACCAGCGGGTGCTCGACGCGGATCCGCGCAACGAGGACATCCAGGCGCAGATCAAGCTCGTGCAGGAAGCCGAGGAGCGCGCTGCCGCCGAGGCCGCGCGCCAACCCGAGCCGACGCCGATGAACGTGGCCGCGGTCACGCCCCTCGCGACGCCGGCCGTCCCGACGCCGCGCTCGAGCCAGCCGGTGCACGAGGCCGCCACGATCGAGATCGAGCGCGTCACGCCGCCCTGGGCGAAGGCCAAGGAACCCGAGCCGGCCCCCGCGCCGCCCCTCGAGGAGGCCGACGTCGCGCCGCCGCGCCTCTCGCTCATGGGGCTCGACCTCGAGTCCATGGCCGCCGTGGAGGACGACACCCCGGCGACGCTCGTGCCGCGTCCCGCGACGCCGAACGAAGGGTTCGAGACGTCAGTCCCGTTCAGTTCGACCCAGTTCGACGGCGACCTCGAGACCGACACCAATCCGCTCGCCGGGATCTCGGGCATCGAGACGCGCGACGAGAGTTCGGCGGCCAGCCTGCTCCCGTCGGCTCCGCCGGCACCGCTCGATGCGGACTTCGTGGTGACGCCACCCTTCAGTGGCGAAACGGCCGCTCCGCCCCCGGCCGAGCTGCCGCCTGAACTGCAGATGCCGCTGCGGGTGACGCCGCCCACCATGGATCTCGGACTCGCGCCGCAGCCGAAGGCCGAGCCGACCGGCTTGTGGGACACGCTCGAAGACCTGCAGGCGTCGGAGGCACAGGCCGTCGAACAAGGCACGCCGCTGCGCACCTCGGCCGCCAATTTCGAACCGCCGCCGGTGCTGTTCACGGAACCGGCGCCGGCCGCGCCGTCCGCGCCGGTGCTGCCCTCCGCGGACGCGTTTGAACTCGTGGATGAATCGGCGTCGCCGAGCGCGACGCCAGCGCACGCCGCGGCGCCGTCCGAGCCGTTCGTGACCGAGACGATGGGCGACCTGTACGTGCAGCAAGGGCACGTGGCCCAGGCGCTCGACACCTATCGCCAGCTGCTCCAGCAGCGGCCGGGCGACGCGCAGCTCCTCGGCAAGATCGCGGCACTCGAAGCCGCGCCGGCGCACGCCGGTCCGCGCGCCCGCGACTTCTTCGCGGCCTTGGCGGGCTGGCGTCCGGGGCAGGGCGCCGCGATGGTGCACGTGGCCCCCGCCGCGCTGGAGGCGCCGCACGAAGCCGCCGCGGCGGCGCCGCACATCGAACAGGCGGTCGCTGCAGCCTCTCCCGCCGGCGATACCGCGGAGGAACAGCCGTGGATGTCGGCGCGCGCGTTCGACCTCGGGGTGTTCGCGGGGGCGACGGTGTCCCGTGCAGACGAGTCCGCCGCGCGTCGCCTCGCGGCGATGTATCCGGACGGCGCGTTCGCGACCGAGGCACCGGCCTCCGCCGCGCCGGCCGGCGCCGCGGCCACGGCCGTGCTCGACGAACCGGCGAGCGCCCCGAGCCTGCCCGGCCAGCCCGCGCGCCAGGCGTCGGGCGAGCTCTCGCTCGACCAGGTCTTCAGCGAGCCCGCGCCGCCGCGCCCGTCGCGCAAGTCGGCGTCGTTCTCGTTCGACCAGTTCTTCTCGCAGACGGCGCAGGCGCCGGTGTCGCCCATGAAGCCGACGCCGAGCGTGTTGCCGGCCGTGCCGAGTCCCGAGGAAGCGGAGCAGTTCCAGAACTGGCTCAAGGGACTCAAGGCCCCGTGAGGCTCGCCCTCCTCAACGGTCCGAACCTCAACCTGCTCGGCATCCGCGAACCCGCGCTCTACGGGACGCGCACGCTGGGCGAGATCGAGGCCGAGCTCACCGCGCTGGCGCGCTCGCTTGGCGCGACGCTCACCTGCGTGCAGAAGAACGGCGAGGGGGAGCTGATCGACGCGATCCACGCGCTGCGCGGGCAGTGCGACGGGGCGATCATCAACGCCGGGGCCTACAGTCACACGAGCCTCGCCATCCGCGACGCGTTCGCGAGCGTGAGCGTGCCGTTCGTCGAGGTGCACCTGACGAACATCCATGCGCGCGAGCCCGAGCGGCGGCACTCGATGCTCGCCGCCGGGGCGCGGGCGGTGCTCGTCGGGTTCGGGCCGGCCGGCTACGCGCTCGCGTTGCGCGGCCTCGTGGAGATGCTCGGCGCCGCTCGTGGCTGACGCGCGTCCGGCGCGGCTCGACGCGCTGCGCGCCCTGCTGCTGGACCATCACCTCGACGCGCTGCTGGTCTCGTCGCTGGCCAACGTCCGCTACCTGACCGGTTTCTCGGGGTCGAACGCGCTCGCGGTGGTGACGCCGACCGAGTGCCTCCTGCTCACCGACATCCGCTACGCCGAACAGGCGGCGGAGGAGGCCGGGGCGGCGGCGCGCATCGTGATCGAGTCGCAGAGCCTCTGGACGGCGCTGTGGCGCGAACTGCCGGGCTACTCGGCCGTGGGCACGATCGGCTTCGAGACGGCGCACCTGCTGCACCGCGACTTCGCGCGGCTGCTCGAGTCGGGGACGCGGTGGCGGTGGCGGCCGGCGGGCGAGCTGGTCGAGTCGCTGCGCGAGGTGAAGGACGCGGGCGAGGTGGCGCTCCACCGACCTGGCAGCGCGGAGAGTACCTGTTGCTCGACTTCGGCGCCGTGCACGCCGGCTACTGCTCGGACGTGACGCGCACCGTGGTGGCGGGCTCGCCCGATGCCCGGCAGCGCGAGGTGCACGGCATCGTGGCCGGGGCCAACGCCGCGGCCCGCGCCGGGGTCCGCGCGGGGATGTCAGGGAAGGATGCCGACGCGCTCGCGAGGCGCTACATTGATGATGCTGGTGAGGGGTCGGCCTTCGGGCACAGCCTCGGGCACGGGATTGGCCTCGAGATCCATGAGGCGCCCCGGCTGAGTCGGCTGTCCGAGAGCCCGCTGCCCGCCGGCGCGGTGGTGACCATCGAACCCGGCATCTACCATGCGGGCTGGGGCGGCGTCCGGATCGAGGACGACGTCTTCCTGTCCGCGGCAGGACCGGTGCTCCTCACGGATTTCACGCGTGACCTGCTCGAAGTCGGGTAGGTCGCGCCCCACCCCGGAACCATGATTGACCTCCGGTACGTCAAGAAGCTGGTGGAGCTGCTCGACAGCTCGAGCGTGGACTCGATCGAGATCTCCTCGGACAAGGGGATGAAGCTCCGCATATCCAAGACGCCGGCGCAGCGCGGGGCGGTGCAGGTGGCCGCGCCGATGCCGATGCCGATGGCGCTCCCGGCCTCCGCGCCGAACCGGCCGTCGGGCGAGACGGTCGCCGCCGACGCGCCGCCGGCGCCCAAGCCGGCCAATCCGCTCGTCGAGGTGAAGTCGCCGATGGTGGGCACCTTCTACTCGCGCCCGGAGCCGACGGCCAAGCCGTACGTGAGCGTCGGGCAGCGGATCGAGAAGGGCCAGACCGTCTGCATCATCGAGGCGATGAAGATCATGAACGAGATCGAGTCCGAGTACGCCGGGGTGGTGCGCGAGGTCGCGATGAGCGACGCGCAGCCGGTGGAGTTCGGCCAGGTCCTGTTCCGGATCGATCCCAATGGCTAACCCGCCGCTCGCGTCGGGGAGCCAGGCGGCGCAGGCGGCTCCGGCCGCCAACCAGCCGTACAACTACAAGGCCGTCATGCAGGAGATGGTGAAGCAGGGGGCCTCGGACCTGCACCTCAAGGTCGGCCGCCCGCCCACCCTCCGCATCAACGGCGAGCTCGTGCCGCTCAACTTCCCGCCGCTCCGGCCGGAGGACCTCAAGAGCATCGCCGAGCAGACGATGCCGCCCAAGCAGATCAAGGAGTTCGCCGAGGCGAAGGAAGCGGACTTCGCGCTGGGCGTGCCGGGCATCGGGCGCTTCCGCGTGAACGTGTACCAGCAGCGCGGCACGATCGCGTACGCCTTCCGCGTCATCCCGTTCCAGGCGAAGACGTGCGAGGAGCTCAACCTGCCGAAGATCGTCGAGTCGATCGCGCTCAAGCCCCGCGGGCTGATCCTCGTCACGGGGATCACGGGCTCGGGGAAGTCCACCGCGCTCGCGTCGATGATCCAGTTCGTGAACGAGCAGCGGCACGCGAACATCATCACGATCGAGGACCCGATCGAGTTCCTGCACCGCGACATCAACTGCCACATCAACCAGCGCGAGGTCGGGACCGACACGGGGACCTTCTCGCAGGCGCTGCGCCGGGTGCTGCGGCAGGACCCCGACATCATCCTGATCGGCGAAATCCGCGACCTCGACACGCTCGACACGGCGCTCAAGGCGGCGGACACCGGCCACCTCGTGCTCTCGACGCTGCACACGACCGACGCGACGCAGACGATCAACCGCATCCTGTCGTTCTACCCGCCGCAGGAGCAGACGTCGGTGCGCTACGCGCTGTCGAGCGCGCTGCAGGCGGTCATCTCGCTCCGGCTCGTGCCGCGCAGCGACCGTCCGGGCCGCGTGCCGGCGTGCGAGGTGCTGATCAACACCGCCGCGGTGCGCGACCAGATCCGCGACATGAACACCTCGCTCAACATTCCCGACCTCATCAAGGAAGGGCACATCCAGTACGGCATGCAGACCTTCGACCAGAGCATCATGCAGTGGTACAAGTCGGGGGCCATCTCGTACGAGAGCGCGGTCTTCTACGCCAGCAACCCGAGCGAGTTCGCGCTGGCCGTGCAGGGCGTGGCCGGGACGAGCGACACCTCGTTCTCCGGGTTCGGCGGCGACCTCACCGCCTGACCGGGACCCGCCTCCGCATGTTCAAGAAAGTCCTGATCGCCAACCGCGGCGAGATCGCGCTGCGCGTCATCCGCGCCTGCCGAGAGCTCGGCGTGCAGACCGTGGCCGTGTACTCCGAGGCCGACCGCGAGTCGCTGCACGTGCGCTTCGCCGACGACGACGTCTGCATCGGCCCGCCGGCCGGGCGCGACAGCTACCTCAACATCCCGCGGCTGATCGCGGCCGCCGAGATCACGGGCGCCGACGCCATCCACCCGGGGTACGGGTTCCTGGCCGAGAACGCCGAGTTCGCGGAGACGTGCGCGGCGTCCAACATCACCTTCATCGGCCCGACGCCCGAGCAGATCCGCACGATGGGCGACAAGGCGACGGCGCGGCGCACGGCCGTGGCCGCCGGGGTGCCGGTGGTGCCCGGCACGCCGGGGCCGGTGGAGGATCCCGACGAGGCGCTCGCCTTCGCGCAGCAGTCGGGCTTCCCGGTGATCATCAAGGCCGCAGCCGGTGGCGGCGGGAAGGGAATGCGCGTCGCCCGCGACGCCGACGAGTTCGTGCGCAACTTCACGCTCGCGCGGCAGGAGGCGCTCTCGGCCTTCGGCAACGGCGACGTGTACGTCGAGCGGTTCCTGCTCAAGCCGCGTCACGTGGAGTTCCAGGTGCTGGGCGACCAGCACGGCAACGTGATCCACGTGGGGGAGCGCGACTGCTCCGTGCAGCGGCGTCACCAGAAGCTGATCGAGGAAGCGCCGTGCCCCGCCATGTCCCCCGACCTGCGCCAGCGGATGGGCGACGCGGCCATCAAGGCGGCGAAGGCGATCAACTACGTGGGCGCCGGTACGATCGAGATGCTGCTCGACGAGGATGGGTCGTTCTTCTTCATGGAGATGAACACCCGCATCCAGGTCGAGCACCCGGTCACGGAGCAGCTCTACGGCGTGGACCTGGTGCGCGAGCAGATCCGCGTCGCCGCCGGCGAGCCGCTCAGCTTCCTCGAGCTGCCGCCGATGCGCGGCCACGTGATCGAGGTGCGCATCAACGCCGAAGATCCGCAGCGCAACTTCCAGCCGAGCCCGGGGATGATCGAGGTGTTCCATCCGCCCGGCGGGCCCGGCATCCGCGTGGACACCCATGCGTACGCGGGCTACCGCGTGCCGCCCTACTACGACTCGATGATCGGCAAGCTGATCGTGCAGGCCGAGAACCGGCAGGCGGCGATCAACCGCATGAAGTGGGCGCTCGACCAGTTCGTGGTGCAGGGGCCGACGACGACGATCGCGTTCGCGGGGAAGATCATGAACGATCCCGACTTCGTGGCGGGTGCCGTGGACACGAAGTGGCTCGAGCGGAACTTCGAGCGGTTCAAGGACTGACGCGGCTCGCGCCGTGTCCTGATGGCGACGCCCGTCGCACCCGCGAGGTGCGGCGGGCGTCTTGTCGCGGCGGGTCGCCGGGCGTATGGTTGGCGCGTCCCGCGCGGGGAAGCAGGGTGCATTCCCCGTTGGCTGATCCCGTCCAGACCGGAGCCTCCGTCATGTCCAGCACCTTCGCTCGCTCCCGCCTCCCGGTGCTCTCGATGCTTGCGGTGGTCGCCGCGTGCAGCGGCAGCACCGGCCCGCAGCCGGCGCTGAGCGACGCGGAAGCGCGCGAGCTCTTCGCGGCGATGTCTTCCGTGTCCACGCCCACGGTCTCGCTCGAGCCCGCGCTCCAGGCGGCCGGGGGGCCGGCGCCGAGTGTCATCCTCGACCAGACGGTGCCGTGCCCGGCGGGCGGC
The DNA here is from genome assembly GCA_016200495.1 of Gemmatimonadota bacterium. Classification (GTDB taxonomy): domain Bacteria; phylum Gemmatimonadota; class Gemmatimonadetes; order Gemmatimonadales; family Gemmatimonadaceae; genus JACPPC01. The sequence continues at coordinate 11,934 of JACQES010000066.1, forward strand.
ACGGCGCATGTCACCGGCACTTCCAACTCGACCGCGAGCGGGACGACGGCACAGGTCACCGAGGCGTTTGCCGACTGTGCGGCATCGGCGCCGGGGGCGAGCCGCACGTGGACGATGAACGGGGCGGTCACGGTGAACGCCACCACCCAATCCACCGGCGCGCTCGCCGCGAGCATCACCGGGTCCATCCGCGCGGCGACGGCGGGCCGGTCGGCGACGTGCGACGTCGGCATCACCATCACGGTGGGCGCCGGAGGCGCGGGCGGCTCGGTGACGGGCACGGTGTGCGGCCGCGCGATCACGGGAGCACCGTGAGGCGGTCCCGCGGACTGGCGGCGCTGCTCGCGGTCGCGATCGCGGGCTGCGCGAGCGCCCCAACGCGCGAGACCGCGGCACCCCTACCGGTTGCGCGTACCGTGTATCTGGTGCGGCACGCCGAGAAGGCCGCGCAACCGGCGGATGACCCGCCGCTGACGCCCGCGGGGGTGGCTCGGGCGAATGCGCTGGCGGCGGCGCTCGCGGATGCCGGCGTGCGGAGCATCCTGACCACGCAACTGCTGCGCACCCGAGAAACCGGCCGGCCGCTGGCGGCGAAGCTCGGGATCGCGCCGCAGGTCGTCGGCGTGACACGCGCGGCGCGCGAACACGCGCGCGCCGTGGCCGACGCCGTGCGCGAGCAGCCGGCCGGCGCCGTGCTCGTGGTGGGGCACAGCAATACCGTGCCGCTCATCATCGAGGCGCTGGGCGGGCCCAAGCTGCCGGACATCTGCGACGCAGCGTACGCCAACCTGTACGTCGTGCAGTTGCACGCGGACGGCAAGGTGTCCCTCGCGCGCACCGAGTACGGTGCGCGGTCGGGCGGAGACGCCGACTGCCCGGGGATGTCGCCCAGGTAGGACCGCTCGGGCCGGCGAGGGCGAGGCCCGGCCTCTCAGCAGGGACACGCGACGCCGGCGGGTCGGCCGGGCCACCGGGCGACCCGTGACGCCCGCCCGCTTCAGGCCGTCTATCCCTCGTGAGCGACCCTGCCCTGAAGGACGCCCCGGCCAAGCCGCGGCGCCGCGCGATCGCAGCCGAGGATTCGCCTCGGTCCCGCGGGACACGCGCCGAACTGGACCTTCGCGAGGCGACCGCCGCCCCGCCCGATCCTCGCCGCCAGCGCCTGGTGCGCGAGGTGGCGGGGATCGGGCTGCTCCTGGCGGCCTTGTTCATCGCTGGCGCGCTCCTGTTCGAGCACGAGGCGGCCAGCTGCACGCAGGGCGCGGGGATCTTCGGCCCGGTCGGCGCCTGCCTGCGATCGGGGCTGTTCGGCCTCCTGGGCGCCCCGGCGGCCGCGCTGCTGCCGCTCTTGCCGCTGGTGCACGGGCTGCGGCTGCTCGGGCGGA
>JACQES010000056.1 GCA_016200495.1 Gemmatimonadota bacterium
CACGGATCGCCGCGGCGCAGGACGTCGACGCCGGCGCGGACCGCGCGGCCTCCGACATGGCCGCGCAGGATGCTCGTCATGCCGACGCGCGCGAGTCCGTCGGCGGCGCATACGACTCGGTGGCGGCGGCTGCCCTCGTCCAGACACGCCCGGCCGCGCGCCTCGAACGCGCGCTCCTCTGGGTGGCCGGCGGCACCGCGATCGCGTCGTTCATCTACGAGATCGCGTGGATCCGCATGCTCGCGCTCGTCCTCGGCGCGGCCACGCATTCGTTCGAGTTGATGCTCTCGGCCTTCATCGCCGGGCTCGCCGCGGGGGCGCTCTGGGCGCGCACGCGCGCCGACCGGTTCGCCGACCCCGTCCGCGCGCTGGGCATCGTGCAGGTGGCCATGGGGCTGTTCGCCGTGGCGACGATGCCGGTCTACATCGCGAGCTTCCACTGGCAGGCGACGCTCCTCACCGCGCTCGGTTCGACCGACGAGGCGTACCAGGCCTTCAGCATCGCCAAGTACGGCATCGCCCTCGCGGTCATGCTCCCGGCCACCTTCTGCGCCGGCGTCACGCTGCCGCTCATCACGCGCACGCTGATGGCCGCGGGGGGCGGCGAGCGCGCGATCGGCCGCGTGTACGCCGTCAACACGCTCGGCTCGATCGCGGGGGCCGCGGCGGCCGCGCTCGTGCTGCTGCCACTGCTCGGCGTGAAGGGGCTGCTCGTCGCGGGCGCGTGCGTGGACGTGGGCTTCGGCCTCTGGCTGCTCGCCGGGGCCGCGCAGGCGTGGCGTACCGCGCGAACGTGGGCGCCGTGGGGGCTGGGCGCGGCGGCCGCGATGGCGATCGTCGCGATCGGCACGCGCTTCGACCGGCTGCTCCTCTCGAGCGGCGTGTACCGTTACGCCACGGCGGAGATCGCGCCGACGTGGCGCTCGATCTTCTACGCCGATGGGCGCACCGCGACGGTGAGCGCCCGCCTCGACACGGCGAGCGGCGAGGTGTCGCTCGCCACCAACGGCAAGCCGGACGCGTCGCTCCCGCGCGCGTGGCTGCAGGTGGCGGGACCGCCGGGCGGCCGCATCGCCGGCGACCAGTCGGCGAAGTTCCTGCTGCCGCTCATCACGCTCGCCTTCAACCCGCACGCCAAGCGCGTGGCCGCGATCGGACAAGGCTCGGGCATGTCGTCGCACGTGCTGCTCGGCTCGCCGCTCATCACCGACCTGACCACGATCGAGATCGAGCCGCAGATGATCGAGGGCTCGAAGGCGTTCATGCCCGCCAACCGGCGCGTCTTCGAGGACCCGCGCTCGCGCTTCCTGATCGACGACGCGCGGTCGGTGTTCGCGGCGGGCGGCGTGCAGTACGACCTGATCCTCTCGGAGCCGTCGAATCCGTGGGTGAGCGGGGTGTCGTGGCTCTTCACCGACGAGTTCTACCAGCGCACGCGCCGCGCCCTCGCGCCGCGCGGCGTGCTGGGCCAGTGGCTCCACCTCTACGAGATGAACGACGCGCTGGTGCTGTCGGTGCTCGCCGCGGTGCACCGCAACTTCCCGTCGTACACGCTCCACCTGGTGTCGCCCTCCGACATCCTGATCGTCGCGTCGAACGACTCGGTGCTCCCCGCGGCCGACTGGAGCGTGGTGGCGCTGCCCAAGGTGGCCGAGGACATGCGACGGGTGATTCCGCTCACCCCGGAGGCGCTGCAGGCGACGTGGCTCGCCGACCGGGCGCAGCTGGCGCCGCTCCTCGAGCGCTGGCACGCGGTCAACTCCGACTTCTTCCCCTACCTCGACCTCGGCACCGAGCGCGCGCGCTTCCTGCGCGGTGGCGCGCAGGGGATCTACGGCCTCGCGAGCGACCGCTTCTCGGTGCTGCACGCGATGGCCAACCGGCCCAATCCGCCGTCGTTCGAGACGCGCCCCTCGATGTACATCGGGCGCGTGGAGCAGATGGCGTACGCCGCGCGGCTGCGGGCGGCGATCGTCGGGCAGCTGACGCCGGCCGAGATCAGCAGCGATCCGACCACCGCGGCGCTGCTCTTCCAGCATCGCGGCCTCGCCGCGCTCGCGAGCACCGGCACCCCGCCGGGCGAGTGGCGGGCGTGGCTCGCCAAGGCGCAGGACCTCGAGGACGTGCTCGACGGCGGCAGCGCGGGGGCGATCGACAGCGCGTACTTCGCGATGCTCGAGGGCTACCTGCAGCGCACCAACGCCCCCGCCGGCCCGCGCACGACGGTGGCCTTCATGAAGGCGCTGAGCGGCTGGGACTGGCCGCGCGCGGCCGCGCTGTCGGACACCCTCCTCCTGTACGAACGCCGCAACACGCGCTGGGTCGGCCCCGAGATCCTCCGCGCGGGGGGCGTGGTCGCGCACCTCAAGGTGCACGACGTCATCGGCGCGCGCCGCTTCTTCGACGTCCTGACGCCGCAGGTGCGCATGCCGCTCAACGACATCCGCACGATGCTGCTCGACTCCTGGATCGCGGAACAGGAGAAGCAGGAGAAGCGCTAGTCGCAGCGGTGCTGCGCCACGTCGCGTAGTTCCAACGTTCGTGTTCGGCTTCCCCCCGCGCCCCTCGTGCCATGCATCGCCTCGCCTCGTTCCTCCGCGCCGCGCTCCTGTTCGCGGCGTGCCTCGCTCCCGCGCTCGGCGCGCAGGCGTACAAGCAGCCGCCCGCGCCGATCGCGCAGATCCTCGACGCGCCCGCCACGCCGGCGGTGCAGCTGAGCCCCGATCGCGCCACGCTGCTGCTGCTCGAGCGGCCCGGGCTGCCGAGCATCGCCGACGTGAGCGCGCCCGAACTGCGCCTCGCCGGCATCCGCTTCGACCCCAGCACCTCGGGCCCGACGCGCGAGAACAACTACACGGCGATGTCGCTCATGACGGTCGCGACCGGCGCCACGCGCAAGGTCGCGATGACGCTCGGCACCGGTGCCTCGATCGCCAACGTGCAGTGGGCGCCCGGGGCGCAGAAGGTCGCGTTCACCGTCACGAGCGGCGGCACGATCACGCTGTGGGTGGCCGACCTCGCGAGCGCGTCCGCGAGGCAGGTGTCGGCGCGTCCGCTCAATGGCGTCCTCGGCGCGCCGTGCGACTGGGTGGATGCCGCGCGCCTCGCCTGCCGTTTCGTGCCCGAGGGACGCGGCGCCGCGCCGCCGCAGGGCGGCATCCCCGCGGGCCCGATCGAGCAGGAGAGCATGAGCGGCAAGGCCGAACGCGCCGCCACGTACCAGGACCTGCTCAAGTCGCCGACCGACGAGAAGCTGTTCGAGCACTTCGCGACCAGCCAGCTCGCGCTCGTCTCGCTCGACGGCAGGCTCACCAAGCTCGGCGCGCCCGAGATGCTGCGCCGCGTGGATGCGAGCCCCGACGGCCGCTACCTCCTCGTGGACGTGATCCACCGGCCGTTCTCGTACCAGGTGCCGTTGCAGTACTTCCCGACGCGGAGCGAAGTGCGCGACCTGAACGGCACCGTCGTGAAGCTCGTCATCGACCGCCCGCTGGTCGAGCGCGTGCCGTGGCGCGGCGACGCGACGATCCCGGGCCCGCGCTCGGCCACCTGGCGCGCCGATGTCCCGTCCACGCTGGCGTGGATCGAGGCGCTCGATGGCGGCGATCCCGAGGTGAAGACGCCCAAGCGCGACCGCCTGCTGCTGCTCGACGCCCCGTTCAGCGGCGCCGCGCGCACGCTGGTCGAGACCGAGTGGCGCGCGAACGGCGTCGTGTGGGGCAAGGGCGACCTCGCCATCGCCACCGAATCGCAGCAGAAGGAGCGCAAGGTGCGGCAGTGGGTCATCGACCCGTCGCTCAAGGCCGCGCCGCGCCTCCTGTGGGAGCGCTCGAGCGAGGATCGCTACGGCAACCCGGGCACCTTCGTCACCACGCGCAACGCCAACGGCCGCGCGGTGCTCCTGCTCTCGCCCGACGGCGGGAGCGCGTACCTGAACGGCGACGGCGCATCGGCCGAGGGCGACCGTCCGTTCGCCGACAAGCTCGACCTCGCGTCGGGCAAGGCCACGCGCCTGTTCCAGTCGCAGGCGCCGTACTTCGAGCAGCCGGTGGCCTGGCTCGACGACCGCGGCAGCCGCCTCATCACCCGCCGCGAGTCCAGGACCGACGTGCCCAACTACTGGACGCGCGACCTCGTGCGTCGGATGGCGCCGGTGCAGCTCACGAAGTTCGCCGATCCCGCGCCGCAATTCGCCGGCGTGACGTCGCAGCTCATCACCTACACGCGCGCCGACGGCGTGAAGCTCTCGGCCACCGTCTACCTGCCGCCCGGCTACGACAAGGCGAAGGATGGGCCGCTTCCCTTCTTCCTCTGGGCCTACCCGCTCGAGTACCGCTCGCGCGAGGCGGCGAGCCAGGTGGTGGGGAGCCCGTACCGGTTCGTGCGGCCCACGGGCGCCTCGCACCTCTTCCTGCTCACGCAGGGCTACGGCGTGATGGACAACCCGACCATGCCGATCGTCGGCGAGAACGGGAAGGAGCCCAATGACACGTACGTCGAGCAGCTGGTGGCGAGCGCGCAGGCGGCCGTGGACACGATCGTCGCGATGGGCGTCGCCGATCGCGGGCGGATCGGCGTGGGCGGCCACTCGTACGGCGCCTTCATGACGGCCAACCTCCTCGCGCACACGCGCCTCTTCAAGGCGGGCATCGCGCGCTCGGGGGCGTACAACCGCACGCTCACCCCGTTCGGCTTCCAGGGCGAGGACCGCTCGTACTGGGACGCGACCGAGCTCTACACGGCCATGTCGCCGTTCACCAACGCCAACAAGATCAAGGACCCGATCCTGCTCATCCACGGCATGGCGGACGACAACACGGGCACCTATCCTATCCAGTCGGAGCGCATGTACGCCGCCCTCAAGGGGAACGGCGCCACGGTGCGCTACGTGCAGCTCCCCGCCGAGGCGCACGGCTACCGGGCGCGCGAGAGCGTCGGGCACACGCTGGCCGAGATGGTCGGGTGGCTCGACCGGTTCGTGAAGCCACGGAAGCCCAATGCGTAGCGCTTCACCCCCGAGAGCTTGAACCACCGAGCACACCGGGCACACCGAGGGTGAGGTGGCTGTGATCGGCCGACTGAGCGCATTGGGCGGCAGGGGCACGGAGGCAAGGAGAACCGCGAGGCGGCTGTTCTCGCAGTCCTCCGTGCCTCCGTGCCTCTGTGGTGAACCCTCCCCCACTCGACGAGACGGGAACTCCCGCACCTCACCCGCTCTACCTCTGGCGTGACTCCCTCCCCCGAGACCCTCGCCGCCTTCGAGGACGTGATGCTCCGGTACCTGCCGGACGTCACGCGCTATGCGCGCTCGCTCGCGGGGCCGGGCGCCGATGCCGACGACCTCGTGCAGGAGACGTACCTCGACGCGTGGCGCGGGCGGGGCACGTTCGACGCCTCGCGCGACGCCAGGAAATGGCTCTTCGCCATCTGCCGCCATGCGTTCATCAAGCGGTATCGCAAGGCACATCGCGAGGTCGCGGTGGGCGACACGCCGGAGCTCGAGTCGTACGCCACCGCGGTGGGCCACGCCGCGGCCGTGCGCGACGGCTCGGCCGCGCGACTCGACGGCATGGACCTGGGGCCCGCCATCAACAAGGCCATGGCATCGATCCCCGCCGCCTTCCGCGAGGTCGTGGCCCTCGTGGACGTGGGCGGCTCCGACTACGCCGACGCCGCCCAGGCCCTGGGCATTCCCGTCGGCACGGTGCGTTCGCGGCTCTTCCGCGGGCGACGCCTGCTCCAGGAACAACTGCTCGACTACGCGCGCGACGCGGGCTTCGTGGCCCCGCAGGCGCAGGAGATCCGATGATTCACTCGAGGCTGAGCTGCGGCGAGACCGTCCGCGCGCTGTGGGATTACGTGGATCACGCCCTCCCGGGCCCGATGCGCGATGCCGTGGCCGCGCACCTCGCGACCTGCGACAACTGCGCCGGCCACGTCGCCTTCGCGCAGCGGATGTTGGGTGCCATCGCGACCGCGCCCGTGGAGGACCAGGACGTGGCACGGCTCGCCGAGCGCGTACGCGTGGCGCTGCGCACGGAGGCGGCGGCGGGCTGAGCCTGCGAATCAGCGCATCGCTGCGTCACCGGGTCACTGCGTCACTGCGTCAGTGCGTCAGTGCGCCAGTGCGCCAGTGCGCCAGTGCGCCAGTGCGTCAGTGCGTCAGCGCGTCAGCGCGTCAGCGCGTCAGCGCGTCTCCGCGTGCGCGCCTTGAGCACCACCTGCCCCGGCCGCGCCGTCGTCATCGCGCCATTGGCCACCACGGGCACGCCGTTCACGATCACCCACGGAATCCCGACCGGATAGTGATGCGGGTCGGTGAAGGTGCCGCGCTCGCCCACCGTGGCCGGATCGATGATCGTCACGTCGGCCACGCACCCCGCGCGCACGCAACCGCGATCCGTGAGCCCGAGCCGCCTGGCGGGCAGTGACGTCATCTTGCGCACGGCCTCGGGGAGCGTGAGCACGTGCAGTTCGCGCACGTAGCGCCCGAGCACGCGCGGGAAGGTGCCGTAGCTGCGCGGATGCGGGACGCCATCGCCCAGGTGATAGAGCCCGCCGTCGCTCGCGATCGCCGTGTACGGGTCCCGCATGATCCGCTGCACGTCGCCCTCGTCCATGATGTGGTAGACCATGGAGGCGCCGCCCCTGAGCTCCCCTTCGAGCACGAGCGGGGCGGCCCCGGCCGACGTCGTCGGCACGCCGCGCTGCTTCGCCCAATCGTACAGCGTCTTCCCTTCGAGACTCCGCTGCCACGCCACCGACGCGAACTGCACACGCTTCAAGTCGCCGCCGCCACGGTCGTGGTCGAGCAGGTAGATCGTCCCCTTGAGGATCGAGTCCTTGAGCACCGGGTCCGCGACGCGCTTGCGCAGCGCCTCGAGGCCGCCCGCCTGCGCCCAGTTCGGGATCAGCACCGCCAGCGCGGTCGAGCTCGCGGTGTACGGATACTGGTCCTGCATCACGTCGGTGCCCGCCTTCCGCGCCGAGTCGGCCATGTGGAGCGTGACCGCGCTCTTCCCCCACATCTCGCGACCGATCGCCTTGTGGTGCGTGAGCACCACGGGGATGTGCGCGCGCCGCCCGATCTCGAGCGCCTCCGCCACCGCGTCGAGCAGCCCCAGTCCCTCCTCGCGCAGGTGCGACGTGTAGATGCCGCCCGAGTCCGACGCGGCCCGCGCGAGCGCAATCACCTCGTCCACCGTCGAGTAGTAGCCCGGCACGTACCGGAGCCCGGTGCTCAGGCCGAACGCGCCGTCGCGCATCGACTCGCGCACGAGCGTCACCATCCGCGCGAGCTCGTCCGCCGTGGGCGCGCGGTTGGCCGTGCCCATCACGCGCTCGCGGATCGTGTTGTGTCCGGCCAGCCAGGCCACGTTGAGGCCGAGCCCCTTCTTCCGCACCGAATCCACGTACGTGCCGAACGGCGACGGTCCGCCGCCATCCGGCCCGCCGAGCGCGAGCGTCACCCCCTGGCGCACCTCGTTCGTGGCGTCGGGAATCGAGAGGATCGGCTCGATGTGCGCGTGCAGGTCGATGAACCCCGGCGTCACCGTGAGCCCCTTGGCGTCCACCTCGCGCGCGCCGCATCGCGCGGCGAACGGCGTGGCGGACACTGCGGTGATCCGCCCCGCCTTGATTGCCACATCGGCGCGAACGGCCGGCGCGCCCGTGCCGTCGAGCACGTTGCCGTTGCGGATCACGAGATCGGCGGGACAGGGCGACTGGGCGACCGCGAGCGCGGATAGCAGGAACAACCCCGCCGCCGCGCACGCGGTGTGCCGACACCAGCCTTTCATTGACGCCTCCGCAGCTCGACGTGCGGCAATCCCTCGAAATCCGCGTCCTTCGTCCACAGGATCGCGTCGTGCACGTATGCCGTGGCGTAGATCATGGCGTCAGCGAGCGCGAGGCGCTTGACGATGCCCACGTGGGCTGCGGTTGTCGCGAGATCGCGATCGAGCGGCACGACGCGGCCCGTGAGCATCGGAGCGAGCGCGGTTTCCGCAGCGGCGCGCCCGAGTTGCTGGTGCACGCGTCGGTAGACCTCTATCAGGCAGACGGACGGAACCAGCAGTGCCTGTCGGTCGAGAATCGCGGGCTCGAACGCGTCGGCGTTCGGACCACCCCGTAACCACTCGAGCCACGCCGAAGAGTCTACGACGTTCACAGCGGGCGCCAGCCGTCGCGAGGGACGTCCGGATCCAGCGCGGGGAATCGACCGCGGTAGGATCGCGTCGGTCGGACGGGAATGATCGCGAGGTGATCCCCGAAGGACACGACCTCAACCTTGTGGCCCGGCTTGAGACCCAGCTTCGCGCGAAGCGCCTTCGGGATGACGATCTGGAATTTCGGCGAGATCACGACGGCGGGCATGTTCATGCCTCCAGTTTGGTCCAGCGGCCTCACATTCGCGAACCGCTCGCTTGCACCGCGGCGCCAATGGTTGCGGCCTGAATGCTATCCGTTCGGCCCCCGCGCCGCCGGCGCGCGCTCCGCCACGAGGTGCGCCAGGTCCGCCGCCGACACCGACGTCGGCTGGTCCACCAGGCCGCTCGCGTGCGCCGCCATGCCGAGCACGTCCTGCGGCGACACGCCGGCGGCGCGCATCTCGCGGAGCCCCGTGTCCTGCGTCGCCTTGCTCAGCTTGAGGCCGTCGCTCCGCAGCACGAGCGGATGATGCAGGAAGCTCGGTGACGCGGGCAGGCCGATCAATCGCGCGAGCGCGATCTGCCGGCCGGTCGAGTCGAGCAGGTCCTCGCCTCGGATCACGACGTCCACCTGGTGCCGCGCGTCGTCCACCACCACGCACCACTGGTACGTCCAGTCGCCGTGCCGGTCGCGCACGAGCACGTCGCCGCACTGCGCGGCCGGCTCCTGCCCCTGCGCGCCCATCCGCAGGTCGTCGAACGTCTCGGCGCCCGGGTCGAGGCGGACGCGCCGCGCGAGCACCTGCGCTCGGTCGAGGTGGCGCTCGCGACAGGTGCCGGGATACGGCGTCTCGCGGTGCGCCACGTCCCCCGCGACGGCCGCGACGTCGCGCCGCGAGCACTGGCACGCGTACCATCGAGGATGCCCTGCTCGAACTCGGGGCGGCAGCGCCCGCGATCGTGGTCCTCGATGCGCAGGATCACCCGGCCGCCGAACGCGCGCGCGAGCCCCCATACCCAGACCGCGTTGACCGCGTGTCCCAGGTGCAGCCACCCCGTGGGCGCGGGCGCGAAGCGCGTGCGCCACGGGCGGCCCAATGGGGCGATCGCGCGCGCGAGCGCGGTGGTGTCGATCCGGTTCACGGGCCGGTGGCCGGCGCGCGCGGTCGCATGCGCGCGAGGTCGTGCGTGAGGGCGCGCGCATCGGGACGGCGGCCGAGCAGCCGCTCGACCAGCGTCCGCGCCGGCACCTCGCGACCGTGACGGTAGAGCGCCTCGCTCGCGCGCGCATACCAGCCCGCGTCGCCGGCGAGCCACGCGCCGTGCTTCGCCACGAGGGCGGCGCGCACGTCGGCGACGATGATCGCCCCCATGGCGTAGTTCAGCATGTAACCGGGCAGGTCGAACAGCTGTGCTCGCATCGCCCACCAGCTCCGCTCCGGATGCGGCCGGATGTGCAGGTAGCGCGAGGTGATCTCGCTCCACGTCGCGTTGGGGTCGGCGTCCGGCGCGCGGTGCATCCGGATCTCGAACAGGCTCCACGCCGCGTCGAGCATGATGCCGCCATAGCGTGCGCGGAGCGACACGGCCGTCGGCACCGAGTCGCCGAGCCAGTGCTGCTGCCACGCGGGTTCGTACGCGTCGAGCGCGACGATGTCGGCGATCCCCTCGGTGAACACGTCGGAGTCGGGCCAGTCGGCGTACGCCGGCCGCGTGCGGATCGCGGCGATGTGCACCGCGTGCCCGCTCTCGTGCAGCAGCTCGTTCAGGATGTCGAGGCCGCCATCCGCATACGTGGCGAAGATCCACGGCTCGGCGCTCACCCACGCCCCCTGCTCCCAGCGCGGCCGGTCGCCGAAGGTGGTGTACGCGACCGGCGTCTGCCCGGGGCGCGGGTCGATGTCGTAGTGGGCGCGCATGCCGGCCAGGTCGGCGCCGAGCGCGGCGTAGTACGCGCGGTTGAGCTCGAGGAGCCGCGTGCGCGGGATGCGCGCCGCCAGGCGGCGGCTGGCCTCGCCGTTCTGGAACCAGTAGTCCCACGGCTCGATGAGCGAATCGGGGGTCGCGCGCCGCCACGCCTCGAGGAGCGCGACCATCGCCTGCTCCACCTGCGCGCCCGTCATGCCGAGCGCGCGCGCGCTGCGATCCACCGGGCGCGCGCCGGCACGCCAACCGCGCGCCTCGGTGGCCAGCATCGTGCGCCACGCGCTCGTGCGCGCGTTGTCGCCGTTCACGCTGCGCCACACGGTGTCGAGCGCGAGCCAGATCGCCTGGCGCCGCGCGCGGTCCTCAACCCAGCCGAGCCGCCCCAGCGCGCCCAGCCGGTTGAACGTCGAGTCGCCGACGCGCACCGCTTCCGCGGCGAGCCGATAGCAGCCCTTCATGCGCGCGCGCAGCACGCGCACGCCGCTGTCGGCCACGAGCTGCGCGGCGTCGTACGTGCACACGGGGCGCGCGGCGCGCGCGGCGGGAGTGCCGCTGGAGGCGTCGGCCAGCGGCCCCGGGAACTCGTGCGCGATGACGGCGAGCATCGCGTGCCATGCCGCGCGATCGGTCGGCGCGAGCCGCCCGGAGATCACGCGCCCCGGAAAGCCGTTCATCGTGTCGGCGAGCGCGGCGAGGTCGGTCCGGAGCGTGGCCAGCGGTACGCCGCGCGCCGACGTGTCGCGGCCAGACGCGACCGTGACGTCAATCTGGTCCTTGATGCGGCGGGCGCGCTCGAAGGTTCGCTCGAAGGGAGCGATGGGCGAGCGCGTCCAGGCGGGCGCCGGGGCTTGCGCACGCGCTGGAATCCACGCAATGGCTTGGAAGGCGATAACAGTTGCTATACTGATTTGCAAATGACGCATTGGTGTCGCATTATGACGACCAGCTTTCTACGTTCATATTCGCGAACCGGTTGTGCAGGAGGCCAGTTCAGGCGTCACGAGGCCGATGCGGGCCGGACCTGTGCCTCTACCCTCGACAACTCGCGTCGGCTCGATCACAGCCTCGACCAAACGCATCGCCCGCATGAGGCCCCGTGATGCCCGTGCTCGCTCCCCGCTCCACAACTGCCCCCTCATATGAAAAGCGCCGCAGCCCCCAAATAGGCCGCCCGGCCACGATCGCCGCTAGACCCCGATCATTGCCACCGATCGCGTGCCGCTGAGCGCCGGCTCCCGCCCATGGGTGCGCCCCCGCATGCCACGCCGCCGCCCCGTCACGCGTATCCTTCCCCGTCCGCCCTCGCTTCCCCACCGACCGCTCCCCGCCCGCCCGCACGTCAGCACCGACGGCTCCCCGTCCGCACGCTTTTCCCCACCGACCGCTCCCCGTCCATGACTCGTTGGCGCCTCACTGTCCGCGCGGCTCGTCCCGTCGCCATCACCCTCGCCGCCGCCCTCGTCGCGGCCACCGCGCCCCGCACGACGCACGCGCAGGCGGCGCGCCCCGCCGACGTCGCGCGCTATCGCGCCGTGGCGAACAAGCTCATCGACGGCGCCCTCGCCGACACCACGGGCTTCATCCGCCTGGCGGAGCTCGTGGACACGCACGGCAACCGGCTGAGCGGATCCGCGTCGCTCGAGCAGGCGATCGACTGGCTCGAGGCCAAGCTCAAGGCCGACGGCTTCGAGAACGTGCACACCGAACCGGTCATGGTGCCGCACTGGGTGCGCGGCGCCGAGTCGGCGGAGCTGGTCGAGCCGCGCCGCACGCCGCTTCGAATGCTCGGGCTGGGCGGCAGCGTCGGCACGCCGGCCGGCGGCATCACGGCGCCGGTGGTCGTCGTGTCGAGCTTCGACGAGCTCACGAAGCGCGCCGCCGAGGTGAAGGGCAAGATCGTGCTCTTCGACGTGCCATTCACCAACTATGGCGCCACGGTGCAGTACCGCGCGCTGGGTCCCAGCGCCGCTGCCAAGGCGGGCGCGGTGGCCATGCTGCTGCGTTCGGTCGGCCCGTTCTCGATCGCGAGCCCGCACACGGGCGGCCTCCGCTACGACACGACCGTGGCGAAGATTCCCGCCGCGGCCATCACCGTGGAAGACGCCGGCATGCTGCACCGGCTGCAGGCGCGTGGGCTGCCGGTGACGGTCAAGCTCGTGATGAGCGCGCAGATGCTCGCCGACGCGCCCTCGCGCAACGTCGTCGCCGACTTCACCGGCCGCGAGAAGCCCGACGAGATCGTCGTCGTGGGTGGTCACATCGACTCGTGGGACGTGGGCCAGGGCGCGATGGACGACGGCGGCGGCGTGGTGGCGAGCTGGGAAGTGCTGCGCCTCATGAAGCGGCTCGGCATCCGCCCGACGCGGCCTACGCGCAGCTCAGCGTGATCGGCCCGCTCCTCGACCGGATCAAGGCCGGCGCGCTCATCCGCTCGGCCGGCTCCCCCGACGCCGACATCACCCCGCTCGTGGACGCGGGGGTGCCGGGCCTCGGCCTCGACGTCGGCGACTCGAAGTACTTCTGGTATCACCACACCGACGGCGACACGATGAACAAGCTCACGTCGCAGGAGTTCGTGGCCTGCGTGGCGGCGATGGCCGTGGCCGCGTACGTGGCGGCCGAGGTGCCCGAGCTGCCGGCGCATGGCAAGCCGGTCGCGGGGGCCGGGCGCAACGTGCCCAAGGCCAAGTAGCGCCATGCGCGCCGTCGTCGCGTCGCGTCGCCATCATCCGGCGCCGCTCGCGTGGGCGGCGCCGTGGGGCGTTTCCGCGTGGACGCTCGCGCGGGCGACTGTGTGCGTCGTCGCGGCCGTCGCGATCGCCGCGTGCGGGCGCGACGATGCGCGGCGTGCGGGCACGCCGGCCGCGAGCGAAGGCGGCGCGACGCCCGCAACCATCGCCGCCAATGCGAAGGTCGCGCGCGAGCTCGCCTTGAGCGACACGCTCGACCAGGTGGACGCGCGGCGCGGCCTCGTCGCGCGGCCCACCGGCACGATCACCGACAGCACGGGCGCGGTGCTCGTGAACTTCGACGCGCTGGCGTTTCTCGAAGGGAACGCGCCACCCACGGTCAACCCGAGCCTCTGGCGCCACGCGAAGCTCGACGCGCAGGTGGGGCTCTACCAGGTCACCGACGGTGTGTGGCAACTTCGCGGGTTCGACCTCGCGAACATGACGCTCATCGCGGGCAAGACAGGGTGGATCGTCGTGGATCCGCTCACCGTGCGCGAGACCGCGGCCGCGGCACTCGCGTTAGCGCGATCGAAGCTCGGCGCCCACGCGGTGAGCGCGCTCGTGTTCACGCACAGCCACATCGACCACTTCGGCGGTGCGCTCGGCGCGCTGGCCGAAGCCGACGCGAAGGCGCGCACCGTGCCGATCGTCGCGCCGGCCGGCTTCATGGACGAGGCGACGAGCGAGAACGTCCTCGCCGGCACCGCGATGGGCCGGC
>JACQES010000057.1 GCA_016200495.1 Gemmatimonadota bacterium
CGATCAACGCGGGCCCGCGAGCGCCTCGCCGCCGGCGAGGATCTCGAACTCGGCACGCCGGTTCTTGGCGCGTGCCGTCTCGTCCTCGCCCGTCACGGCCGGGCGCTCGCGTCCGAAGCTCACGATCTCGAGCCGGCGCTCGTCGATGCCGCGGTCGGCGAACCACCGCTTCACCGAGGCCGCGCGGCGCTGCCCCAGCGCCAGGTTGTACTCGTCCGACCCGCGTTCATCGGTGTGGCCCTGCACGCGCACGCGCAGTCCGGGGTTGGCCTGCAGCACGGGCAGCTTGGCTTCGAGCGCCATGCGGGCATCATCGCGCAGCTCCGCACGGTCGTAGTCGAAGTACACCGTGGCCAGCAGCGCCGCCTTGAGTTCGGCGGCCGTCTTGCTCGCGAGCGCCTTCGCGGCGGCCACGGAATCTTCGCGCGCCTTGGCCCGTGCAGCCTCGCGGCGCGAGCGCTCGGCGGCGGAATCGGCGGCGGCGGTCGCGCTCGCGGTGGTCGGCGCGGTCGGCGGCGCCGTGGTGGGGGCGGCGGCCGGGGCGGGCGCCGTCTCAGGCTTCTTGCAGGCAGCCCCGGCAGCAACGACAAGGAGCGCCGCGACGCGCGTGACGCGCGTCAATCGGGCCGGGAGGTTCAGTTCGATAGACATGATGGTGTGCACTGGTGAAAGATGGCGTGGTTACGGCGTCGCGGGCAGTCTCGGGCTCCACGCGGCGAGCCGCGCGCCGCGTTCGTGGGTGAGCTGGCGGACCCGGCCGGACTCGGCGTCCACGACCCAGAGCTCCTGCGTGCCCGTGCGGTTCGAGGTGAACACGAGGTGGCGTCCGTCCGGGGCCCAGGACGGGTCCTCGTTCTTGCCGTCGCTGGTGAGGACCTTCACGGCCCGGTCGCGCAGCGAGAGGACGGCCACCTGGAACTGCCCGCGCAGCCGCGTCGCGAAGGCGATCGCGCGGCCGTCGGCGGACCAGTCGGGCCCGGCGCGGTACGATTCCTCGTCGAGGCCGAGGTCGGTCAGCGCGTCGGTGTTGGTGCCGTCGAGGTCGGCCACGTAGAGGTCGGGTTTGCCGGCCCGGCCCGACGTGAAGGCGACGCGACGCCCGTCCGGGCTCAGCGTCGGCGACGTATTGTCGCTCCCCCGCCCCACCGTGATGCGCCGCGCCTCGCCGCCGGCCACCGGGGCGATCCAGAGGTCGGTGCCGTTCTCGCCGCCGTGCGCGTACACGATGTTCGCGCCGTCGGGGGTGAAGGCGGGGGTGATGTTGAGGCCCTCGCTGGTGGACGCGAGCGCGCTCACGCGCCCGCTGCCGAGGTCCTTGACCTGCACGCGCGACCCCGCGTTGGTGAGCGTCGTCCACGCGAGCGCGCCACCGTCCGGCCGCCAGTCCGGCGACAGCGCGCTCCCCTCCGAGGCGGCCTCGGGGAATGCGCCGTCGGAGTCCACGAGCCAGGTGCGCCCGCCCTTCACGTACGCGATCCGCGTGCGCGCGATGCCGGGTGTCCCTGTGAGCACCCGTTCCACGTCGTCGGCGAGGCGATGGAGCGCGGCGCGCCACGGGCGCGTCTGCGGCGGGGTGGGCAGCGCGACGCTCAGCGTGTCGAGCACCCGCGCGCCGCCCACGTCGTAAACGGTGGCGCGGAGTCGCGCGCCGGCCCAGTCAAGCTGCACGTAGGCGGCCGCACCAAGCTTGGCGAGGAGGGCGTAGTTCGGTCCCTTGGCACCGGCTCCTGCTGGCGCGACCGCCATCGCACCCGCGAGCACCGTCACGCGATCGCCGAAGTCGAGGTCGCGCGCGAGGATCGCGGTCGCGCTGTCGCCGAGCGGGCCCGAGGCGAGCCCGACGACAACGCCAGGCTTCACGCCGGGCGCGTACGTGAGGCCGATGCGCACGCCGCCCGGCTGGGCGGCGGCCAGGGTGGCGGTGGCCAGGCACAGCAGGAACGCGGGCACTGCGCGGCGAGTCAACGCACCAGCCTCGGATCGAAGGAGAAGGTCACGGGAAGCACGTCGTCGGCGAAGCCCGCCGGCAACGGGCCGAACGCCTTGGCGCGCGAGGCGGCCTCGATCGCACCCTGCGCCTCGAGATCGAACGCGTACGCGCCCGACCGCGTCACGAAGCGCACGTTGGTCACGGATCCATCGCGGTGGATCAGGAACGCCACGTCACAGCGCAGCGCCCCGGCGGCGCGCGGACGAAAGTTGAGCGCAATCTGGCGCACGATGTTCTGCAAGTACCCCGGAAACGGGAAGGCGGTCCCCTCCGTGCGCACGGTCGCGACGTCCGTGCCCTTGTCGCCGGTTGGACCGCCTCCGGCCGGCGCCGGCGTTGGCGCGGCCTTCGCCGTCGGCGGCGCTTCGGTCGGGATTGCCGGCGTCGCCTTGGGCGTGGAAACGGGGGCGGCTGGTGTCGCCTTGGGCGGGGCCTTCTTCACGACCTTGGGTGGCTTGAGCGGAACGCTCTTCGCCGTGGACGGGGCGGGCGTCGAGGGCGCCGGTGTGCTCGGTGGAGCGGCGGCGGGCGCCTCGGCCGGCGCCACGCTTCCGATGCTGCGCGGTCCCGCCGGCGCGGCCACGAGGTTCACCTCGTACATCGGCGGCATCGGCGGCGGGCCCGGGCGCGTCGCAAGCAGCGCGATCGCGGCGACGTGCAGCGCCGCCGACGCCGCCAGCGGCACGGTGAGCCGCGTGCCGCGCGGAGGCGCCAGTCCGGTCACGGCACCTGCTCCGGTTCCGCCACCAGGCCCACGGGTCCGACGCCGGCCGCGCGCATGATCGCGAGCACCTCGACCACGCGACCATACGGCACCCCCTGGTCGGCCCGGAGGTAGACGCCGCCCTTGCCGCGCTCCGCGGCGAGCGACTTGAACGCCGCCCGGAACTCCGCCAGCGACAGCTGCGTCTCGTCCACGAAGATCTGTCCGCGCTTGTTCACCGTCACGGCGAGCCCGCCCTTGGGCTCCAGCGGCCGCGCTTCGGCCTTCGGCAGCTCGACGTCCACGCCGCCCTGCATGATCGGCGCGGTGATCATGAAGATGATCATGAGGAGCATCATCACGTCGATCAGCGAGACGACGTTGATCTCGGCGTTGAGCGGGGTGCCCTCGCCGCGCGCGCGGCGGCCCATGCTAGAGGCGCCCTTCGCGCGCGAGGAGCGCGATCAGCTCGGACCCGTACCCCTCGAGCTCGCGCTCGATCCGGTTGAGCCGGTTCGCGAACACGTTGTAGCCGAACGCGGCCGGGATCGCGACCGTGAGCGCGGCGGCCGTCGCCACGAGCGCGGTCGCGATGCCCGGCGCCACGGCGCCGATGTTGCCCGAGCCCTTCGACGCGAGCCCCAGGAAGGCGTTGATGACGCCCAGGACCGTGCCCAGCAGGCCGATGAGCGGTGACACCGAGCCGATCGAGGCGAGCGCCGGCACCCAGCGCGCGAGCGAATCCCGCTCCGAAACGGCCTGCGCATCGAGCAGCTCGCGCAACGCCTCGACCTGTCCGCTCGACAGCACGGCCGGCCCGCTCGCCGAGGGCGCGCCGCCGGAGGGCCGGGTCGTCGTGAGGAACTGCACGGCCCGCTCGGTCACGCGCGTGTAGGGTGACGCGGGGAGGCGGCGCGCGAGGCCCGCCGCGCCCTCGACACGATCCACGTCCGCGAACTCGCCGAGGAACCGACGCGCCGCGCCCTGCGCGCGCCCGATCTCGAGCCACTTGGCGAGCATGATCCCCCAGCTCAGCAGCGAGAGCACGCCGAGGATCGCGAGCACGACGCGCTCCGTGGCACCGCTGCCCGTCAGCAGTTCGATCGGGCTCGAGGGAAGCGCGCCACCCACCTGCAGGGGGGCGAGGAACATCAGGCGCCCTTCGCGTGCGCGAGGAACCAGCGGTACGTGGCCGCGAGGCCGTCATCGAGCCCCACCTCGGGCGCCCAGCCGATTTCGGCCTTTGCCTTCGCGATCGACACGGCCGACCGCCGCGCCTCGCCCGGCCGCGCCGGCGCGTGCTCGAGGGGCACCGTCACGCCGCTCACGCGCATCATCGCCTTGGCCAGGTCCACCACCGAGGTCTCGATCGCCGTGCCCACGTTCCACGCCCGCGTGTCGAGCGTGCGCATCGGGGCGAGCGGCGTCGTGGCGGCGATCAGGTTCGCGCTGGCGACATCGCCGACGAACACGTAGTCGCGCGTCTGGAGCCCGTCGCCGAACACCGTGATCGCCCGCCGCTCCATGAGGCGCCGGCAGAAGATGGCCACCACCCCCGCCTCGCCGTGCGGATCCTGCCGCGGTCCGTACACGTTGGCGTAACGCAGCACCGCGGTCGGGACCCCGTGCACGCGCGCGTAGTACGCCATGTAGTGCTCGACGCTCAGCTTGGCGATGCCATACGGCGAATCGGGGTCCTTCGCGTACGACTCGAGGTTCGGCGGCTGCACGAAGTCGCCGTAGATCGCGCCCCCCGTGGAGGCGAACACCACGCGCGTCGTCCCGCCCGCGACCTTCACCGCCTCGAGCAGGTTGAGCGCGCCGAGGATGTTCACGGTCGCGTCGAACGCCGGGTCGGTGACGCTCTTCCGTACGTCGATCTGGGCCGCGAGGTGGCAGATCGCGTCGAACTGCCCCTCGCGCACGAGCCGTGCGGCGTCGGGGCTCGTCACGTCGGCGTGCACGAAGGCGGCCGCCGCGGGGACCTGCGAGCGCTTTCCGCTCGCGAGGTTGTCGAGCACGGTCACCGTGTGGCCCTGCGCGACGAAGAGGTCCGCGACGGTGGAGCCGATGAAGCCGGCGCCCCCCGTCACGAGGATGCGGCGTGGTGTGGTCATGAGGCTGAAGTGAGGAAAGGACCGGCGACGCGACGGCGCCGGCTCACGGCATCCGCGCCGCGAGCCGGGCCTGCGTGCCGACCTTGATCGCGCCGGTGTTCTGCCCCGTGAGCACGGCGGTGAGCGCCTGCGGCGTGACCCGCACGACCTGCGCCGTGCCGATCACTTCCTCGGGCACCGGGGCCCCGGTGGCGCCGACCGTCGCCGGCCGGATCATCGCGAACACGTCACCCACGCGCGGGTTCGTGATCCCCTTCGCGCCGAGCACGATGAAGGCCTGGATCGTCGGCAACACGGGATCGGCCAGGAGGTACGCGACCGTCGTCATGGGACCGTTGGCGAGCGCGACCGGGCGCGCGGCCGAGTCCACGCGCACGCGCTCGTAGGGGATGAGTCCCTGCCCCGCGCGCATCGCGTCGAACAGCTTGGTCACCCGCGCGACGGGCGCCTTGCCCCGCTCGATCGACTCGACGTCCACGATCCCCGTCGGCACGACCACCGCGCCAACGCCCGGCACCGTCGGACCCGGCCGGATGACGAGGTAGCGCGTACCCACCTGGGGCGGCGCCCCCGACGGCGGCGTGATGCTCACCGGGTCGGCCAGCTGGATCGCCCGGTCCTTCCGGTCCACGTCCACCGAGACTCCGTTGAGCGACTCGAGCACGCGGCCCGACCAGGCCGGCCCGTTGGCCGCCGTCACGAACGGAGCGCTCGCGTATTCCCCGCTGCGCACGATCGGCGCGGGACGCTGGATGAAGGCGTTGCGTGACGCGGTGCTGGTCGCCCGGCGGAAGCTCGAGAACACGGTCGAACCTTCGGGCGGCTCCGCTTCCTGCACGGGCGCCTCCTGCTGCACGACGGCGGCCGGCTGGCCGCCCGGCGTGGCGACCGCCACGGCCCCGACGGTCGCCGGCGGGGTCGCTCCCGGCAGCTTGAGCACTTCGCCGGGATAGATCCAGCGCGGATCCTCCACGACGTCCTTGTTGATCCGGTAGATCTCGGGCCAGAGGTAGGGATCGCTCAGGTAGCGCTGCGCGATCCCCCACAGCGTCTCGCCCTTCTCCACCGTGTGCGTGCCCGGCCCGCCGGCGTTGGCGCCGGGCGTCGGGCCGCTCGTGAGGCGGGGCATCGGCGCCGGACGACGCGGCGCGGCCGGCTGGGCACCGCCCTGTGTCCCGGTCTGGGGATTCTGCGCGCCCCCCTGCGCGGGCTTTTCGGGCGCCTTGGCGCCCGGCTTCCCTTCCTGCGTCGCCTGCTGGGCCTGCTGGTCCACGGCCTTGTTGCGCTGGCTCGCCTGCTCCTCGGCCTGGCGCGCACGCTTGATCGCCTCGGTGACCTGCGCGTGCGTCACGCGTGCGGACGCGAGAAACACGAGCGCACCGGCGACGGCCACGGTGACAAGCCCGCGTGCAAGACGGGGGGCGACTCGAGGCTCAAGCATGACGCGAAGCTCCGGAAGCGGGAAACCGACGGGGCATGGCACCGGGGGGCGGTCGGTCGAACGCACACCCGGAGCGTCCGCCCCGCAGATGCGAGACGGCCGCCGACCGGAATATGACGAGCCACGCATGGCCCGGGATACGCCGGCGGCGGCCGTCCGTTCCGACTGAATTCCGGTCAGAACGGCAGGTCGTCGTCCTCCTCCTGCAGCGCCCCCGGGAAGTCCTCGAACTCCTCCCCGCCCGCCTTGCCGGCCGCAGCCGCCTTGGCCGGCTTGGCCGCGCGCTCGCGCGCCGGCGCCGACTCCCCGCCGCCCTCGCCGCGACCGCCGCCGAGCAGGATCAGCTCGCGCACGTTGATCTCGGTCGTGTAGCGGGTCTGTCCCTCCTTGTCCTGCCACTGCCGGTACTCGATCTGCCCCTCGACGTACACCGTCTTCCCCTTCTGGCAGTACTTCTCGACGATGTCGGCGAGCTGCTGCCCGTTCTTCGCGTTCCACGCGATGCAACGGTGCCACTCGGTCTTCTCCTGCATCTCCCCCGAGGGCGACTTCCACTGCCGGCTCGTCGCCAGCGAGAACTCGGCCACGCGGCTGCCGTTGTTGGTGGACCGGACGTCGGGATCCTTCCCGAGATTGCCGATCAGCTGGACCTTGTTCAAACTGCGCGCCATGGTGCCTCCAGAGTGTGAATCGTGGGCGTTGAACCAACGCCCCTAGCGTAGAGCACTTCCCTCGATCTCACGGCACCCGTTCCGCGCGGTGCTGGTCCTTCGCTTGCCGTGCCGGCCACGCGCCGTCGCGCGCGGGGATCACGCCGGCCGCTGTACGTCCTGCCCGAGCCTGCGGAGCACCAACGCGTCCTCCACCGGATCGTCGTAGTACCGGCGGCGCCGCCCGGTCTCCACGAAGCCATGCCGTGCGTACAACCGCCGAGCCGCCGCGTTCGACTCCCGCACCTCGAGCCACGTCGTGCGCACGCCACGAACGCCGCCCACCGCCAGCACGTCGTCGAGCAGGCGTTCGCCAAGTCCGCGCCCGCGCCACGCCGGCGCAACGGCGAGATTCGCCAACTCGCCCTCGTCCGCCGCGAACAGCGCGATGGCGTACCCGGCCAGCACCCCCTCGACTTCGAGCACCGGAAAATACACGTGCGGGCCCCCGAGCAACGAGCGGAACGAACCGCGCGTCCACGGATCGCTGAAGCTGGCCTGTTCGATCGCCAGCACGGCGTCGAGGTCCGCCGGCGTCGCGACCCGGATCGCCATCGCCGTGGTGCTCACGCGGACGGCAGCGGCCGCCCGTGCGCCGCCTCCCACTGCACCTGCGCCTCGGCGAGGCGTCCGTAGGCCGGTTCCCACGCGGCGACATCCACGGTGGCCTCGAGCCCGCCCGCGAGCACGCGCAGCGCCCCGCGCGCATGCGGCGCGTGCGGCGCGCCCTCGGCCACCGCCAGCACGGTGGCGCCCAGCGTCGACGCCCACGCCGTCACGTCCTCGGGCGAAAGACGGCGCACCGCACCCGTCACCACGTCGCCCGAGCGCCGCCGCTCGCACGCCTGGGCGAACCGCTCGCCGCGCAGCGCATCGCTGGTCACCAGATAGGTCCCGCTTGGCAGCGCCTGGTCCGCGGCGACGGCCAGCGCCAGCGACGGCACGGCGAGCAGCGTCGCGCCGGCGCCCTCCGCCACGCCCTTGGCGATCGCCGCCGCGATCCGGAGCGACGTGAAGCTGCCGGGCCCCGCGCCGCTCACCACCCTGGTCACCAGGGAGAGCCGCGTGGACGCCTCTGCCAGCGCCTCGAGGACCGCCGGGAAGAACAGGTCGCCGCTCCGCGCCCCCATCGGCACCTCGCGCGTCGCGACGAGGCGCTCGCCATCGAACACCGCAATCGTGCCCGCGCCGAGCGCGGCGTCGAGGGCAAGCGTGACGCCGCTCACGACGCGACCTCGCGGACGGTGCGATGCGCGGGATCCTTCCCCGCGCCCAGCTCGAGGCGTCGCGCCGACGATGGCAGGCGGCCCGGCGCGCGCTCGGGCCACTCGACGAGCACCAGCGCGGGGCGCGCGAGCAGTTCGTCGAGCCCGATCGACTCCAGTGCGCGCTCATCCTCGAGCCGATAGAGGTCGAGGTGCAGCACGGGCCCCCGCGGCGCCTGGTACTCGTGCACGAGCGCGAAGGTCGGGCTCGTCACGGATTCACGCACGCCGTAGCCGGCACAAATCGCCTGCGCGAGCGTGGTCTTGC
>JACQES010000058.1 GCA_016200495.1 Gemmatimonadota bacterium
CTCGACGCGGTGCGCGCGGGCTCGCCGGCGCTGGGCGAGGTGGCGCTGGTGCACGGCGAGCCCGCGGCCCAGGACGCGCTCGCGGCGTCGCTGGGCGCGTCGGGATACCGGGTGCGGGTGCCCGCGGCCGGCGACCGGCTCGCGGTGCGCTGACCGCTTTTTCGTATCATGAAGCGCCTAATAGTTGTCGCGGGGCGCGCGGCGCTGGCCGTCCTCGCGTGCGCGGCCCTCGCGTGGGGGTGGGTGCTCGTCGCGATCGTGCGCGCCGGCGCGCGCGATGACGCGGCGGGGCTGGCGCCCGGGTCGACCGACGCGATCGTGGTGCTGGGCGCGGCCCAGTACGACGGGCGGCCGAGTCCCGTGCTGCGCATGCGGCTCGACCACGCGATCGCGCTGTGGCGGCGCCGGCTCGCGCCCACGCTGGTGCTCACCGGCGGCCGCGGCGCGGGCGACACGACCAGCGAAGCCGCTGTCGAGCGGCGCTACGCCGCGCATGCCGGCATCGCCGACTCGGCGCTGCTCATGGAGGCCGAGGGGCGATCGACGCGGGAATCCCTCGCGGGGGTGGCGGCGCTGGCGCGGCAACACGGCCTGCGACGGCTGGTGGTGGTGAGCGATCCCACCCACGTCTACCGCGTGGCGGTGCTGGCGCGCCAGGAGGGTTTCGAGGCGATCACGAGTCCGTGGCGGCCCGTCGCGCTCCGCCGCGACTGGCGCGGGGTGCTGGCCGAATCGGTGAAGGTCCCGGTGGCGTGGGTGAGCCGGCTCGCGGACTAGCCCGCGCCCCATTGGCGCGGCGTGTGCGGCGTGAGAGCTTGCACGCATGGACATCCCCATCGACACGTACGAGCTCCCGAACGGGCTCCGGGTCATCCTGAGCGAGGATCACCGCGCGCCGATCGTGGCCGTGAACCTCTGGTACCACGTCGGTTCGGCCCACGAGCGGGCCGGGCGCACGGGCTTCGCCCACCTGTTCGAGCACATGCTCTTCCAGGGCAGCGAGCACGTGGGCGCCAACGAGCACTTCGAGCTGGTCCAGCGCGCCGGCGGCACGCTCAACGGGTCGACCTGGCTCGAACGCACCAACTACTACGAGACGGTGCCCAGCCACCACCTCGCGACGGCGCTCTGGCTCGAGGCGGACCGGATGGGGCGGCTGCTGCCGGCGATGACGCAGGAGAAGCTGGACACCCAGCGCGGCGTGGTGCAGAACGAGCGCCGCTGGAGCGTGGACAACCAGCCCTACGGCACCTGGTGGGAACGGCTGCCGGCGCTCTGCTATCCGCCCACGCACCCCTTCCACCATTCGCTCATCGGTTCGTTCGCCGATCTCGACGCGGCGAGCCTCGAGGACATCGCCGAGTTCTTCCGCACCTGGTACACGCCCGACAACGCGGTGCTCACGATCGCCGGCGACTTCGATCCGGTCGAGGCGCGTGCGCTCGTGCAGCAGTACTACGGGCCGATCCCTCGCGGTGGTCCCCGTCCGGCGCTCGCGGACATGTCGCTGCCGCCGACGTTCGGCGCGTGGCTGCGGGACACGGTCGAGGACGACGTGATGGTGCCGCGCCTCTTCCTCGCCAGCCGCTCGCCCGTGTTCGGCTCCGATGCGTACTACCCGGCGACGATCTGCGCGGCCGTCCTCGGTCTCAGGCGAGGCAGCCGCCTCAAGCGCTCGCTGATCCGCGACCAGGAGGTGGCGAGCGCCGTGTCCGTCAGCACGTGGGACCTGGCCAAGGGCGCCGACCTGTTCGTGATCGACGTGACGGCGCGGCCTGGCGTGAGCGCGGAGCGGCTGGAGGCGGCGACGGTGGCGGAGGTGGACCGGTTGATCGCCGAGGGCGTGACCGACGCCGAGGTGGAGCGGGCGCTGGCGATGCTCGAGACGGACATCGTGATCGCGCTGCAGTCGGCGGGCGACCGGGCCGACAAGCTGAGCCTGTTCGCGACCCTGCTCGGCGACCCGCGCCGGCTGAACGAGGAACTGGCGCGCCACCGGCGCGTGCGCGCGGCGGACGTGACGGCGTTTGCGCGCACGCGGCTGGGCGCGGACAATCGCGCGAGCCTGCTCTACGTGCCGAAGGGCGCGGCGGCGGTGGCGGCATGACGCGGCCCGCGGCGGGCACCCCGCGCCCCTACCGGTTCCCGCGATTCACGCGGCACACGCTGGCGAACGGGCTCGTGGTGCTCGTGGCGCCCGTACCCGACTTGCCGCTGGTGACGATCCACGCCCTCGTGGACGCGGGGGCGTCGCACGACCCGCGGGGCCAGGAGGGCGTGGCACAACTCGCGGCCGCGCTGCTGGCCGAGGGGACGCAGGCGCTGGACGGGCCGGCCCTCGCCGACCGATTCGAGCGGCTGGGCACGACGCTCGAGGTCGGCGGCGACTGGGACACGGCGTTCGTCGAAGTCTCGGGGCTGGCCACGCGACTCGAAGCGTTCGCGCACCTGGTGGCGGAGGTGCTGCGCACGCCGGGCTTCGCGGAGCGCGACGTGGCGCGCCTGCGCAACGAGCGCCTTGCGGAGCTGCTCGAGCAGCAGGCGGAGCCCCGTGGGCTCGCCGACGACATGTTCGCGCGGTTCGTGTACGCCCAGGAGGCCCGCTATGGCCTGCCGCCGGGGGGGAGCACCGCATCGGTGTCGGCGCTGGGCCGCGCGGAGGTGGCCGCGTTCCACGCGGCGCGCTACACGCCGGGCACCACGACGATGATCGTGGCCGGGGACGTGGAGCCAGAGGCCGTGCTCGCGATCCTCGGCCGCGCGCTGGGCGACTGGCAAGGCACGGCGCGTGTGACGGCGCCACACGGCGCCCCGGACGCGGAGGCCGACGGCGGGCGGACGATCGAACTCGTGGACAAGGCCGATGCACCGCAGAGCGAGATCCGCGTGGGCCATCCGGCGATCGCGCGCGGCCACCCGGCGTGGCTGCGTGCGCATGTCATGAACGCGATCCTCGGAGGGCTCTTCTCGTCGCGGATCAACCTGAACCTGCGGGAGCGGCACGCGTACACCTACGGGGCGTTCTCGTCGGTGGACGCGCGGCGGCACGCCGGGACGTTCGAGGTCGCGACGGCGGTGCAGTCGGACGTGACCGCGCCGGCGGTGTCGGAAATCCTGGCGGAGATCGCGCGCATGACGGAAGCGGAGGTGTCGGACGACGAACTGACGCTGGCGACGGCGTACCTCGACGGCGTCTTCCCGATCCGGTACGAGACGACGTCGGCGGTGGCGGGTGCGCTGGCCAAGCTGGTGACGTTCGGGCTGCCCGACGACTACTACGACAGCTACCGTGCGCTGATCCGGGCGATGACGCCGGCGGACGTGCTGGCCGGCGCGCAGGCGGTGCTGCGGCCGGAGGCGGCGCGGATCGTGGTGGTGGGCGACGTGGCGCAGGTGGCGGCGCCGCTGGCGGCGCTCGGCGCGGGGACGGTGCGGCGATGGGACGCGACGGGCGCTCCCCTCGATAAGTAGCACTCCTACACAAATAGTTGACCATGGCGGCTGGCGAGACGGGCAGGGTGGCCACGCGGCGCGCGTACACGGGGCGGGTGATCTCGCTCGACGTGGACACCGTGCGCTTCCCCGACGGGAGCACCGGGGAGCTCGAGATGGTGCGTCATCCGGGCGCGAGTGCGATCGTGCCGTTCCTGAGCGACCCGGCGGGGGAGGACCCGCAGATCCTGTTGCTGCGGCAGTACCGCTACGCGGCCCTCGACGTGCTGTACGAGGTGCCGGCGGGGCGGCTGGACGCGGGCGAGGCGCCGCTGGCGTGCGCGCACCGGGAACTGCTCGAGGAGACCGGCTGCCGGGCCGGCCGCATGGAGCACCTGTTCACGATGTACACGACACCCGGGTTCACCGACGAGAAGATCCACCTCTTCCTGGCTGCGGAGCTCACGATGGGGGAGGCGCACCGGGAAGCGGATGAGTTCATCGAACTCGAGCGGGTCCCGCTGTCGCGCGCACTCGAGATGATCGAGCGGGGCGCGATCCAGGACGCCAAGACGGCGCTCGCGATCCTCTATGCGGCGGGATTCCGGGCGGGTCGATAGCGCGCTCCTGGCCCGGACGGGTGGATGACGGTGCGGGCCGGAGCGGGACGAGCACTGTCCTGATTCTGGAAATAGCGACCTCTCCAGAGGACGACCGCAGTCATTGCGGTGCCGACCGATGCGCTGACATATCGTATTAGCTGTTGCGGCATAACGAGTTAGCGCTCCATGCCCCGGCCGCCGCGATTGGGCACGCTCCATGCCTTGGTAAGGGACAGGCATCCGCTCGCTTCAGGCGGCTGTCGAACCACGAACCCGTGGGCCGGACCCTTCCCTACGCCAGGAGCTCTCGATGCGAGACGCCGCCCTCAAACTGACCTCGACGCCACTCGCGCCCCAGCGAGCGGACGTCGGAGCAGTGGACGACGCCGAGCTGGTGCGGAACTTCCTCGCCGGCGATGAGCGCGCGTTCCGGGAGATCGTGACGCGCTACCAGACGCGGCTGCTCAACTTCATCTACCGGACGATCGGCGATCGTGAGCGTGCGGAGGACCTCGTGCAGGAGGTCTTCATCCGCGTGTACCGCCACCTCGCGCGCTTCGACCAGACGAAGAAGTTCTCGACCTGGATCTACACCATCGCGTCGAACCTGGCGAAGAACGAGCTGCGGAACCGCTCGCGCAATCCGCTGGTGCTCTTCCAGACGCTGACGCAGGGCTGGGACGACGAGGAGCGGCCGCTCGAGTTCGAGGACCCGGATGCGCGGCCCGACGACCAGTTCCGCAAGCGGCACCTGCGCGAGTTGATCGACAAGTTCGTGGCCGAGTTGCCGCCGCATCACCGCGAGGTGTTCGTGCTGCGCGAACTCGAGGGCAAGAGCTACGAGGAGATCGCCGAGATCACTTCGTGCAACCTCGGCACGGTCAAGTCCCGACTCAACCGGGCGCGGACCAGCTTCGCACAGTTGATCGGGCCGTCGCTCACGTAGGCGCCTGGCGCGACTCGGCGCGATGGTGCGCCGCCGCCCCTAGCGCACCTCGCCCGTCCGCGCCGAGGGGTGCGTGCGGGAGAGGGGATCACAGAAGGGCGCGAGTAGCGAAATGAATCGGGCGCGAGACCCTGAGGGTCCGCGTCCGATCTCCTCTTGAGGGAAAGCCTGGACGGGAATCTCGCGAGAGACGAGGTTCTTTCACCGTCCATTCGATATGAGTGAATCCGGGTGATGTCGAACGTATAAAAGCATGTGTAGAAACAAGATCAGACCACAGTTCGTGATTGAAGGTTTGTAAACACATGATGTTTGTCAGAACCGCGAGATGCTCTTCCGGGCGTACCGCCACGGGCGCCACCGGAATTTGCGGAAGGGCCGAGATCGGACATCTGCCGAGCACGACCAGCAGCTGAATCGAAGCGCTCGGGCGGCGCGGTTGGGGAAACGGCCGGAACAGCGCCCATCCGGTCGGGTACGTTTGTCCAACCATGACGAGCCCGCACGCCCTCTCCTGCAGCCGGTTCCGCGCCGATCATCGCGCGTGGCTGGACCTCGAACTCGGTCAGGCGGCGTGGCTCGCCATGGAGCGACACGCGGTCGAATGCGCGGCCTGCGGGGCACACGACACGAGCATTCGCCGGGCCCTGCTCGTCGCGCGCAACGTGCGTGATGTCCACGTGTCGCCGGCGTTCGCCGCGACGCTCGAATCGCGCCTTCGCGCCGAGCGCGCCGCGCGACCGCGCGTGGCCGAGCGGCATCGCGCGCCGACGCTGCGCACGCTTGGCGCGCTGGCCGCGAGCCTGCTGGCGATGGCGTGGGTCGCGGAGCACCGACCGGCCGCGGGGGAACGCCCGCGCGAGGTCGCGACGATGGCGCTGCCACCGGTGATTCCGGCGATGCGGATGCCGCAGCCCGTTGTGCGATCGGCGCCGCTGCGCAACGGCGGCGGCGTGCGCGTGGTGAGCGTGCGGGCCGGCAACGAGCCGACGTGGACGCCGCTCCCGGGTGGCCTGCATGATGCGGCGGCGGGCGCCTCGCTCGTGGCGGTCAGCTACACACCGATCGCGACGCGATAGGAGCGCCCGGGCGAGCGCGGGGCGCGGGCTATATTTCCGCGCGATGAGCTCGACCGCCGACAAGTCCCAGAAGAAACTCGCCGAGGCGATCGCCCAGGGGCGGTTTCCGAGCGCGTACCTGTTCCAGGGCGCCGACGACTTCCGGAAGGACGAGGCGCTCAAGCGACTGCTCGCGTCGGCGGTCGACGCGGCCACGCGCGACTTCAACCTCGACGTGCGCCGCGGCGGCGAACTCGACGCCGAAACGCTCGGTTCGCTGTTGTCGACGCCGCCGATGATGGCGCCGCGCCGCGTCGTGGTGATCAAGGATCCAGAGGCGCTGAAGAAGGGCGCACGCGACGCGCTCGACCGGTGGCTCGGGGCGCCCGAGCCCGACGTCCTGCTCGTGCTCGTCGCGCCCGCGGGCGCGAAGGCGGACAAGACGCTCGCGCCGGGAGCGGAGGCGATCGCGTTCGACCTGCTCGACGGCGAGAAGATCGGCGCGTGGATCGCGCGACACGCGAAAGGGCTCGGCGTCGAGATCACCCCCGAGGCGACGACGCTGCTGCTCGCCGCCGTCGGCAACGATGCGGGATCGCTCGCGATGGAGCTCGACAAGCTCGCGTCGTTCACGAACGGGGCGCCGATCGACGAGGACGCGGTGAGCGAGATCGTGGGGATCCGGCGCGGCGAAACGCTGGGCGACCTGCTCGACGCGGTGGGACGCAAGGACACGGCGCGCGCGCTGGGGCTGGTGGACCACGTGCTGGCCCAACCGAAGCTCACCGGGGTACAAGTGGTCATGGCGCTCGCGACGCAGATGCTGGCGCTGGCCTGGGGACGCGCGAAGCGCGACGCCGGGTTGCCGGCGCACCAGCTGGAGCGCGCCTACTGGGACCTGCTCAAGGGCAGCGGCGCGTACACGGGGCGGCCATGGAACGAGGCAGTGAGTGCGTGGGGCGGCATGACGATGCAGTGGTCCGCGGCGGAGCTCGACCACGCGATCGCGGCCCTGCTCGCGGCCGATGGTGCGCTCAAGGACACGAAGGTGTCGAGCGTCGAGCAGATCGTGTCGTCGGCGATCCTCGCGATCGGCGCCACGTCGGCGCGCCGGAGCGCCGCGTGAGGCGCGTCGTGCGGGCGGTCGCACACGCGCTCGCGTCGGCGGCGCTCGTCCTGACGGCACTCGTGCGCGCGGACGCGCAGGCGACGATACCGACCGACACCACGCTGCGTCGTGCGCAGCGCCTGGTGAGCGAGGGCCAGGGGGCGGCGGGGCGTGCGCTGGTGGACACGGTCGTGGCGCAGGCGCAGGGCCAGCCGGCCCGCCTCGCGGAGGCGCTCTTCTGGCGCGCGGCGCCGCGTACGCGCGAGGCGAACGGACGGCCGCGCTCAAGGCATTCTCGCGCCTGGTGGTGGAACAGGCGGAGACGCCGCTCGCCCCGGTGGGGTTGTTCTGGAAGGGACGCGTGTTGCTCGAGCAGGGAGACGTCGGCCCGGCGTGTGACGCGTTGCACGAGGCGACGCGCCGGTCGGCCCCGGACGCGATCGAGCTCCGCAACCAGGTGGAGTTCTACGCGCAACGGTGCCGCGACACGGCGACGGCAACGTCGCCGCCGGCTGGTGGCGCGCCACCAGGTGGCGCGGGGGCCGTGCCCGCTCCGGCGCCCGCGAGTGCCGGCGCAGCGCCGCCTCCAGCGGCGAGCAGTCCCGGCGGTGCCGCGCCGACCACGCGCGTCGCGCCCGATGCCACGCGCGCGCCGGCCGGTGGCTGGTCGCTCCAGGTGAGCGCGCACAAGACCAAGGCCGAGGCACTCAAGGCGATGCGGACGCTCGCGAATCGCGGATACCAGGCGCGCGTGGACGGGACGGCCGCTCCCTTCCGCGTGCGGATCGGACGCTACGCGACCGAGGCCGAGGCGACGAAGGACCTGGTGCGCGCGAAGAAGAAGGGACTCAAGGGCGCGCGGGTGGTCCGCGCCGAGGGCCCGTGAGCGGCGTCGCGGACACGACGACGCCCCTGATGCAGCAGTACCGCGAGATCAAGGGGCAGCACCAGGACGCGATCCTGCTGTTCCGGATGGGCGACTTCTACGAGATGTTCTACGAGGACGCGCAGGTGGCATCGCGCGTGCTCGGGCTCACGCTCACGTCCCGCAACAACGGCGGCGCGGCCGAGGTCCCGCTGGCGGGCGTGCCGGTGAAGGCGGTGACGGAGTACCTGCGCCGGCTGGTGCAGGCCGGCTTCCGCGTGGCGATCTGCGAGCAGGTGGAGGACCCCAGGCTCGCGAAGGGGATCGTGAAGCGGGCGGTGATCGAGACGATCACGCCGGGCGCCGCGATGAGCGACGACCTGCTCGACGGCGGGCGCAACAACTGGCTCTGCGCCGTGCACGCGCCGAGCGGCGCCGCGCAGTTCGGCGTGGCGGCGGCGGACCTCTCGACGGGGGAGTTCCGGCTCGCGCTCGTTCCGCCCGAGCGCCTCGACGTGACGATCGGGCGGTTCGCGCCGCGCGAACTGCTCGTGGCGCGGGGCGGCACGTGGCCGCCGGTGGCGCTTCCGTCGCTGGCCAGCGAGGCGCTGGTGACCGAGCGGGACGGGTGGGAGTTCGACCCTGCGCTCGCGGCGGACGACCTCGCGCGGCAGTTCCAGGTGAAGGGACTCGAGGGGTTCGGGCTCGAGCGCGCGGAGGACGCGGCGGTGGGCGCGGCGGGCGCGCTGCTCCGGTACCTGCGCGCGCTGCAGCCGGGCGGCCTGCCGCACCTGATGCGCCCGGTGCTCGAGCGGACGGGCGCGACGATGCCGCTCGACGAGATGACCCGGCGCAACCTCGAGCTGGTGCAGTCGCTGCAGGGCGGGGGCACGCAAGGAACGCTGCTCGAGGTGCTGGACCGCACGACGACGCCGATGGGGGCCCGGCTGCTACGGCAGTGGCTGCTGGCGCCGCTCCTCTC
>JACQES010000040.1 GCA_016200495.1 Gemmatimonadota bacterium
CGTCGGGAGGCGCACGTCGCCGCGCGTCGCCGGGGTGTCGGCTGGCGCGCCGATCGAGAGCGTGATGCCGGCGTGGCTCACGACCGCGGGGCCCACCTCGAGCTCGCCACCGGCGACGACGCTGCCGTCGCGCCCGTCGATGATGACCTTGTTGCTGCGCGGCAGCTTGATCCGGAACTCGCGCACCTTGGCGACGGTCGCGGCCAGCGAGTTGGCGGTGTCCTTGAGGATGAGGCGCACGCTGCCCGGGTCCTCGACCTCGGCGTTGCCGGGGCCACCCGCGAGCGAGTCGACCACGGCCGCGATGCGCGTCGCGACCAGGATGTCGGGCTCGCGCAGCAGCAGCCTGGTCTGCGCGGTGCCGGGCGGGCGCGGCAGGTCGAGTTCCAGCACGCCGCCGTCGGGGAGGCGCGCCGTGGTCGGGCCGTTGCTCGAGATGCGCGACATGCGGTCGGCCGCCGTGACGAGCGCGCCCTGCGCGCCCGCGAGCGGCCGGCCGCCCGCTTCGGCGACGAGCGGCGTCATCCAGAGCACGCCGCCGTGGAGCGACTGCGCGTCGCCGATCGAGCTCACGCGCACCTCGAAGCGGCCGCCGGGCCGCAGGTAGGGCGAGACCTCGGCCGTGACGAGCACCGCCGCGACGTTGCGCGTGCGGAGCATCTCGGCCGGCACCTCGATGTCGAAGCGGCGGAGCAGGTTCACCACCGACTGCACCGTCTGGCGCGAGCCGGTGAGTCCGGTGACGCGATCGCCCGTGCCGGAGAGGCCGGTGACGAGCCCGTACCCCATGAGCCGCACCGGGGTCGCGACGTCGGTGAGGACCAGGTCGCGGATGCGCGCCTCCTGCGCCTTCGCGGGGCTCGCCACGAGGAGCGCGGCGAGGCTCGCCAGCACGGCCGCACCCAGCAGGGTGCCCATCGCGTCGCGCTTGGTCACGGCCAGATCGCCCCGAGCATGCGGGAAAGGAGGCCCGAGCGCGGCTTGCCGAGGTCGCCCTTCTGTGCGTACTGCACGTCGGCGTCGGCGAGGCGCGAGGAGACGACCGTGTTGCTCCCGGGGTTGATGTCCTGCGGGCGGACCCAGCCGGAGATGATCACGTCCTGCTGGTTCTTGTCGATGTTGACCGTCTTCTTGCCCTTGAGCTGCAGCATGCCGGTGGGCGACACGGCGACGACGCGCGCGGCGACGAGGGTTCGGAAGGCGTTCTTGCGCACCGCCTCGCCGGACTTGCGCGAGTCGCCGTTGTTGTCGAAGGCCATCGAGAGGTCCATGGCCGTGCTCGGCGCGCCGGGCGACGCGGGCGGGGTGATGTTGAGCCCCATGCTCTTGCTGCGCTGCTCGGAGTTGTTGTCGGTGAGGTTCGCCGACGCGACGGTGGACTCGTCGATCATGATCGTGACGATGTCGCCGATGCCGAAGCGCATCCGGTCGGAGGTCCAGCTCATGCGCTGCACGGGCTGGAGCGCGAGCGAGTCGGCGACCGGCTTGGTCTCCGGGCGCCCGCGCGCGGGTTCGGTCGGCTGCTGCGCCATGGCGGGGCGCGCGGCGGCGACCACGAAGGCGAAGGGCCACAGGCGGCGGATCATCGGTCGTTCCCCTGGAGGAAGCGCACCGTGCCGGGACCGGAAACGGTCGCGGTGACGATGCGCTGGTGGTCGAGGCGCACGCTGATGCGGTCGCCCAGGGCGCCGCGGCCCAGCGCGAGGGCGGTCCGCGTGACGCGGATGCCGCCGACGGTGGCCTCGAGGGTGACGGTGCTGTTCGCGGTGACGAGCGCCGGCGGCTCGACGGCGGGCGCCTTGACGGGCTCGCCGGCGTGAATGACGCGGCGCACTTCCCAACCGGCCATGCGCTCGGCCTGCGCGACCGAATCGGCGCGGAGGTCGGTGGCGACGAGCACGGTGCCGCGCGGGAGGTCGCGCGCGGCAACGGGGCCAGGGGCGAACGCCGCGGTGGCCGGCGTGACGGACGCGTCGCGGAGCGGCGCGCGCGTGGCGGGGGCCTGCGCCCAGAGGCGGAGCGACGCGGAGGCGCCGAGGAGCAGCCCCTTGAGCACGCGCCGCACGATCGTGGAGAGGGTCATCGGATGAGGCCGGTCGCGATCTGCGACATCTCGTCGGAGTTCTTGATCGCCTTGGAGTTGATCTCGTAGGCGCGCTGCGCGGCGATCATGTCCACCATCTCCTGCACGATCTCGACGTTCGACGACTCGAGCTGGCCCTGGACGAGCGTGCCCATGCCGTCGTCGCCGGGGAAGCCGGTGACCGGCTCGCCCGACGCGGGAGTGGCGGAATAGAGGTTGGAGCCGTTGGCGAGGAGGCCGCCCGGGTTCGCGAAGCGCGCGATCTCGATGCGGCCGATCTCGACCGGCGCCGGGCTCTTGGCCTGCTGCACGCTCACGATCCCCGACTGCGAGATCATGACGGCCTGCACGTCGCGCGGCACCTTGATGCCGGGCGCGACCGTGAGCCCTTCCTGCGTGACGAGCGTGCCCGACTCGGAGAGCTGGAAGGTGCCGTCACGCGTGTAGGCCAGCTGGCCGCTCGCGGTCTGCACCTTGAAGTAGCCCTCGCCCTCGATGGCGACGTCGAGCGGGCGGTCGGTCTGCTCGAGCGCGCCCTGCGTCTGCACGCGCTGCACGCCGGCGAGCCGGGTGCCGCGGCCGACCTGCACGGCGGGGAGCGTGGTGTTCTCGCTGCCAGCCACCGTGCTCTGCCCCTGCATCGTCTGGTAGAGCAGGTCGACGAAGTGGGCGCGGCTGCGCTTGAAGGCGGTCGTGTTGACGTTCGCGAGGTTGTTGGCGATGACCTCGGTGCGGGTCTGCTGCGCCATCATGCCGGTAGCGGCGGCGCGGAGGGCCGGATCCATGGTGTGACGCTCCTCAGGAAGCGGACTTGCCGAGCTCGCTCACGGCGATGCCGCGGGCAGCGTCGAGCGTGGAGAGGGCTTTCTGCACGCCACCCGTGGCGCGCTGGATGGTGATCATGTCCACCATCGCCTCGAGGGGGTGCACGTTGCTGGCTTCGCGCGTGCCCTGGCGGACCTGGCGGTCGGCCGCGGCGATGTCGGTGGTGGCGCTGGCGGTGAAGAGCGTGTCGCCCGCGTGTTCGAGCGTCGCGCCATCGGCGGGACGGACGACGGCGATGCGGCCGACGGTGCGGCCATCGGCCTTCACCTCGCCCGCGCCATCGATCTCGATGCGCGCCGTGTTGACCGGGATCTCGATCGGCCGCCCGGTGGCGTTGGCGCGCGCGCCC
>JACQES010000071.1 GCA_016200495.1 Gemmatimonadota bacterium
CGGCGCGCGGCGCGCCGCCCCCTCGTGCTGGCGCCGCCGATCGCGCCTCGCCTGCGGGTCTCCTAGCGGGCCGACTCCGCCGCGCGGGCCCGCATCCGGTCGCGCCACGCCACCGCCGCGTCCGCGACGGCGATGCGCACCGCCGCGATCCCCGCGCGCTCGCGCGTCGGGTTGACGCGATTGGTCAGCAGGAGCACGAACAGGTCGCGCGACGGGTCGATCCAGAGCGACGTGCCGGTGAATCCCGTGTGACCGAACGCGGGCGTGGTGAGCCGCGTCCCGGCGCTGTTGGTGCCCGTGGGCGTGTCCCAGCCGAGCGCGCGCGAGCTGAAGGCCGAATCGGCGACGGTGGTGAAGAGGCGGCGCGTCGAGTCGGCGAGCCAGGGGCCGGCGGCCGGTTGCGCCCCCAGCCAACCCTGCGCGAAGCGCACGAGGTCGCGGGCGGAGGCGAACACCCCCGCGTGCGAGGAGATGCCGCCCATCGCGAAGGCGTTCTCGTCGTGCACCTCGCCGTGCACGAGGCGGCCGCGCCACGGGTCGCGCTCGGTGGGGGCGATGCGCGGCTGGAGCGCGGCCGGCGGATTGTACTGCGCCCCGTCCATGCCGAGCGGCCCGAAGACGCGCTCGCGCACGGCGAGGTCGAACGGCTGCCCCGTGATGCGCTCGACCACGATGCCGAGGATGATCGCGCCCAGGTCGGAGTAGACCATGCGCGCGCGCGGCATGGTGTCGAGCGGCGTGGCGAGCACGAGCGCGCGGATGGCGTCGCGCCCGTTCGCCTGCTTGTAGAAGAGCTTGAAGGCGGGAAGCCCGGCGCGATGGAGCAGGAGATCGCGCACGGTGACGGCCTCGGTGAGCGGCACCTGCCACTCGGGGACGAACCGGCGCACGGGGGCGTCCAGGTCGAGGCGCCCCTCCTGCACCAGCGTCGCCATCGTCGAGGTGAGGGCGACGAGCTTGGTGAGCGACGCGAGGTCCCAGAGGGTCGAGTCGCTGACGGCGGCCGAGGGCGCCCAGTCGAGCGTGCCCACCGGCACGGTTGCGAGCACCGCGTCGCGCGTGCCGATGACGGCGATGCCGCCGGGAAAGACGGAGTCGGCGCGCGCCCGCGCGAGGATGGCGCCGAGCGAGTCGGGGAGCGACGTGCGCTCGGGCCATGGCGCGGGCCGCGGCGCGCCCCGACAGGCCGCGAGCACGAGCGCGCAGGCGATGACGGCGAACGACGGACGCCGGGTCGGGCGCCCCCTCACTGCGACAGTGCGCGGCACGGCCCAATGTAGTCCTGCGGCCCGGAGCCCTTCTAGCACGTAGGGGGGAGGACCGGGAGCGACACCGGCCGGTAGCGTTCGCCATGCGCATCCTGTTCTCGCTCGTTCTGCTGTTGCACGGCGCCATCCATCTGATGGGCGCGACCAAGGGGCTCGGTCTCGCGCCGGTGGCCTCGCTCGCGCAACCGATCGGCCGGGGCATGGGGGTGCTCTGGCTCGCGGCGGCGGTCCTGTTGATGACGAGCGCCGTGTCGGTGCTCGCGATGCCGCGCTGGTGGTGGGCCATCGCGCTGGCCGGCGTGCTGCTCTCGCAGGCGCTGATCATCGGAACGTGGAGCGACGCCAAGTGGGGCACGGTCGTGAACCTGTTCGCGCTGGTGCCGATCGTGATCGCGACCGCCGACCAGCGTCCATCATCCCTGCGGCGGCGCTACGAGCGCGACGCGGCGCTGCTGCTCGCGGCCGACGCCACGGCGGCGCCTCTCCCGGTGGTGACCGAGGCCGACCTCGCGTCGCTGCCGGCGCCGGTCGCGCGCTACCTCGCGCGCGCGGGCGTCGTGGGTCGCGCGCGCGTGCGGAACGTGGCGTTGACCTTCGATGCCGACATGCGCGGCGGGCCCGACGAGCCCTGGATGACGTCCACCGCGCGCCAGGTCGAGTTCTTCCATCCGCCGGCGCGGTTGTTCTTCATGCAGGCGTCGCGCAGCGGCGTGCCGTTCGACGTGTACCACCGGTACGTCGGCGACGCGGCCACCTTCCAGGTGCGCGTCGCAGGGCTCGTGCCGATGGTGGACCTCGCGGGGCCGGAGATGACGCGCAGCGAGACGGTGACGCTGTTCAACGACATCGTGCTGCTCGCGCCGGCGGCGATGCTCGAGGTGCCGATCGCGTGGACGGCGGTGGACGACACGACCGCGCGCGGCCGCTTCACCAACGCGGGCCACACCGTCGAGGCGACGCTCACGTTCAACGCGGCGGGCGACGTGGTGAACTTCACCAGTCCCGACCGCTCGCGCGAGGATCACGGGCGGATGGTGCCGCTGCCGTGGGACACGCCGGTGTCGCGCTGGGCGACCTTCGACGGCGTGCGCCTGGCGGCCGACGCCGAGGCGCGGTTTCTCGAGCGCGGGCAGTGGTGGGCGTACGGGCGGTTCCGGCTCACCAGTGCGCGGTTCAACGTGCGGGAACCGTGACGCGCTGATCGGGCGTGGCGCGCGGCGGGCGGCGCGACCGGCCGCCGGCGCCGCGACGCGCCAGCGCCGACCCCTACTGCACGCGCTGGCCGCCCACCTCGATGAAACCCGCCGCGTGCCGCCCGCGCGGGTCGTGGTGCGTCCAGTGCATCACCCCGCCCTTGTTGTTCCACACGTATTCGCCGCGCAGCCGCACGGTGTCGCCCACCTTGACCGGCGCGCGCTCGGCCAGGTCGAGGTTGTGGGCGACGAGGATCGAGAGGCCGGCCGCCCGCACGAGGAAGCGCTGGTGCGTGAGGCCCTCGAGGTCGTCCTTGAGGAGCTTGGTGACGACGGCCGAGAACTCGATGGGCAGGTTCCGCTTCTGCTGCGACGCGGCGGCCCGGAGGGCGACCTCGCCCGTGTCGCGGGGGCCCGCAACCGCGCGCGCACCCGCGCGCGGTGCGGCGACGGTGGCCTGGGCCGGCGCGGCGAGCGGCGTGGCGAGGAGCGCGAGCGCGCACAGCGTGACGCGGACGAGCATGACGTGATGGGCGTGGCGAGGCATGCGCGCAATCTGCGCCGGTGCGCGAGTCGCTACCAGCGCCGCACGGGTGCCACGCCGAAGGTCCAGGCGAGCGCGACGTCGGTGGTCGTCGCGTCGAGCGCGCCGCTCATGCTGCGCGTGCGGCCCACCCCCGCGCGCAGGCGGACGCCCGGTGTCACCTCGTAGGCCACGGCCCCCAGCAGCTGTGCGAGCGCGCCGCCGCCGGTGTTGACGCCGCCACCACCTGCCGCGCCGAGGCTTCCCTCAAGGTTCGCGGACCACCCGGCGCCGAACGCGCGTTCGGCCCCGGCACCGACAAGGCCGACGGAGTAGCCGCCGGCGCTGCCGGCGAGCGCGCCGTGGGCCTGACCCGTCAGGTAGACCGCATCACTGACGAACCGGTTGACGTGCAAGGCGACGACCGTGAGCGGGCTGGCGGCGCCTCCGACGCGGGCCGCCGCGTACTGCTGCAGCCCCAGCAGCCAGTCGGTGCGCACGGGCGCGCGCGGCGAGGCGTCGCGCACCGGCGCGTCGAGCGTCCAGGCGATGCCGAACGAGGCGCTGATGGCCTCGAACGGGGCGCCGACCGCCGTGAGGTAGCCCTCTTCGACGCGCAGCGCGAGCGCGTCGGTGAGGGCGAGCGACGTGGTCAGCGCCCCCTTGGCGACAAGCCCCGTGCGTACGTCGCCGCCGCCCGCGAGGGCGACGCCCGCGCGCACCCCCACGGCGCCGCGATCGTCGAGCACGCTCACGCGCCACCACCCGTGCGCGCCGAACTCGGCATAGCCCGCGATGCCGCCCGTGGCCGCGCCCGCGCCCTCGACGCCCACGCCGAGCGCGGGGGTGAACGCGTGCTCGGCGCGAATGCCCACGAGGCCGAACCGGTCGGGCAGCGGCACCCCCGAGACGCCGCGGTTGTCGCCGAGCGGGCGATAGACCAGCACGAGCGGCTCGACGACGTCGAAGCCCATGCCGGTCGGCGCCTCGGCCACGTGCGGCAGTTCGAGGTCGCGCGCGGCGACCGTTCGAAACGCGAGCGGCACCGCGAGGCCCGCGGTCAGCTGCGTGCTCGACGCGGCGTCGCGCGCCACCTGCAGGTGTGAGACCCCGAGGTCGATTGCGACGCTCCCCGCGCTCACGCGCAGGCCGACGTGCGGACGCACGAAGAGACCACCCTGGACGCGCGCGCTGCCGCCCCCGCCGCCGCCCACGAACACCCCGGCCTCGAGGGTGAGCGCCCGCGCGACCGCGCGCGCGAAGCCGGCCTCCGCGCCGATCACGAAGAGCCCGGCGCGGCGGCCGCCCATGGCCGAAAGGAGCCCGGGGCCCACCATCCAGCCGTCGTCGCCGACGGCGACCTGGTAGCGCGTGCCGAGGAGGTCGAGCGGCTCGCCGGTGGCGAAGCGCATTTCCTCGAAGGAGAGGGCGAGGGTCGCGGGTCGCGCGGGCACGACGGGGGCCGCGGATGCGCCGCCCTGCGCGGCCGCGCCCGCCGGCCCCGCGAGCGCGCACGCGACGACTCCCAGTCGCACCATCCTCCGCGCGGCGCCCGCGCGCGCACCGCGCTCAA
>JACQES010000069.1:0-1253 GCA_016200495.1 Gemmatimonadota bacterium
GTCGCGTCGGCGCCGGCGGCGTCCCCCTCGCGCAGCGCGATCACCCCCGCGGTGGTCTGCACGACCGGGTCCTGCGCCCCGCCGCGCCGGATCGCCTCGTCGAGGGCGAGCCGCGCCTCCATCGTGCGGCCGAGGCGCTCGAGGGCGCAGGCGAGGTTGTGGAAGACGGCGACCTTGGTGCCCGGGCCGGCGGCGAGTTCCTGCAGGATGCTGACCGCGTGCTCCCACTCGCCGCGTCGCGCATGGCAGAGCGCGACGAAGAAGCGCGCGCCGGGATCGCCCTCGCGCAGGTCGAGCACGCGGCGGAACTCGCGCAGCGCCTCGTCGAGCATGCCGGTCTTGTAGAAGGCGACGCCGAGGTTGCGGTGCTCCTCGACGCGCGCCTCCGACACGGCGTCGGTGGTCGCGCGGCTCTTGCCGACGCGATGGAGGAAGCCGGCGGTGATGAGGCCGTAGAGCGCCTTGCCGACCTCGAACTCGACGAGTCCGGAGTCCTCGATCAGCGCGGCGACGTCGCGGCGCCCGTCGATCATCTGCACGAGCGCGTGCTGCTCGTCGGTGACCTTGACAGAGCTCTCGCGCAGCTTGGCGCGATCGACGTCGAAGACGAGGTCGAAGCTCTGGATCTTCTTCTCGATGAGGGACCACTCGTCGACGCGCCGCGCCCCCTCGAGCAGCAGCGACTCGGGATTGATCGAGACGAGGAAGTCCTGCTGCTCGGGCAGCACGTCCGGCTCGAACGAGAAGGTTCCCTGCGTCCACGTGAACAGGAAGTAGACCGCCTCCTCGATCTGGGTGCGGATGTGCGCGTGGAGCTGCTCGCGCGAGAGGAGCCCCATGTCGACGAGGATCTCGCCCAGCCGCTTGTCGCGCTCGCGCGACTGCCGGTCCACCGCCTGGTCGAGCTGCGCCTGCGCGATCGCGCCGCCCTTCACGAGCAGGTCGCCGAGCCGGTCGCGGCGGTTGACGATGGACGCGTACGAGATGCGTCCCTTGTCGAAGTAGATGTAGCCGAAGTTCGACCGGTGGGTGACCGACAGGCAGCCCGTCTTCTTCCCCAGCGTGAGCAGCTGGAGGACGTCGGGCAGCGACGCCTCGCGGAGGGAGCCCTTGATGGCCACCTAGCGGAGCTCCTCGATGAGCCGGCCGGTCACGTCGGGCCAGTCCCAGATGACCTTCTCCTCGTTGAGGAGAAAGGCGTCGATCCCCCCCGACGGGCGCGGCACCGCCATCGACGTGCGGCGCGGCGGCTC
>JACQES010000069.1:1270-19716 GCA_016200495.1 Gemmatimonadota bacterium
GTCTCCATGGCGAAGCCGACCGACAGTGGAATCCCCGCCTGCGCCGCCGCGTCGCGCAGCCGCTTGGCCGTGCCGGTGACCTCGCGCGCCGACGCCGCGGGCCGCTCGCCCAGGTAGCGCAGCAGCTCGGCATCCGCGGCGAGGTCGTGCGCGGCAAACCACCGCTGGAAGAGCGCCTCCCGAAGCGCGCGCTCCGGCGGCTGGATCCCGACGACGAGCCCGCCCTCGAAGCGCGAGCGCAGCCGCTCCTCGAGGCCGCCCAGGTCCTTGGGCGGGATCACGCTCGCGAGCACGATCTGTCGCCCCTGCCCGTGGAGCTCGTTGAAGAGGTGGAAGAACTCCTCCTGCGTGCGCTCCTTGCCCGCGAGCGCGTGCACGTCGTCGAGCAGGAGCGCGTCCACGGCGCGGTAGCGGGCGCGCCAGCGCGCGACGGTCCCCTCCTGCAGCGCGGCGATGAGTTCCTCGGCGAAGGTGGCCGCGTTCACGCACGCGACGCGGCGCGCGCCGCTCCCGAGCAGCGCGTTCCCGATCGCGTGCAGCAGGTGCGTCTTGCCGGTGCCGGTCGGTCCGTGGATCACGAGCGGGGAGTAGCGCGCCCCGGGCTCGGCCACGACCGCGTCGGCGGCGCGCACGGCGAGCTGGTTGGACCCGGCGACCGCGAACGCGGCGCGCACGAGCGCGGGATCGGGCGCGGGCGGCGGCGTGTCGCCGGCCAGCGCACGGTCGAGCAGGCCCTCGGCATCCTCCACGCGCTCGGGATCGCGGAACACCTCGTTGCCCGCGAGCAGCGGGTCGGCGGCACCGGCCTGGCGCTCGAGCTGTCGCAGGTGGTCCACCGCGGCGGCGAACGTGTCGAGCAGCCCCTGCACGTCGGGCGCGGCGGGGAGCTGCATCGCGCGCTCGAGCACGCCGGTGCGGAACCCCTCGCCGCGCCAGTAGGCGATCGCCTCGGCCAGGCGCGTCTTCCACGGGTCCACGCTCGCCGCGACCGCATTCGCGATGTCGGAGAGGAACGACGCGTACTCGCTCGCCTCGGCGCCGCCCGACGGGCGCTCGGGCGGCGGGGCGCCCTTCCCGCCCACGAGCTCCCACACGTCGCGCGAGGCGACGGTCTTGCCCTCGAGCTGCTGCTCGGCGATGACGCGATTGAGCGCGCCGTGCAGCTCGCGCACGTTGGGCAGCTCGAGGCGCGCGAGCGTCTCGAGCACGTCGCCGCCGACGTGGACGCCGCGCTCGGTGCAGAAGGCGCGCAGGATGGCGAGGCGCGTCTCGTAGTCGGGGCTCCCGATGTCCACGATGAGCCCGCCGGCGAGCCGCGAGATCAGCCGCTCGTCCACGTCGGCGATCTCCTGCGGCGGGCGGTCGCTCGTGAGCACGATCTGCTTGCCCGTGCCCTGCAGCGTGTTGAAGAGGCGCAGGAGCTCGCTCTGCAACTCGCGCCGCCCGGTGAGGAACTGCACGTCGTCGATCAGCAGCACGTCCACCGAGACCCAGCGGCGGCGGAAGGTCTCCATCTCGCCCGCCGACACCGCCGCGTGGAACTGCTCGACGAAGTCGTCGAACGAGACGTACTCGACCTCGAACTCCGGACTGATCTGCCGCGCCTGCGTGCCGATGGCGGCGAGCAGGTGCGTCTTGCCGAGGCCGCTCGGTCCGTAGATGAACAGCGGGTTGTACACCGTGCCCGGTCCCTCCGCGACGGCGCGCGCCGCGGTCACCGCGAGGCGGTTGGCCGCCCCGACGATGTAGGTGTCGAACCGGTAGCGGGACCCGCTCATGCGCGCGCCCCCTGCGTGGCGGAGAGCTTCTTGAGCACGAGTTCGGAGATGCCGCGCAGCGTCTCGAACACCCCGGGGCCGTGCAGCGCGTCGGCCTGGAAGTCGGGGACGCCGCGGAAGTTGAGGGTGTCCTGCAGGTCGCCGACCGGCGTGAGCAGTTCGGGGGGCAGGTCGCGCTTGTTGTACTGCAGCACGAGCGGCACCTGCCGCGCGTCCATGCCGTGCTCGGCGAGGTTCACGTGCAGGTCCTGGAGGCTCTCGATGTTCTCCTCGAGCTGCCGCGCCTGGCTGTCGGCGACGAACACCACGCCGTCGGCGCCCTGCAGCACGAGCTTGCGCGTCGCCTGGTAGTAGACCTGGCCCGGCACCGTGTAGAGCTGGAACCGCGTCGTGAACCCCGAGATCGTGCCCAGGTCGAGCGGCAGGAAGTCGAAGAAGAGCGTGCGGTCGGTCTGCGTGGCGAGCGAGACCATGTTGCCCTTCCGCTCCGGCGGCACCTGCGCGTAGATGTACTGCAGGTTGGTCGTCTTCCCGGAGCGGCCGGCCCCGTAGTAGACGATCTTGCAGGTGATCTCGCGCGTCGCGTAGTTGACGATGGACACGTCGGGCTCCGTCAGGGTCGGCCGAAGAGGGCCGCGAGGTTGCGGTTGAGTTCCCCCTCGAAATGCTCGTTGAGCGGGGTCGAGGGCCCGTCGTTGGCCGGCGCGGCCGCCGCGAGCGCGTGGCGGAACTCGCCGAAGTAGAGCTGCACGATCCCGAGCGACGATCCGGAGTC
Source organism: Gemmatimonadota bacterium (assembly GCA_016200495.1). Lineage (GTDB taxonomy): Bacteria > Gemmatimonadota > Gemmatimonadetes > Gemmatimonadales > Gemmatimonadaceae > JACPPC01. The sequence goes on from JACQES010000069.1 coordinate 3,824, forward strand.
GAAGACGCAGAAGAGCAGGAAGGTCCCGCGCTTCGTTTCCACCGGCCCGAGGAAGAGCTGCTTGGCCTGCCCCGCGTAGTGCAGCGCGCCGAACGGCTTGCCGTCGAGCATGCGCCCCAGCTCGGCCGCCGTCGCGTTGATGCCCGCCGCGAGCGCGCAGGCCGTCATCACGTCCATCCGCTTCACGAAGCCGTGCTGCCCGAGGACCTGCCCGCTCGCATGGAGCAGCAGGGCGAGCTCGACGCGCGCCTCCTCCACGAACTGCCGGAGGGGCGCCTCGGCCCACGCCTCGGTGACGGCGACGCCGGTCATCCCAGCGCCCCGCCCTGCAAGCCCTTGAGCATCTCCATCCGCACGAGCCCGATGTTCGACCCCAGTTCCGTGACCGCCACCAGCACGAGATCGTTCTTCCCCACGGCGCAAATGCGCCCCTGCTGCGCCTCGAGCTGGAGCACCGTGGTTTCGCCGTAGCCGGCGGCCTGCGCCGCGAGGCGCGCGCGCCGGTAGAGCGACGCCGACAGCGCCGCGACCACCTCGCCGCGCATCCCGACCGAGACCTGCGAATCCACCACGAGGCCGTCGGCCTCCGACACGACGAGCGCGCCGGTCACGCCGCGCTGCCGCACGAGCGCGCCCAGCAGCTCGCTGAACGGGGAGCTCTTCATGCCGCCCCCCCGAGGAACCGGCTCGCGCGCTGCAGCGAGCGCTCGAGCATCCGGCGCACGAAACCGACCGGCGTCGCCTTGCCGGCGCTCACGAGCATGAGCGAGCCCTCCGGCCCCGGCGCCATTGCCACGGTCGCCTGCGCCGTCTCGAACACGATCGACGTCCACCCGCCGAGCCCCAAGTGCCGCATCGCACGCTCCGCCTCCTCGCTCACGCCGCCGAGCTGCGCGCCCACCTCCTGGCCCACGTCGCGTCCCTCGACCTCGTGTCCGCCCGCGAGCACCAGGCCGTGCTCGTCGAGCAGGAGCGCCATCCCCTGCTCCGCGCCGAGGATGTCGTGGAAGAGCGAGCGCGCATCGTGCGGCGGCGCCTCGGCGGTCGCGGCACTCGCCGCGGCCGGCGCCGCCGCCGCGGTCTCCGCCAGCTGCTGACGCACGTAGGCGAGGGCCCCCATGTTGCGCGAGTCGGCGGGATCGGCCGTCGCGGCCTGCGCGAGCCAGCCCTCCGCCTCCGCCATCCGCCCCTGGTGGAAGCAGACGAAGCCGAGCCCCTTGAGCGCGCCGGGATGGCCCGGGTGCAGGCGCAGCACGGTCGCCCACTCGTCGAACGCCTTCTCGAACGTGCCGGCATCCGCGTAGATGCGCGCCAGCACGTCGTGTCCCGTCGCGAGGTGCGCGTGCCGCTCGAGGCCGCGCACGGCGACCTTCTCCGCCACCTCGAGGTCGCCGCGCTTCCGCAGCGCCTCGGCGAGCTCGAGGAAGGCGAGGCTCGCCGGGTCCCGCGCGAGCTCCTCGCTCAGGCGGGCGATGTCATCCGGCGATGTGGACATGTTCCTCGATCATGGCGTTGAGACGGCGGGTGGCGTCGAGCGCGGCCTGCACGCGCGCGGCGTGCGGCGACTGCGGGACGTCGTGGAGATAGCGGGACCAGCGCTCGACCGCCTCGGGCAGCTGCCCCTGCCGCGCCGCGGCGAAGGCGAGGTCGAGCGAGACGTCGGCATTGGACGGGTCGGCCTGCGCCGCACGACGGAGCTCGTCGGCGGCTTCGGCGTGCCGGCCGAGGCGCGCGAGGGCGCGGGCGGCGAGGCGGCGCGCGCCCACGTGCGCGGGATCGGCGTTCACCGCGAGGCGCGCCGACACGAGCGCCACCTCGTCGTGGCCCTCGGCGAGCGCCGCGCGCGCGGCCTCGACGTGCGGCTCGACGTCGTCCACCGGCAGCATCGCGCGCACGCTCACGCGCGACGGCATGCGGAGCGAGATCACCCCGGTGGTGACGAGGCCGTAGGCGATGCGCGCCACGTCGAACTCCGAGCGCGCGAGGTTGGTCGCGATCGCCTTGAGGTCGGCCGTGCCGTCGATCATGGTGAGCATCTCCCACTCCGTCGGGAGCAGGTCCAGCTGCGCGGCGTGGGCGTCGGACACCTCGGCCAGCACCGGGATCACCGCCAGGTGCGGCACCTTGTCGGCGATGCGCGACCATTCGTCGATGCGGCGCGCGCCCTCCATCAGCAGCGACTCGGTGCCCACGCGCACGGTCGCGCCCGCGGGGATCTCGGTCACGTCGCGATCGGTGAACGAGAAGAACCCCTCGCGCCACGACATCAGCTCGAACACCACTTCCTCGACCTGCAGCTTGACCTGCCGCTCCAGTTCGCGCGGCGAGATGACGCCCAACTCGACGAGGATCTCGCCGAAGCGGCGCCCGTCGTTGCGGGTCTTCTGGATGAGCAGCGCGCGGTCGAGGTCGGCCTCGGTCACCTTCCCCGACTTGACCAGCATCAGGCCGAGCGGGTGCGGGTTCGACTTGATCGTCGCGTAGATGACCTTGCCGCCGTCGAACCAGACGGTCCCCTCGTTGTCGCGCAGCTCGGACGTGACGGTGAGCGTCCCGGTCTTCCGGCTCAGGTCGAGGAGCTGGAAGACGTCGTGGATGCCGAGTTCGCGGAGCGGGCCCTCGATCGCCATGTCAGCGGCCCTCCCCGGTGGCGCTCACGGCCGGCGTGGCGCCCGGCGTCGGCGCGAGGATGTGCGACAGCTCGGCCGCCGTGCGCGCCTCGTGCCGGGCCTTGCGCGCCCACTCGCTCGTCGGCTCGAGTTCGTCCACCCGGTGCCACGCCACGATCGCGTCGCGCCACCGGCTCTGCCGGGCGAGCAGCAGGCCCGTGTAGTAGAGCGCGCCCACGTGCGACGGGTCGAAGCGCAGGATCCGCGCGAACGCCGTCGCCGAGTCGCGCACGCGGCCCGCGTCGAGCAGCGCCTCGCCGAGCACGAGCAGCGCCTCGAACTGGTACGGGTTGGACGCGAGCAGCGGGATGAGCAGGTCGAGCGCCTCGGCCGGCCGGTTGAGCGCGCGCAGCACGCGCGCGAGCTCGAGCTTGGGCTCCGCCCACGTCGGCACCGCGTCGATCGCGGCGTGCAGCTGCGCCTCGGCGCCCGCCGCGTCCCCCTCGGCCGCGAGGAGGCGCGCGAGCTCGAGGCGCACCACGCCGAACGCCGGGTCAAGGTCGAGCGCGCGGCGGTAGGCGGCCATCGCGGAGCGGCGGTCCCCCAGGCCCCGGAGCGCGTCGCCGGTGCGCTTGTGCAGGTCGGCGCGCTGCGGCGCGAGCGTGCCCGCGCCGGCGAGCGCCTCGAGCGCGGCGGTCGCGTCGCCGTCGGCGAGGCGCGCGTCGGCGGCCAGCACCAGCGTGTCGAGGTCGTGCGCGCCATGCGCCAGCAGGTCGTCGGCCGACTCGCGCGCCTCGTGCGCGCGCCCGAGCGCGAGCAGCGCGCGCACGCGCCCGACCTGCGCTCGGCGCGCGGCCGGGTCGAGGTTGAGCGCCTCGGCGTACCGCTCGATCGCCTCGCCGTGGAGGCCGCGCGCGGCGAACACGTCGCCGAGCAGCGCGAGCCCGTCGATCTTGTCCGCCCCCCTCCCCATGGCGGCCGTGGCTTCCGCCATCGCGCGGTCGAACTGCCGCATGGCGAGGAACTCCTCGGCCGATGCGTAGGGCCGCGCCGCGACCGGCGCCGCCGGGGCGGGCGTGGCCGCCGGCGTCGCGAGCGACGAGAAGACCGAGTCGAGCAGCCGCGGGTCGAACGAGAACTCCTGCACCGGCGCGGACGTGCGGCGCTCGCCCCCGAGGTCGGGGACCACGGAGAAGTCCGTCGCCGAGGTTCGAGAGCGTGAAGCTCACGTTGTAGTGGGCCTCGGCGTACTCGGGGCGCGACTGGATCGCGCGCGCGAAGGCCGCCCGCGCATCCTCGAACCGGCGGAGTTCGGCCAGCACGAGGCCGATGCCGTTCCACGCGACCGGGTGCTCGGGCTCGGTGCCGAGCACGTTGCGGTACGCCTCGAGCGCGAGCTGGAGGCGCTTGTTCTTGTAGAGGAGCAGCGCGAGGTTGAGCCGCGCCTTCACGAAGGCGGGCTCGACCTCGAGCGCCTGGCGGAAGGCGTCGATCGCGTCGTCGCTCCGCCCCGCGTGGTAGAGCGCCACACCGAGGTTGTTCCAGCCGAGCGGATAGCGCGGGTCGGCCTCGATCGCCTTGCGGTAGCTCTGCGCCGCGTCGTCGAAGCGCCCGTCCTGGTGCAGCGCGACCCCGCGCTCGTTCCAGAGCTTGGGGCTGCCCGGCTGGTAGCGGAGCGCCTCGTCGTACATCGCGACGGCCTGCTGCACGTCGCGCGTGATGAGGTACACCTCGGCCATCGCCTGCCGCACGAGGTCGCGCTCCTCGCCGCGCTCGAGCGCGATGCGGTACTCGCGGAGCGCGTCGGGATAGTAGCCCTTCTGCCGGAAGGCGACGCCGAGGTTGTAGTGGGCGAGCTGTCCCTCCTCGGCGACCGCCATGAGCTGCTGCGAGCGGCGCTGCGTGCCGCCGGGCACGAGCTGCTCGTACGTCTGCGGGTTGTTCCGGTCGATGGAGAGGTTGGCCTGCGCGCGCCCGAGCGACGGGTTGAGCTGCATCGCGCGCTTGGTGGCCGCGCGCGCGTCCTCGTGGCGCCCCATGTCGCCGAGCACGAAGCCCATCAGGTAGTGCGCGTCGGCGTTCTCGGGGTTGAGCTCGATCGCGCGCTCGAGGGCGCGGATCGCGTCGTCGTTCATCCCCTTGTTGTAGAGCACCTCGCCGCGGTAGAAGTGCACGAGCGACGACCGGGGGTCGAGGGCGAGCGCCTTGTCGAACCAGCGCATCGCGTCGTCGAGGTCGCCGATCGCCTTCTCGGCCAGTCCCACCTGCACGATCGCGCCGGTGTCGTCGGGGTGGTGGCGCAGGAGCTCGGTGAACTCCGCGAGCGCGGCCGCGTGCTCGTTGAGCAGCGCGTAGGTGCGGGCGAGCTCCCAGCGCGCGGCGCGGTCGCCGGGCGAGTGGCGCAGGACCTCGCGCAGCTCGCCCACGCGGCGGTCGTAGTACCCCGTCTGGAAGTAGGCGATCTCGAGGTTGCGCTGCGCGACCTGCATCTTGGGGTCGAGCTCGAGCGCGCCCATGAACGCGCGCACGGCCTCCTCGTGCAGCCCCTTGTTGTAGTAGAGCACGCCGAGGTTGTTGTGCGCTCCCGCGTCCGACGGATCGATCCGTCGGGCGAACGACCGCAGGACGTCGCGATCGCGCTCGGAAGCGAGGGACCCCGTGCTCACGCCGGGACCTGCCCTCAGCCCACCCGCACCGCGCGGAGGATCGCCTGGAGCGACGCCGCGTCGGGGAGGAGGAGGAAGAAACCGCGCAGGTGCTCGTCGAAGTCCTTCATGTAGAAGGCGCTCTCGACGCAGAAGACGAGGTCGTAGTCGTGCCCGAACTGGAGGTAGGCGCTCGTGAGCACCGCGGCCGAGAAGTCGATGGCCAGCGACGGCGGCGAGGGGAGCAGCATCATCCCCATGAAGTCGGAGAGCGCGTTCATGTACGCGCCGCTCAGGATGTTCGACGCCTCCTTGATCACCGACTGCTCGAGCTCGCCCAGGTCGGTGGACGACCCCTTCGGGCGCCGGAGCATCAGCTCGGAGAGCCGGAGCGCCGTGGGCTTGGGGAAGACGAGCAGCGTCCGCCCCGCGAGGTCGCCGAGCATCTGCATCAGCACGGCCGCCACCGGCTCCTCGGGGGCCGACAGCTGCGGCGGCACCTCCTCGAGCGGCGCGATGTTGATCCGCGGCACGCTGATCATGATCGTCGCGTGCGTCATCTGCGACAGCGCCGTGGCCGCGTGGCCCGCACCGATGTTCGCGACTTCGCGCAGCGCGTCGATCTGCTGCGGGGTCAGGGTCCGAAGGTCGTCCATGCCGGCTCCGTCAGAGGAGGGAGTTGACGTCGAGGATGAGCGCGGGCGCGCCATCGCCCAGGATCGTCGCGCCGCTGAACAGCGCGAGCCCGCCCCGCACCCCGTCGTAGGGCTTCACGACGATGTCCTGCTGGCCGAGGAGGCGGTCCACCAGCACCCCCGCGCGCTTGTCGGCCATTTCGAGCACCACCACGTGGTTGATCCGGTCGCGGTGCCGCGGCAGCTGCACCAGGTCGCGCAGGTGCATGAGCGGCAGGATGTCCTCGCGCAGCGAGAGCACCTCGCGCCCCTTCACCGTCTCGTTGACGTGCTCCGCGAGCTCCATCGTCTCGCTCACGTGCGTCATCGGGATCGCGTACGTCTCGTCGGCCACGCGCGCGAGCACCGCGCGCACGATCGCGAGCGTGGCGGGGAGCCGCGCCGTCACGGTCGTGCCGCGCCCGTCCTCGGAGCGCAGCTCGAGCGTGCCGCCCAGCTGCCGCACCCGCGTCGCCACGGCGTCGATCCCCACGCCGCGCCCCGACAGGTCGGTCACCTGCTCCGACGTCGAGAAGCCCGGGCGCGCGATCATCCGGAACAGCTCGTCGTCGGCCAGCGCCTCGACCTCGGGCTCGACCAGCCCCAGCCGCTTGGCCTTGGCGAGCACGCGCTCGCGGTCGATGCCGCGCCCGTCGTCGCTCACGCGGATCAGCACGCTCGAGCGGTCGCGCATCGCCGCCAGCCGGAGCCGCCCCGACGGCGACTTCCCCGCCGCGCGGCGCTCGGCCGGCGTCTCGAGGCCATGGTCCACCGCGTTCCGCAGCAGGTGCACCACCGGGTCGCCGATCTCGTCGAGCATCGAGCGGTCGAGCTCGATCTCCTTGCCCTCGATGACGAAGTCCACGTCCTTGCCCAGCGAGCGCGCGGCGTCGCGCACGAGGCGCGGGAACCGGTCGAACACCTGCCACACCGGGACGAGGCGCGTCGTCATGATCTCGTCCTGCAGCTCGCTCACGAGCCGCGAGGCGTGCGCGAGCGCGTCGTCCAGCTCGGCGTCCTTCCGGTCGGCGGCGATCGCCTGCAGCCGCCCGCGCGCGATGACGAGCTCGCCGATCAGGTTCATCAGCACGTCGAGGCGGCGCAGGTCGATGCGGATGTGCCGCTGCGTGCGCACCCGCTCCGCGCCCTCGGGGATCGCGAACTCCGCCGTGATCGCCCCCGACGGCCGGTGCATCGCGCCCGACGCGCGCTCGGGGATCTCGTGCTCCTCCGTGACCGGCGCCGGCGACACCGCGGGCGCGGCCCCCGGCACGTGCACCTCCGCCGACTCGACGAACCCCGCGCCACGCGCCACCTGCACGAGCAGGTCCGGCGCCGCCGCCGTCTCGAGGATCACCGTGAAGGTGCGATCGAACTGGTCGGCCTGGAGCGCCGCCTCGGCCGGCTCGGTCGCCACGAGTCGCCCGAGCGCGGCGAGCTTCTGCGCCGCCATCCACGCCCGCACCCCCTTGAGCGGCGTGTCGGGCTCGAGCGTCACGACGACGCGCGTCCCCGCCGCGCCCCCGCGCACGCTCGCGAGCGACCGGGGCGGCGTCGCGCGCGCGAGGCGCGTCATCGCGCGCATCCGCTCGAGCACGTCGTGCGCGTCGGGCGGCGCGTGCCCATCGGTCGTCGCCTCGATCGTGCGCTCGAGCAGGTCGGCGGTGGCGAAGAGGAGGTCGGCCAGCACGTGGTCGGCGCGCAGCGCGCCCCGGCGCACGCCATCGAGCAGCGACTCGGCCTCGTGGGCGATCTCCGTCACCGCCTGGTAGCCCATCGTCGCCGCCATCCCCTTGATGGTGTGCATCGCGCGGAACAGCGCGGCCACCGGAGCCTCGGCGCCGGGCGCGCGCTCGAGCTCCAGCAAGGAGGTGTTGATCGCCGACAGGTGCTCCTGGCTCTCCGTCAGGAACAGCTCGGCGTAGCGGGAGGGATCCACCAGGGCTCGGTCGCGGAAGGGGGAGCACCGGCCTCGCGGACCGGTGCGCAACACTCGACGCCGCCCGGCGCGCCCCGCGTGGGCGCGCGCCGGGCGGAGGCGTCGCTAGCCGAGGACCCGCTGCACCGCCTCGAGCACGCGGCTCGGCTGGAACGGCTTGACGACGAAGTCCTTCGCACCCGCCTGGATCGCCTCGACGACCAGCGCCTGCTGCCCCATCGCGCTGCACATGAGGACCTTGGCGTTCGGGTCGAACTTCGTGATCTCGCGGACGGCGTCGATGCCGCCCATGTCCGGCATGACGATGTCCATCGTCACGAGGTCCGGGCGCAGCTGCTTGTACTTCTCGACCGCCTGCACCCCCGTCTCCGCCTCGCCGATGATCTCGAATCCCGCCTGCTGCAGGATGTCGCCGACCATCGTGCGCATGAAGATCGCATCGTCGCAGACCAACACCGTGTGGCTCAAGACTCTCCCTCCGCCGAGGACATGACCTGCTTCAGAACGGCGCCGATGTCGAGGAGGGTCACCAACCCCTCCGACGACTCGGCCATCCCACGGACGACCGACGCCGGAAGCCCGGCGGTCGCCGCGCTTCCCGTGTCCACCGCCCGCGCCACGACTCCCTGCACGTCGCGCATCGCATCCACTGCGAGCCCGACCGCCCGGGTCCCGAAATCCACCACGATGATGGACCCGTCCACCGGGTCGGCCCCGGCGCCGCCGAAACGACGGACCAGGTCCACCACCGTCACCACCATGCCACGCAAGTTGATGAGCCCCACCACGAATCCGGGGGCCCCGGGCAGCCGCGTCGCGCGGCGGATCGGGATGATCTCCCGGACCGCGCTGATCTCGCAGCCGAACAACCGCCCCCCCGCCATGAACAGCAGGCAGCGCGACGCGGCCCCGGCCGGCCCCCGGAGTTCAGTCGGTGTCGTGATAGAACCCAAAATACTCCAGCGTCAGGGGGGCGGCAAACGAATGCCCGCCCTCTGCCAGAGCGAGAAGCGAGCCCGCGAGGTCCGCGGGCAAGGGTGAACGTACGTCCACGACCACGCCCGTGACGGGGTGAGGGAATCGCAACCACGCCGCGTGCAGCCAATGCCGGCGCGGCGGCAACGCGGCCAGCCGTCGGCCGCCGCCCCCGCCGTAGGTATCGTCGCCAAGCACCGGATGCCCCACGCTGGCCAGGTGCACGCGAATCTGGTGGGTCCGCCCGGTGTGAAGCCGTGCCTGGAGCAGGTCGGCCGACGGGAAGCGCGCCAGGCGCCGGAAGTCCGTCTTCGCCGTCCGCCCGTTGGCGACGATCGCCATCTTCTGCCGGTCGCGCGGGTCGCGCCCCACCGGCTTGTCCACGGTCAGCCGCTCGCCATCAAGGTGGCCCCAGCAGGCCACCGCGTACTTCCGCTCGACGCGCCGGGCCGCGAGCGCGGCCGAGAGCACGCGATGGGCGCGCTCCGTGCGCGCGACGAGCAGCAGGCCCGAGGTGTCCTTGTCCAGCCGGTGCACGAGCCCGGCGCGGTCGGGGTCGCCCGACGGCGCGAGCGCCCCACCCCGCCCCATGAGCGCGTTCACCAGCGTGCCCGACCAGTGCCCCGGCGCCGGGTGTACGACCATCCCCGCCGGCTTGTCCACCACGAGTACCTCGGAGTCCTCGTAGAGGATCGTGAGCGGGATCTGCTCGGGCACCACGTCGCGCCCCTCCGGGGCGGGGACGTCGGCGGTGAGGCGGTCGCCCGCTTCGACCGGATAGGCGGCGCGCTCCTTCCGGCCGTTCACCCGAACGCGGTCATTGGCGACCAGCGTGGCCGCGCGCGTGCGGGAAACGCCGAGCCAGGCGGCCACGGCAAGGTCGAGTCGGCGCCCGGCGAGGTCGAGCGCCTCGCGCTCATGGCGCCCCGGCGCGGGTCCGTCCGCGCCCGGGGCCTCCGTCACGCGTGCCCCGGGGCGCCCGGCGCGCCGGGCTCTGGCGCGCTCGCGGGATGCTCGGCCGGCGTCGGCCAGAGGAGCAGGATCGCGCCGACGGTGATGGCCGAGTCCGCGAGGTTGAACACCCAGAAGCGCGAGAGCCCGACGCCGACGTCGATGAAGTCCACCACGCCGCGGTCCCAGCGAATGCGGTCGAGCAGGTTGCCCAGCGCCCCGCCCGCCACGAGCCCCATCGCCGCGATCAGCCGCTGCGCATGCGAGGCCACGCGGCCGGCGGCGTAGAGGAGCACGGCGACCATGGCCAGCGCGAACGCCGAGAAGACGACGCGGGACCAGCCGCCCACGTGCATGCCGAACGCCGCGCCACGGTTGAAGGCGAGCGTGAAGCGGAGATACTCGCCGACCACCTCGTGCGGAATGCCGCTCGGTGGCAGGTACGCCACCGCAAGGCGCTTGCTCAGGATGTCGCCCGCGACGACGATCGCGGCGATGATGGCGAGCTGGAGGCGCTGGCGCGACATCAGCGGGTCATCCCCCCGACCCGTCGGAGGTCGCGCCCAACGGCTCGAGCGGGGCCGTGTCGGCGCGCGCGCCCTCGGGCTCCTCCTCCGACCAGAGCACCCACGCGAGCAGGAGCGCCCCGGTGCTCACCGCGATGTCGGCCACGTTGAACGTGGGCCAGCGGAGGTCGCCCAGCCCCACGTCGATGAAGTCCACGACGCCGAGCGCCGAGCGCAGCCGGTCCACGAGGTTGCCCACGGCGCCGCCGGTCACGAGGGCGACCGCCAGCAGGCGCCCGCGGTCGCCCGGGCGCGTGGTCTGGTACACGCGCGCGAGGATGCCCAGCGCGACGACGGTCAGGACCGTGAAGATCACGCGGGACCACGGGCCCGCGTGAATGCCGAACGCGGCGCCCGGATTGTAGACCAGGCGCCACCGCACCCAGTCGCCCAGCACCGGCACCTCGCCGTGGAGCGACCGGAGCGAGGCCACCGCCACCGCCTTCGTCAGCGCATCCGCGGCGACGATGGCGAGGACGGCGCCCCAGAAGAGGGATCGCTCACCCCTTCTTCTGCTTGTCATCCTCTTCCTTCTGCTTGCAGTTGATGCAGTACCGCGCGTGCGGCAGCGCATCGAGGCGCTCGAAGGCGATCATCTGGCCGCACGAGTGGCAGACGCCGAAGAGGTCGGGCTTCTGGTACAGCCGGCGGAGCGCCTGGTCGATGTGCCAGAGGAATCGCCCCTCCTGGCTCGCGAACAGGAACGCCTTCTCGCGCTCCATCGCATCGGTGCCCTGGTCGGCCATGTGGAACGAGTAGGCGCTCTGCTCGCGGTCGCCGCCCTCGAACGTCTCGTCGTGGTGGCCGAGCTCCTTGAGCACGCGCTTGCGCTCCTCGAGGAGCCGCTTCTCGAAGTGCTGCAGCTGCTTCTTGGCCATCGGCTTGACCTTCACCGCCGGCGCCGCGACAGCCGGGGTCTTGGCTGCGGTGGCCGCCTTGGATCCGGCGGGTGTCGACTTCGGGCTGGAAGCCATGTCACGCATCCTTCGAAAGGGCGACCCGCACTTCGACCCCATCAAGGTCGAGCGTCCGGGCGGCCGGGTGGTCGTTCGGGAAACCTCCAATCTTAAACGCGACCGCCAGCACCTGTTCGGCAATCGTCGTTTCGTGGGCCCGGGCGGCGGCTTCCACCTCCTCGGGCCCCGAAAGCAGCAACCGGACCCGGTCGCTCACCGCCAGCCCCTGCTCCTTGCGGAGCCGCTGGAGCCGGCTGACCAGCTCGCGGGCGATTCCCTCGAGCCGGAGGTCGGGGGTGACCGTCGGGTCGATGGCCACGAACCGCCCGGCGTCCTCTGCCACGACCACGTCACCGCTTGCGCGACGCACGATGGTCAGGTCCTCGCCCGCGAGCGCGTGGGTGACCCCACCGGCCGAGATCGCGAGTTCCTCGCCGCCCTCGAACGCGCGGAGGTGCGCGCTCGACAGCGCCGCGATGGCCGCCGCCGCATCTGGCGTCGCCTTGCCGAACTTCTTGCCGAGCGTGCGGAAGTTGGCCTTCGCCTCGAGGGTCACGAACGACTCGGCGCTCGTCGCGAAGCGCACCTGCTTCACGTTGAGTTCGGCCGCGAGCAGGGGCACGAGCGCGTCCATCAGGTCGCGCCGCGGGTTGTGCGTCACGCAGGTGAGGAGCCCGAGCGGCTGCCGCACGTTGAGCTTGGCCGTCTCGCGCGCGGCGCGCCCGAGCGTGGCGAGGGCGCGGATCTCGGCCATCGCCTCCTCGAGCGCCGGGTCGTGCGCCGCCTCGCCCTCGAGCGCGGCGTAGGGCGCCAGGTGCACGCTCGTGCCCGTGAGCTCGCGGTGCATCCAGTCGGTCACGAACGGGGCGAACGGCGCCAGCAGGCGGCAGCAGGTGGCGAGCACCGCGTGCAGCGTCGCGAACGCGGCGCGGTTGTCGGCGCCGTCCACCTCGTAGAACCGGTCGCGCGAGAGGCGCACGTACCAGCGCGAGAGGTCCTCGTCCACGAACTGCACCACCGCGCGCGCCGCCGCCGTCGCGTCGAAGCGCGTGAGCGCCGCGTCGGCCTCGCGCGCCACCGTGCCCATCCGCGAGAGCACCCACCGGTCGAGCAGCGGCCGGTCGGCCACGGCGGGATCGGCCGCCGACGGCGCCCAGCCGAAGTTCGCGTACTGCGCGAAGATCCCGTCGTAGACGTTCTTGAGCGTGAGCAGGAAGCGCCCCGCCGTCTCGCGGATCTGGCCCTCGTCGAAGCGGCGCGGCAGCCACACCTGGCTCGACAGCAGCAGGAAGAGGCGCGCGGCGTCGGCGCCGTGGCGCTCCAGCACCTGCCACGGATCGACCACGTTGCCGCGGCTCTTGGACATCTTCTGCCCTTCGGCGTCGAGCACGAGGTCGTTCACCACGACGGCCTGGTACGGCGCGACCGCGGCGTTGCCGTTGTTGGGCAGCGCGTCGCCGAGCCCGGTCGCGATCGCGAGCAGCGAATAGAACCACCCGCGCGTCTGGTCCACCCCTTCGGCGATGAAGTCGGCCGGGAAGGCGCGCGCCACGGCGTCGCGGTTCTCGAACGGATAGTGCCACTGTGCGAACGGCATCGAGCCCGAGTCGAACCAGGCGTCGATCACCTCGTTTACGCGGCGCATCGTGCCCGTGCCCGATGGGGCCGGCCACGTGTACGAATCCACGTGCGGCTTGTGCGGGTCGAAGTCGGCGCCGAGCGTGCGCCCGGCCTTCTGCGCGAGCTCCGCGTACGAGCCGATCACCTCGATCTCGTCGGGGTTCGCATCGTTCACCCACACCGGCAGCGGCGTGCCCCAGTAGCGGTCGCGCGAGATCGCCCAGTCCACGTTGTTCTCGAGCCACTCGCCGAACCGCCCCGCGCCCGCCTCGGCCGGGTTCCAGTTCATGGCCGCGTTGCGCCGCAGCATCTCCGCCTTGAGCGCCGTCGTGCGCACGAACCAGCTCGTGCGCGCGTAGTAGAGCAAGGGGGTGCCGCAGCGCCAGCAGTGCGGGTACGAGTGCACGAACTTCTGCGCCTTCCACAGCACGTCGCGCTCGCCGAGCACCGTGATGATGTCGGCGTCGGCATCCTTCACGAAGCGGCCGCCCACCACGGGCATCCCCGCCGGGAACTGCCCGCGCGCGTCCACCGGCTGCACGAACGCGAGCCCGTGGCGCTGGCCGGCCGCGTAGTCGTCGGCGCCGAACGCGGGGGCCATGTGCACCACCCCCGACCCGTCGTCGGCCGACACGAACGACTCGCCGACGATCACCTCGCGCTTCCCTTCCTCCGGCATCGGCTGCCAGTCGAGCGGGCGCCGGTAGCGGAGTCCGACCAGCTCCGCGCCACGCCGCGTCGCGACCACGTCCCACCGGTCGGCCCAATCGGGGCCGAGCACGCCGGCCGCGCGCGCCTCGGCGAGGATGATCGTCCACTCCGCGCCGGTCTTCTTGCGCAGCTCGACGTAGGCGAGGTCGGGGTTCACCGCCAGCGCGACGTTCGACACGAGCGTCCAAGGCGTCGTCGTCCAGACGATGATGCGCCGTCGCCCGGCGCGCGGCGCAACCTTCGCGTCCGGCGCCGCGTGCGACGCGTTCCGGCCCGGGCCGTCGAGCGTCGCCGTCACCGCCGGCGCGCGGCCGTCGTCCTCGACCAGGTCGAGCGCGACGTACACGCTCGGATCCTCGACGTCCCTGTACCCCTGCGCCACCTCGTGGCTCGACAGCGCCGTGCCGCAGCGGGCACAGTACGGGAGGATCTTGTGGCCGCGGAACAGCAGGTCGCGCTCGTGCAGCTGCTTGAGCGCCCACCACACCGATTCGATGTACGGCTGCTCGTACGTGACGTACGGGTGCGCGTAGTCGAGCCAGTAGCCGATGCGCGCCGAGAGCTTCTCCCAGTCGGCGCGGTAGGTGAACACGCTCTCGCGGCAGAGCCGGTTGAACTCCGCCACGCCGATGCGCTCGATGTCGGGCTTGCCGGCGAGCCCAAGCCGCTTCTCGACCTCGATCTCCACGGGGAGCCCGTGCGTGTCCCACCCGGCCTTGCGATCGACGAGGAACCCCTGCATCGCGCGGTGGCGGCAGAAGAGGTCCTTGATCGTGCGCGCGAACACGTGGTGAATGCCGGGGCGGCCGTTCGCCGTCGGCGGGCCCTCGAAGAAGGTCCAGCGCGGCGCGCCCGCGCGCGCCGCCAGCGACTGGCGGAACAGGTCCTCCGACTCCCACTGCGCGAGGATGCCGCGCTCGAGGTCGTCGGCGGCGCGGTCGGCGCCGAGGCGGTGGTAACGGTCGGTCGTGGTGGTCATCGGGGCGCTACAGGCGCTCCAGCACGCCCGTGACGAGCGCGGTCAGGTGGGGCTCGCTCCGCGCCGCGGTCGCGAGGATCTTGTCGAGCGTCGCCGGCTCGAGCGCGTCGGGCAGGCACTGGTCGGTGATGAGCGAGAGGCCGAGGACCTGCATCCCGCCGTGGATGGCGACGATCACCTCGGGCACCGTGCTCATGCCGACGACGTCGGCGCCGAGGGCGCGCAGCATGCGGTACTCCGCGCGCGTCTCGAGGTTGGGGCCCGGCACGGCGACATACACCCCTTCGCGCAGCGTGATCCCGCGCGCGAGCGCCACCGCGCGCGCGTGCGCCCGCAGCCCGTCGTCGTAGCAGGCCGAGAGGTCCGGGAAGCGCGGCCCGAGCGTGTCGTCGTTCGGGCCCACGAGCGGGCTGTCGCCGAGCAGGTTGATGTGGTCGGCGATCAGCATCAGGTCGCCCGGCGCCCAGAGCGGGTGCATCCCGCCGCACGCGTTCGAGACGACGAGGCGCGTGGCGCCGAGCGCGCGCAGGACGCGCACCGGGAAGGTCACCTGCTGCAGCGAGTATCCCTCGTACCGGTGGAACCGCCCCTGCATCGCGAGCACGCGCTTGCCGCCCAGGCGTCCCGCGATCAGCCGCCCGGCGTGCGACTCGACCGTCGAGAGGGGAAAGCCCGGGATCTCGCCATACTCGATGGCGGCCTCGACCCGGATCTCGCGCGCGAGCGCGCCGAGACCGGTCCCGAGGATGAGCGCGGCGTCGGGCACGTGCGGCCAGCGGGCGCGCACCACGGCCGCGGCCGCGTCGATCTGGCGGCGGAGGTCGGTGGCGGGCGGTACCGTTCCGGCGGGAGACGCGACGGCCACTACTCGCGCACCATGGTGTCGAGCCACGACCCGCTCTTCCGCTCCGCCGGCGCCGCGCCATTGCCGCCGGCCTCGTCCGCCTTGCGCACCGCGTCGGCGCCCGGCGGGGCGGCGGCGGCCAGCGCCTCGACTTCGGCCAGCTGCTTCTCGACCATCGTCTTGAGCGAGAGGAGGTACGAGCGCCGCACGCGCTCGAGCGACTCGATCTCCGCGGTGAGGCGACGGATCTCGGCCTTGGCGCCGTCGAGCTGGCGATCGCCCTCGGCGCGCGCCTCGCGCAGGATGAGCTGCGACTCGCGCTCGGCCTGCTCGCGGATTTCGGCGCGCAGCTGCTGCGCGCTCACGAGCGCGTCGTTGAACGCCTTGTCGCGGTCCTTGAACTGCTTGAGCTGTTCCGCCAATC
>JACQES010000041.1 GCA_016200495.1 Gemmatimonadota bacterium
GCCAGCACGCCTCCCGCGAAGCAGGGCGCGAACCGCACGGCGTTGATCGGCGCGAGCACGCCGTCCATCCCTGAGCGCGCGATGGCGCCGAGCACGATCGCGGCGCCGGCCACCAGCCACGCGAGCGCCGCCGACCGACGCGCCGCCATCCACGCGAACGGCAGCAGCACGTAGAGCTGCAGTTCGATCGGCAGCGTCCAGAGCACGCTGATGAGGAGCAGCGTGCCGGGCACGAGGTTCTGCACGAGCGCGAGGTTGGCCGCGAGGCTCGAGGCCGACGGCGGCACGAACACCGGCGGCGCCGCGAGCCGGCCCGCCGTCGGGGGAATCGCCGCGAGCACCACGAGCCCGATCGCCACGAGCGCCAGCGGGTAGATGCGCAGCACGCGGCGCAGGTAGAAGCGCAGGGCGAGGCGCGTGTCACGCGCGCCCTGCTCGTGCATCCGCTCCAGCGACGCCATCAGCACCGCCGCCGTGTGCACGAAGAAGATCGCGACGCCCAGGTGCCCCACCGTGCCGAGCGGCACGCGGAGCACGGTGCCCCCCCAAAGCCCGAGCGCGTGGTCGGCCACCACACATGTGACAGCCACCACGCGCAGGAGGTCGAGGCTCCGCTCCGGCAGGACCGGCGCGGCGTCGTCCACTACGGCACCACTTTCGGCGCGACCTTGAGCGAGTCCGGAATGTTGGGGTAGGGAATCCCCAGCTGTTCCAGGTACGACTTGTACTTCTTCGGGTCGTAGTAGTACTTCCGCATCTCGTCGCGGTACCTGGCCATGATGGTCGCGTTCAGGTAGGTCGGCGGCTGGTCCGACGGCGAGATGAACGGCTTGTACTTGATCGTCTTGGTCTGGACGTTGTGGAAGTAGTCCCACGCGTCGGCCACGAGCTTCGGCGTGAGCAGGATGTCGATCATCGTCATCGCGTGCACCTTGGCGCCCGCCACCGCGCCCTTGTGCGCGATCGGCGTCCCCATCGCGATCCCGTCCGCCCAGTTGTGCCCCGGCGTGCCCGGGATGTTGCTCGGGAACATCATGAAGATCGTCGGCACGTTCCAGCTGATGTCGCCCACGTCATCGGACCCCGAGCCTCCCGAGTTGCCCATCGGCGACTCGAACAGGGGCGTCGGCTTGGTGGCGAGCCCCGAGTCGGGCTGCCCCAGCATCCGTTGCACCCCCTTCGCCATCGCCTGGTCCTTCTCGTCCCACTGCGGCAGCCCCACCGCCTTGATGTTCTCGTACGCGGCCTGCGCGATCGGCTTGCTCAGGTACGGCGCCCACCCCGAGCCGATCATCACCACCGTGTCCAGCTTGGTGTCGGTCATGAGCGCCGCGCCGGCCGCGATCCGCTTCGCCGTCTCGAAGAGCGCCATCGTCTTCTCGTAGTCGCGCTCGCGGAAGTAGAACCAGATGCTGGCGGTGCTCGGCACCACGTTCGGCTGGTCGCCGCCGTCCTTGATGATGTAGTGCGACTTCTGGCTGAGCTCGAGGTGTTCGCGCTTGTACTCCCACCCCATCCCCATCAGCATCGCCGCGTCGAGCGCGCTCCTGCCGCGCCACGGCGCGCCGGCCGCGTGCGCGCTCTGTCCCTTGAACTTGAACTCGGCCGAGATGAGCGCCACGAGCGGCGACTGCCCCATCATCGTGCCGAAGTTGCTGCCGACGTGGCTGTACAGCGTCACGTCCACGTCCTTGAACACGCCGGCGCGCACGAGGAACGCCTTGCCCGCCATCTGCTCCTCGGCGATGCCGGTCCAGAGCACCAGCGTGCCCGGGATCTTGTCGCGCTCCATGATCTTCTTGACCGCGAGCGCGGCGACGATGTTGACCGCCTGCCCCGCGTTGTGCCCCTCGCCGTGCCCGGGCGCGCCCGTCACCATCCACTCGCGCGCGGCGGTGGCCGGCTTCTGCGAACTCTGCGGAATGCCGTCCAGGTCGGCGCCGAGCGAGATGACCGGCTTGCCCGACCCCCAGCGCGCCACCCACGCCGTCGGGAGCCCGCCAACGCCGCGCTCCACCTTGAACCCCTGCTTCTCGAGCAGCTCGGCGGTGAACTTGCTCGACTCGAACTCCTGCATGCCGAGCTCGCCGTAGCTGAAGAGCTGGTCGACGATCTCCTGCACCATCTTCGACTTGCCGTCGATCTCCTTCGCCACCTCGGCCTTGAGGCGCGCGATGCGGGCGGAGTCCGCGGCCTGCGCGCGGAGCATCGCGGGCGCGGCCGCGAGCGCCGCGAACGCGAGGGCGGGAATGACGCGACGTGCGCGCCCGGTCAGCGTCATCATGGCACCACCGTCGCCGGCTTGGTTTCGCGGATCGTCGGATACGTGATCCCCAACTGCTCCATGTAGCTCGCGTACTTCTTCGGGTCGTAGTAGAACGGCCGCATCTGCTCCCGGTACTTCGCCATGATCTCGGCGTTCAGGAACGTGCTCGGCTCGTCCGTGTCCGCCAGGAGCGACACGTACTTCCGCGTCTTCGTCTGCTCGTTGCGGAAGTAGTCCCACGCGTCCGCCACGACCTTGGGCGTCAGCAGGATGTCGAGCAGCGTCGCCGCCTGCACCTTGGCCCCCGCCACCGCGCCCTTGTGCGCGAGCGGCGTCGCCATGCTGATCCCGTCGGCCCAGTTGTGCCCCGGCGTGCCGGGGATGTTCGACGGATAGCTCAGCGTCACGTTCGGCACGTTCCACGACACGTCGCCGATGTCGTCCGAGCCCATCCCCGTCGCCTCGCGCGCCGCCTGCTCCGGCGTCTTCTGCGGCGTCGGCTTGGTGCGGAGCCCCGAGTCGGGCTGCCCCATCATCACCTGCACCGCCTTTGCGAACCGCTGGTCCTTCTCGTCCCACTGCGGCATGCCGACCTTCTTGATGTTCTCGTACATCGCCTGCGCGATCGGCTTGTTCTGCCAGATGTCCCACGCCGTGCCGTAGATGCGCGCCCCCTCGAACTTCGTGTCCGTCATCATCGCCGCGCCCTCGGCCATCCGCTTGGCCGTCTCGAACATCGCCTTCACGCTCTCCGCGTCGCGCTCGCGGAAGTAGAACCAGATGCTCGCCGTGCTCGGCACCACGTTCGGCTGGTCGCCGCCGTCCTTGATCACGTAGTGCGACCGCTGCTGCAGCGGCAGGTGCTCGCGCTTGAACTCCCAGCTGTTCGCGAACAGCATCACCGCGTCGAGCGCGCTCTTGCCGCGCCACGGCGCGCCGGCCGCGTGCGCGCTCTGCCCCCGGAACCGGAACTCGGCCGAGATCAGCGCCAGCGACGGCTCGGGCCCGTAGCCCGCGTACAGGTCGTCTCCCACGTGCGTGAACAGGTTGATGTCCACGTCCTTGAACATGCCGGCGCGCACGTAGAACGCCTTCGAGCCCAGCTGTTCCTCCGCCACGCCGGGCCAGATCATCAGCGTCCCCGGGATCTTCTCGCGGGTCATGATCTCCTTGACCACGAGCGCCGCGGCGATGTTCACCGCCTGCCCGGAGTTGTGCCCCTCGCCGTGCCCCGGCGCGCCGCCCACGATCGTGTCGCGGTACGCGGTGCCGGGCTTCTGGTTCGACTTGGGGATCCCGTCGATGTCGGAGCCGAGCCCGATGACCGGCTTGCCCGAACCCCAGAGCGCCGTCCACGCCGTCGGAATCCCGGCCACGCCGCGCACCACGGTGAAGCCGTTCTTCTCGAGCAGCCCCGTCAGGTACTTCGACGTCTCGAACTCCTGCATGCCGAGCTCGCCGTACGAGAAGATCTGGTCGATGATCTCCTGGATCAGCTTGGCGCGGCCGTCGATCTTCGAGATGGCTTCGGCCTTGAGGCGCTCCAGGCGCGCCTCCTGCGCCCCCAGTGATCCGGCCGTGCCGAGCGTGGCCGCCACCAGCAGCGCCGAGGCGACGATCCGGAGCGGCCTCATTCCGGCACCACCTTGGCCGCCTTCGTCGTCGAGTCGCGCAGCGTCGGGTACGTGATCCCCAGCTGCTCGAGGTACGTCTTGTACTTCTTCGGGTCGTAATAGTACTTCTTCATCTCGGGGCGGTACCTGGCCATGATGTCGGCGTTGAGGTGCGTCGGCGGCATGTCCGTCGGCGCGATGAACGGCTTGTACTTCACGTCCTTGGTCTGCACGTCGCGGAAGTACGCCCACGCGTCGGCCACCACCTTCGGCTTCGCGAGCAGGTCGAGCAGCGTCATCGCCTGCACCTTGGCGCCGGCCACCGCGCCCTTGTGCGCGATCGGCGTCGCCATCGCGATCGCGTTCGCCCAGTTGTGCCCCGGCAGGTTGGGAATGTTCGACGGATAGTTGAGCGTGATCGTCGGCAGGTTCCACGCGACGTCGCCGATGTCGTCGGAGCCGCCGCCCATCCGGTTCTGCGCGGGTCCCTCGAGCCGCCCCACGCCGGTGCGGAGTCCCGTGTCGGGCACGCCCAGCTCCTTCTGCAGCCCCTTCGCGAGCGCGATGTCCTTCTCGTCCCACTTGGGCACGCCCACCGCCTTGATGTTCTCGTACATCGCCTCCGCCACGGGCCTGCTGAAGTGCCCGCTCCAGCCGGAGCCGAGGATGACGATCGTGTCGAGCTTCGTGTCGGTCATCATCGCCGCGCCCTGCGCGATCCGCTTGCCCGCCTCGAAGAGCGCCATCGTCTTCTCGTAGTCGCGCTCGCGGAAGTAGAACCAGATGCTGGCCGTGCTCGGCACCACGTTCGGCTGGTCGCCGCCGTCCTTGATCACGTAGTGCGAGCGCTGCGGCAGCTCGAGGTGCTCGTGCTTGAACTCCCAGCCGTTGCCCATGAGCATCACGGCGTCGAGCGCACTCTTGCCGCGCCACGGCGCGCCGGCCGCGTGCGCGCTCTGTCCCTTGAACCGGAACTCGGCCGAGATCAGCGCGTTCGAGCCCGACTGCCCCCAGCTCACCGCGAGGTCGCTGCCCACGTGCGTGAAGAGCGTGACGTCCACGTCCTTGAACACGCCGGCGCGCACCAGGAACGCCTTGCCCGCCATCTGCTCCTCGGCAACGCCGGGCCAGAGCATCAGCGTCCCCGAGAGCTTCTCGCGCGTCATGATCTCCTTGACCACGAGCGCCGCGGCGATGTTCACCGCCTGGCCGGAGTTGTGCCCCTCGCCGTGGCCGGGCGCGCCGGTCACGATCCAGTCGCGGTAGGCGACCCCCGGCTTCTGCCCCGCCTGCGGGATGTCGTCGATGTCGGAGCCGAGGGAGATGACCGGCTTGCCGCTCCCCCAGCGCGCGGTCCACGCGGTCGGCATCCCGGCCACGCCGCGCTCGACCTTGAAGCCGTTCTGCTCGAGGATGCCGGTCAGGTACCTGGACGTCTCGAACTCCTGCATGCCGAGCTCGCCGTACGAGAAGACCTGGTCGATGATCTCCTGGATCTGCTTGGCGCGGGCGTCCACCTTCTGGACGGCTTCGGCCTTGAGGGCGGCCAGCTTGGCCGAGTCGATGGGGGCCTGCTGCGCAGGCAGGGACGAGGCGCCCAGCAGGAGCAGGGCCCCTACCCGAGAGGGCTGTCCACTTCCCTTACATCTTGACAGACCCGCCTTGCGGAGTCTGCGCCACACCCCCTGTCGCGGAACCGCCACTCTGTCGGGGCCTTCCTGAGGACGGTACTGTCGGGCTGTTCGACGCCCGTCCGCCCGAAGCCGGGCGCGCGCCGGGCGGTTCGCCTCCCACCCTCTGCTGGAGCTTGATCGATGCGTCTGTCAGGTGCAGGTCGGATTCTCTCGCGCGGAACGCAGGCCGCCATCCTCGCGGCGGCGCTCGCGCACACCGCCGCTGCGCAGCTGCCCACGTGGTCGCTGAGCACGGCGGGCAACGCGAGCACGCCGTTTCAGGCGCAGTCGATGCTCGTCGGCGCCGTTGGCTCCAACACCAACGATCCGCGGTACTCGACCCCGCGCGGCGCCGGCAATGACGGCGTCGCCGGGCTGCTCATCACCAAGCCGTCGGGCACCTTCCTCTGCACGGGCTCGCTGCTCATGTCGGGGCAGGACATCCTCACCGCGGCGCACTGCCTCGCCAACTCGAGCGGCGTCGTCGATGCGACCTCGGTGCAGGCGGTGTTCTTCCCGAACGGCTCGAGCGGGTCGTTCACCGTCACGAGCACGTCGTTCCGCGTGAACTCGCTCTACAACGGCCAGGTCATCAACGACAACGACATCGCGATCATCCGCCTCGCGACGCCGATCACGACGCCGGGCATCGACCGCTACAACATCTGGACCGGCCCGATCCCGACCAACAACACCGTGAACTTCGTCGGCTTCGGCCTGCGCGGCAGCGGCGCGCTCGGCTTCACCGCCGGCGCCGGTTCGCGGCGCCAGGGGCTCAACCGCTTCGACTTCTTCAACAGCCCCGGCGTGCTGATCTCGGACTTCGACAGCGGCAACCAGCTCAACGACGCCTCCTGCTACTTCAACCCGGGCTCCTCGTTCTGCGATCTCGGCACGGGCGCGGACGAAGTCGGCCTGGGCGGTGGTGACTCGGGCGGTCCCGCCTTCATCACGTCCGGCGGCCAGCGCTACATCGCCGGCGTCGCATCGTTCGGCGCGACCTTCGGCCTGGGCCTCGTCAACCCGTTCGGCATCTGCGTGCCCGCCGGCGATCCGCGCGCCAGCACCGACGCCACCGGCTGCCTCCCGGGCAACTTCCTCGCCCTCGGGCCCGACATCGACAACTCGCTCAACGGCACGTTCGGCGAGTTCAACGGCCACGTCTCCACGGCCTACCAGGCCGGCTGGATCATGAACAACACCGTGCCCGAGCCCGCCTCGTTCGTGCTCGTCGGCAGCGGCCTGCTCGGCCTCCTCGGCGTGATGCGCCGTCGCAAGGGGACGCGCTGAGCGCGCACCTGTTCCACCGCTTCGCACGAGGGCCCGGTCTCCGGGCCCTCGTCGTCGCGGGCGCCGTGGCGGCGTGGAGCACGAGCGCCGCGGCGCAGCTGCCCACCAAGCCCCTCGCCCCACCGCCCCAGGACACCGGGGCGTGCATGTGCACGATGTCGTTCGCGCTCGTGGACCTCGAGGTCCGGCGCCCCGACGGCACCCCCGCCACCGACGCGCGCCTCGAGATTCGCCGCGCCGACGGCACGCGCTTCAACCCGCCCAAGGCCGGCGCCGCGCCAGTCGAAGGCACGGTCTCGCTCGGCGGCGCGGGCCACTACCCGCTCGTGGACGACGGCAGCAAAGCGTCCATCCGAGCGCTCGGCGAGGTGCTGCACGTCGAGGTGCGCGAGGGGAAGTTCAAGGCCTCCGTGCGCGTCACCGTGGGGGTGCCGGGCCGCTGCCGCTGCCACGTGCAGCGCCTCGCCGGCCCGTCGGTCGTGACGCTGAAGTAGCGCTTCGGAGCGCAACGCCGAAGTTGCGCGTCGTGGCGCGACGCGCTCGCGGCGCGACGCTCTAGGGGAGCGCGCCGATCGGCTGCGAGAAGGCGCCGTCGTTCGGGATGAACGGGCGCGTCGTGTCGGCTTTCGCCTGCAGCGACGACACCGTCTCGACGATCTCGGCGATCGCGTCCCGGTTGATCTTCACCGCGTAGCGGCCGCGCAGCACCATGCCGAGCGCACCGGGCAGGGCGCGGTAGCGCGTGCGTCCCGACGAGAACCGCTCGAACAGCGCGAGCGTGCGCGCCGACAGCGTCGTGTCGCCCGCGGCGGGTCGCACGAGCGCCTCGCGCGCCTTGGCCAACCCCTCGAGGTAGGTGGGCCGCAGGGTGCGGCGCGCGTCGGCCGGCGGCTGCGTCACCCCCTCCGCGCGGAGCTCGAGCTCGTTCAGCACCATCTCGTTGAGCAGCGCGTCGAGCAGCTTGTCGCTGCTCTTCGACCAGCGCAGCCGCATGTCGTGCGGCATGCTGCCCATCCACTCCCGCATCCGCGCCGCCGTGAAGCGTCCGCCGGTGAAGGTGGCGAGCGCGATCGTGTCGGCCCCCGCGATCGTGCCCGGCTCCGTGGCGAGCGCGCGCACCAGGGCGTTCGCGCCCGGCACCGCCTGCACCTTGGCGGCGCGGCCCAGGCTGTCGCGCCGCGCCCGCTCGCGTCCCGTCGTCGCCTTCCTCGCCGCGAACGCCTGCAGCTGCCGCTCCACCTCGGACTGCGGCGGCCGCCGGATCAGGTGCCAGCCGAACGCGGTGCGGACGCCGTTGGTGGTGGAGCCCGGGGCCAGTCCCCACGCCGCCCGCTCGAACACCGGCGAGAGCGCGCCGGGGGTGTTCGCCGGGAGGAAGCCGCCATCCGCGGCGCTCTGGTCCTCCGAGAGCTCGCGCGCGACCTTCGCGAACGGTTCCCCCTTGGCGACGCGCTCCGCCGCGACCTCGAGGCGCCGCCGCGCCGCCGCCGCGATGGAATCCGGGGCGTCGAGGCGCACGCGGATCATGACGTGCTGGAAGACCCGCAGGCTGTCGCTCTGGTAGAGCGAGTCGAGGACCGCCTTCGGGGCGGTCTGCCGCGCCACGGCCAGCCGTTCGCGCCGCTGCCGCACGACGCTCAGCGCCACGTCCGGCCAGATGGCCGCGTCCACGGTGGCCGAGTCGTCGAGGGCCCACCGGTCGCGCTCGGCGGCGGCCAGCAGGGCGTAGTCGATCCAGGTCGAGGTGTAGAAAGCGGCGTTCGACTGCACGCTGCCCGACTTGGCCGTCGCCAGCAGGTGCTCGAACTGCGCGCCGGTGATCCGGGCCCCGGCCGCGTCCACCACCACGGCCTCCCGCGCCTGCAGGAGATGGTCGCGGCATCCGGCGGACGCGAGCAGCAGCGCCCCCACGATCAGGCGCTGGGGCCACGGGCGGGACACGCGCGCGACGGGGCGGGTCGAGGCGGGCATGCCCAAGCTTCGCCGCCCGTCGAGGATTCGTCCATGGCCGCGTCACCGCCGTGGCGGTCGCTCTACCGGGGGGGTGCGGCAGCGCCTATCGTATGGAAGGCCCGCCACGAGGCGCCCGTCCCGGCGCCCCCGCCTGCGCGACGTGCCGGTCCGCCCTCCACCCCCCCACGCCATGTCCATCTCCCTGTCCGTCAATGGCACGCCGCGGTCCTACGACGGCGACCCGGCACAGCCACTGCTCTGGTACCTGCGCGACGAGCTCGCGCTGACCGGCACCAAGTACGGCTGCGGCATCGCCGCGTGCGGCGCGTGCACCGTGCACGTCAACGGCA
The DNA here is from genome assembly GCA_016200495.1 of Gemmatimonadota bacterium. Lineage (GTDB taxonomy): Bacteria > Gemmatimonadota > Gemmatimonadetes > Gemmatimonadales > Gemmatimonadaceae > JACPPC01. The sequence goes on from JACQES010000041.1 coordinate 9,146, forward strand.
GCGCGGTGCAGTCGTGCGTCGTGCCGATGTCGGCCGCGGCCAACGCCAAGGTCACGACCATCGAGGGACTGAGCGCCAAGGGCGACCATCCCGTGCAGAAGGCGTGGGCCGACGCCAACGTGCCGCAGTGCGGCTACTGCCAGTCGGGATAGATGATGGCGGCCGCGGCGCTCATCAAGAAGAAGCCGCATCCCACCGAGGCCGACGTGGATGAGGCGATGTCGCTCGTCATCTGCCGGTGCGGGACGTACACGCGCATCCGCGAGGCCATCATGGCCGCCGCGGGGATGGCCACGACGACCACCGGAGGGCGCTGACCATGGCCACCACTGCAAAGGGCCTCGCGCGCCGCGACTTCCTCGGCAAGCTCGCCGCCTCGGGCCTCGTGATCGCCGTGACCTCGACCGGCGTGCGCCGCCTCGAGGCGATGGAGCGCTTCGCCCCGGGCGCCGACGGCGACTGGGCGCCCAGCGTCTTCCTCCGCATCGCCAACGACGGCACCGTCTTCATCACCTGCCACCGCTCCGAGATGGGGCAGGGGATCCGCACCGGACTCGCGATGGTCGTCGCCGACGAGCTCGGCGCCGACTTCGCCACGATCAAGCTCGAGCAGGCGATCGGTGACGCGAAGTACGGCAGCCAGAACACCGACGGCTCGAGCTCGATCCGCGGTGGCGAGTACCAGCGCCTGCGCGAGGCGGGCGCCGCCGCGCGCACGCTGCTCGAGGCCGCCGCGGCCGACACGTGGGGCGTGAGCGCCTCGAGCGTCACCACGCGCAACTCGGTCGTCTCGCACGCCGCGAGCGGGCGCTCGGCGCCGTTCGCGCAGCTCGTGGGCAAGGCGCGCACGATGCCGGTGCCGGCCAAGGTCACGCTCAAGGACGCCTCGCAGTTCACGATGATCGGCAAGACGGTGCCGGGCATCGACCTCAAGGACGTGCTCACCGGCAAGGCGATCTTCGGACAGGACGCCACGATGCCGGGGATGAAGATCGCCGTCATCCTGCACCCGCCCGTCTATGGCGCCAAGGTCGCGAGCTTCGACGCGGCCGCCGCGCTCAAGGTCAAGGGCGTCGAGCAGGTGATCGAGATTCCGACCACGCCGCCGCCGTCGGGCTTCCTGCCGCTGGGCGGGCTCGCGGTGATCGCCACGAGCACGTGGGCCGCGCTGCAGGGCCGCTCCAAGCTCAAGGTCACCTGGGGCGCGTCGCCCAATGACAGCTACGATTCCGCCGCGTACCGCACGCAGCTCGAGGGCGAGGTGCGCAAGGAGGGGAAGGTCGAGCGCAACGTCGGCGATGCGCCGGGCGCGCTCGCCAAGGCGTCGAAGAAGGTCGAGGCCGAGTACTACGCGCCGCACCTCGCGCACGCGCCGATGGAACCGCCTGCAGCCGTCGTGTCGGTCACGGGCGACAAGGTGCTCGCGTACGCCTGCACGCAGGACCCGCAGACGGTGCGCAACACGCTGGCCGAGTTCCTCAAGGTGCCCAAGGAGAATGTCGAGGCGCACGTGACGCTCCTGGGCGGTGCCTTCGGCCGCAAGTCGAAGCCCGACTACGTGTGCGAGGCCGCGTGGCTCTCGCGCAAGACGGGCGCGCCCATCAAGGTGGTGTGGACGCGCGAGGATGATCTGGGGGTCGGCTATCCGCACACGGTGAGCATGCAGCGCATCGAGGCGGCCATGGACGCGAGCGGCAAGCTCGTGGCGTGGCGCCATCGCGTCGCGTCGCCGCCGATTCCGAGCACCTTCGCGCCGGGGCAGGAGTACCACTCGGTCGACGAGCTCTCGCTCGGCGTGCTCGACCTGCCGTATGAAATTCCCAACGTGCGCGTCGAGGTGGGCAAGGCGCCGGCGCACGTGCGCATCGGCTGGTTCCGCTCGGTGAGCAACGTGCCGCAGGCGTTCGCGATCTGCTCGTTCCTCGACGAGTGCGCGCATGCCGCGGGCAAGGATCCGCTCGACTTCCTGCACCAGGCCATGGGGCCGGATCGAATTCTCGACACCGCCAACTGGGGCACCGAGAAGCCGCTCCCCAACTATGGCGGTACGTGGGCCGAGCATCCGCTCGACATCGCGCGGCTCCGTCGCGTGCTCGACACGGCGGCGAAGGAGGCCGGGTGGGGCAAGAAGCTCCCCAAGGGCGAGGGGCTCGGCATCGCCGTGCACCGCTCGTTCCTCACGTACGTCGCGAGCGTGGTGCACGTGAAGGTGAGCCCGAAGGGCGCGATCACGATCCCGCGCGTGGACATCGCGATGGACTGCGGTTACGCGGTGCACCCCGATCGCGTGCGCTCGCAGTGCGAGGGAGCGGTGATCATGTCGCTCTCGAACGCGATGACGAGCGAGCTCAGCTTCAAGGGCGGCAAGGCCGTGCAGACCAACCTGAACCAGTACAAGGTGGTGCGCATGGCGCAGGCGCCCAAGGTCACCAAGGTGCACCTCGTGCACTCGGGCGGCCCGATCGGCGGCGTGGGCGAACCCGGCGTGCCGCCGGTGGCTCCCGCGTTCGCGAACGCGCTCTTCGCCGCGACGGGGCGGCGGATCCGCACGCTCCCCATCGGGCCGCAACTGGCCAAGGCGTGATCTCCTCGGCGCGCGCCGCCCGGGCGCGCGCCGAGCCCCATCCAGCGGTGCACGCATGAAGCACGACGAGAACTACGAGTCGAGCGATGTCGAGGACCGCCGCGGGGAAACCGGCGGCGGTTCCGGCTTTGGTGGCGGCGGCTTCCAGCTGCCTGGCGGCCGCATGGGACTGGGCGGCCTCGTGGTGCTGCTCGTGCTGTCGGTGGTGTTCAAGACCGACCTGCTGACGCCGTTCCTAGGCGGAGGCGGCGCGCCGGTGGCGCAGACGGCGCCGGCGGTGGACGCGGGCGGGGGGCGCGGCGGTCCCGTGTCGGAGAGCGCGAGCGAGAAGTCGGCGCGGCACCTGATGGCGTTCGTGCTCGACGACGCGCAGCAGGTGTGGACGAAGATTCTCGAGGCCGACGGCAAGACGTACACGCACGCCAGGCTCGTGCTCTTCCGCGGGGGGGTGCGCTCGGGGTGCGGCAATGCGTCGAGCGCGATGGGCCCGTTCTACTGCCCGGCCGACATGCGCGTGTACATCGATCTGGGCTTCTACGACGAACTGGCGCGTCGCTTCGGCGCTCCCGGCGATTTCGCGCAGGCCTACGTGCTGACGCACGAGATCGGGCACCACATCCAGAACCTGCTCGGCACCGAGCGCAAGCTGCGGCAGCTGCAGCAGGGCGATCCCAGCCAGAAGAACGCGTTGAGCGTGGCGATGGAGCTGCAGGCCGACTGCTACGCCGGCGTGTGGGCCAGGAGCACGGAGTCGCGCCGGGGAGGTGCATCCCGAGTCGTTCACGCATGGCTCGAGCGCGCAGCGGGCCATGTGGTTCAAGCGCGGCATGCAGAGCGGTGATCCGCGCGCGTGCGACACGTTCAACCAGCGGTGATGCCACGATGACCATGCCCGCGGCGGGTCCCGTCGAGAAGCACGTCCACGCGTGCCCCCTCTGCGAGGCGATGTGCGGTCTCGTCATCGAGACGCAGGGCCAGGCGGTCACGAGCATCCGGGGCGACGACGACGATCCGTTCAGCCGCGGGCACGTGTGTCCCAAGGCCGTCGCGCTCAAGGACCTCCACGAGGACCCTGACCGGCTGCGTCGCCCGATGAAGAGGGTGCACGGCAAGTGGGAGCCCGTGAGCTGGAGCGAGGCGCTCGACTTCGCCGCACAGGGGCTCCTCACCGTGCAGCGCATGCACGGCCGGAACGCCGTGGCCACCTTCGCGGGCAACCCGACCGTGCACTCGGTGGGCGCGAGCCTCTTCCTGCCGCAATTCATCCGCGCGCTCGGCACCAGGAGCCGCTACAGCGCCACGAGCGTGGACCAGCTGCCGCACCACGTGGCGGCGGCGACGATGTTCGGGCACCCGCTGCTGATCCCGATTCCCGACATCGATCGCACGCAGCACCTGGTGATCATCGGCGGCAACCCGCTCGCGAGCAACGGGTCGCTGATGACGGCGCCCGACGTGGCCAAGCGCCTCAAGGCGATCCGCGCGCGCGGCGGCAAGGTGGTGGTCGTCGACCCGCGGAAGACGGAAACGGCATTGGTCGCAGATGAGCACTATTTCATCCGCCCCGGCGCGGACGTGTTCCTGCTGCTGGCGATGCTGCACGTGATCCTCAAGGAGGGGCTCGACCGTCCGTCGCGCGCGCGCGACCTGGCCGTGGAGTACGACGAGCTCTGGCACGTGGCCAAGCCCTACACCCCCGAGCGCGTCGCGCACGCGACGGGGATCCTGCCCGGGAGCATCACCGCCATCGCGCGCGACTTCGCGAACGCCGAGCGCGCGGCGCTGTACGGGCGCGTGGGGGTGAGCATGCAGGAGTTCGGCGGGGTGGCGTGCTGGCTCATCACCGCGCTCAACCTGGTGACCGGCCGCGTCGACGAGCCGGGCGGCGTGATGTTCACGAACCCCGCGATCGATCCGGTGGGGCTCAAGGGCGGCTACTCGCCCGACCACATCGGCCGCTGGAAGAGCCGCGTGCGCGGGCTCCCCGAGTTCATGGGCGAACTGCCGGTGGCCACGCTGGCCGAGGAGATCGAGACCGACGGCGAGGGGCAGGTGCGCGCGCTGGTGACGCACGCGGGGAACCCCGTGCTCAGCACGCCCAACGGCGGGCGGCTCGACCGCGCGCTGGAACGGCTCGAGTTCATGGTGTCGATCGACTTCTACCTGAACGAGACCACGCGCCACGCCGACGTGATCCTGCCGCCGGTGGGCCCGCTCGAGCGCGATCACTACGACGTGGTGTTCCACACGCTCGCGATCCGCAACACTGCCAAGTACGCGCCGCCCCTGTTCGACCCGCCGGCCAACGGGATGCCCGACTGGAAGATCCTGAGTGAGCTGACGGAGCGCGTGCAGCCCGGGTGGAACTGGACCGCGATCAAGAACCGCATGGCCACGCGCGCGATCCGGAAGATGGGAGTGCGCGGCCTGCTCGATCACGAGTTGGCGAAGGGCCCGTACGCGCACGGCACGCCCAACGGCGGCGCTGGCCTCACCACCGCGTCGCTGATGAAGCGGCCCCACGGCGTGGACCTGGGCGCGCTCGTGCCCATGCTGCCCCACCGGCTGCGCACCACGTCGAAGAAGATCCACGCCGCGCCCAAGGCAATCCTGGCCGACCTCCCCCGCGTGGCCAAGGGGCTCGAGGCGGCGAGCGAGCGGCACGAGGGGGTGCTGATGCTGATCGGGCGGCGCGAGCTCCGCAGCAACAACAGCTGGATGCACAACAGCGAGCGGCTCGTGCGCGGCAAGGCGCGGTGCACGCTGCTCATGCACCCGGACGACGCGTCACACCGGAACCTGGCGGACGGTCAGATGGCGCTGGTGATCTCGCGCGTGGGGGCCGTCGAGGCGCCGGTGGAGATCACGGACGCGATGATGCCGGGGGTGGTGAGTTTGCCGCATGGGTGGGGGCATGGGCGGCCTGGCGTACAGATGAAGACGGCCGCTGCTCACGCTGGTGTCAGCATCAATGATCTGACCGATGATGAGCGGGTGGATCGGTTGTGCGGGACGGCGGGGTTTAGTGGGACGAGGGTGACGGTGGAGAGGGTGGGGTAAAGAGGGGGGCGCAGGGGCAAGCAATCCATAACGCAGGAGGTGCTCGCAAAACAACTTGGTTCAGGATTGCGCTCACGGCAGACACTGCTGCTTGGGCTGAGGTTTACTCGACACCAACCATAGTGAGCATGAGTCATGGCCACGATCAGAGAGCTCAAAGAGTCGCCACTAGAACGCTACGCACCGCACGATGAGGTGAAGGCGACCTATACAGTGCTCGACGACGGTCAGGGCACAACATTCTTGCAAATAGATACGTACGGATCCGCTTCGCGGAAGATGAAAGGCAAGAAGAGCCAGACTATTCGACTTCATCCCGACGCCTTGCGTCAGCTCCTGCCGCTCGTAGAGCGCGTGCTCCTGGTGCGCAATAAGCGGTGACGACGCGTCTCGCTCAAGCCAAGGTCGCAGCACTTGGGGTGGAGCCGCGACCGCCTGCAATCGAATGCTCCATGCAAAGAAAGGCTGCTCCCGCTTGGGGAGTGAAGTCTCTATAATCCCCGCATGCCCCCGAAGCCGCAGTCACTCTCATCCATCGAGCTCTTCAGCGGTGCTGGCGGGCTAGCGCTCGGCGTCAAGCGAGCCGGCTTCGAGCATCGAATGCTGGTGGAGTACAATCGCCACGCATGCGCGACCCTCCGAGAGAATGCCCAGTTCTTTGGGTCCATGTGCAACATCGTCGAGGCTGACGTGCGGAAACTCGACTTTCGCCCGCACGCAGGTGTTGACCTGCTCGCAGCAGGGGCCCCGTGTCAGCCGTTTTCGATCGGCGGCAAGCACAGAGCGCATGCGGACGATCGCAACCTTTTCCCTCAGGTCTTTCGTGCGCAACGAGAGATTCGTCCGCGTGCTGTGCTTGTCGAGAACGTCAAGGGCCTTCTGCGCCCGGCGCTAAGCGACTTCGTCGAATACATCGAACTCCAGTTGGCCTTTCCGGACTGTCTGCCTCGGGACCCCGTTGATCCTGAGGTTTGGCAAACGCACTTGCGAGCTTTGAGGCGGCATGCGCGCAGTGAGGAAGGATCGGCCAGCGACTACGTCGTTCAGCACGTTCTCCTGAACGCCGCCAACTATGGCGTTCCGCAAAAGAGGGAGCGCGTCTTCTTCATTGCAATTCGGCGCGATTTCGCCTCATCGTGGCACGCTCCTCTGTCGACACACAGTGAAGCTGCTCTTCGACTGTCGACAGAGGTGACTGGCGAGTACTGGAAGCGCCACGGAATGCGCCGCGAAGTAGCAAGAGATGCCGCTATCGCCGAGAAGCTGTCCTTCGCCGCTGGAGGGACGCTGCCTTGGCGCACGGTCAGAGATGCCATCAACGATCTTCCCCTGCCGCAACTGGCTGCTGCGACGAGCGAAATCCCGAATCACGTCCGTCAACCGGGAGCGCGTAGCTATCCAGGGCATACGGGCTCTTCGTACGATGCTCCGGCCAAGACTCTGAAAGCCGGGGTACACGGCGTCCCAGGTGGCGAGAATATGCTTCGTATGAACAACGGTTCGGTGCGTTACTTCACCGTCCGAGAAGCCGCTCGTCTTCAGACATTTCCGGATAACTATCGCTTCGCAGGCGCTTGGAGTGAGGCGATGCGCCAGATAGGCAACGCGGTCCCCGTAGAACTCGCGCACGTAGTCGCCAAAACAATCGCAGATGCCCTTCTCTCGCGAGCCCATGTTAAGCGCGGCTTCCGTCATGCAACTTCGCAAGCGCATGATCGAGTGGCGCAAGGCGACCTTCTCCTGCCGTCATTCGCGCGATAGGACCCCGATCCGCTGAGCGAGCACGAGGCAATTACCCGAGATCGGATTGATTCTCGCGGTGATCGCCCAGCGTTAAGAAAAGACTCTCATCCACGAAGGATTCGTCGAGCGTGAGCGTACTCTGCGACCTCGTGATAGAGGATCACGTATCCTGGGAGAGCGGTGGCCTGCCAACCGGGCATAGCGTCAAGCACCCTCTGAAGGATCTCCCAAAAGGACATCTGCTCTCGTTCTAGGCTGACGGTATGTCCCTTGAATACCTCTCGTACTGCGCCCTCATATCGGAAGAGGAATGGCAAACCTCTCTTAAGCTGGCGTAGAAGCTCGGGAATGGTGTAGGGCCGAGCTTCTATGAACGGACAGGCAATATCCAGGCGCACCGGGTATTTCATGTCCCAATGATCTTCCTCTATTGTCGAGTGATCACGATTCCGCCCCGGATCGTTTGCCCCGAAGCCCGAGTTTTGCCATGCTAGCCGCTCCCGTCGGAGCAGAATGTCCTCCGCTCCAAACGGAGCCCAATTAGGCGAAAGCTCTGCTGCGACGAATCCAACCGTGTCCGATGACAATCCTTCGCGGCCATCGAGATCGCTGGCGTGTTGAACAAGTCGCTGCCGAAGACGCGCCGCCTTTCCCACATAAACAGGCACCTGGCCCAGGTACAATTGATACACGCCTCCGCCCAGAGGCAGCGCGCTCCTCGCGGCCGCATCTGAGAGCGCCGCAGGCTTGAGCGTAGTGAGAAACGCACTCAGTTGATCGGACACTGCAGTCGCGATATCAAGATCGAATCTTCCAAAGTGACTCATGGCGGCGCATACCTCGCGTTGTTGTCAACACTCGACCGAGAAACGCCTCTCAATGGAAAACGCTCCTGATGCCCGACCGTTGGGGCGGCTGACGCCCTTTGCCTCCTTGCAAGCGTGCGCCGCACGCGCACGAGCCACCGTCCATCTCGCAGCTCGTGCTCCCAGACGACTACAACAGCGATGTCATGCTTCCGAAGAAGGCGAATCTGTTTTCGATCGCGAGCTGCGTTGCCGGAGAGCTTCTCGCGCCATGTGGCAGACCGCAGGCGAGCGGTTCTCATGCACACTCCGCAGTCATGCCAGAAGCAACCGTGTACTTGGATGACCGTCCTAGTTGCTCGAAAGTAGAAGTCAACGGAAACACCGTGAACGGAGATCTGGCGACGCCAGCCCCTGATCCCAGATGCACCAAGACTTCTAGCAACCACGCGTTCGGTCGAAGCGTTTCCGTGTGAACGGATGAGTCGCATTCGGACCGAGCGCGACGCCTTGGACAACGGATCTTTGCTAACGCGAGACTCTGAAAGCGCCATCGCGCTGTAGGCGCAGGGTGAAAGGTGAGCGAATCATCATCTTAATGATCATCGGGGAGCCGGCTCGTGGTCGGGCCCTAGGGCGTGAGGCTGGCCGTCCCCAGCTGTTTGACCATTTCATACCAAAACTCCACCGCCTCATGAAACGCCTTCACTCCCACCCGCTCCTCCTGCCCATGCGCCCGGCTCGGCTCCCCCTGTTCCGCAAACACCGCTGACACCCCGTACGTCGGAATCCCGGCGTTCCGGGTGAACAGGCCATCGGTAGCCCCCGTGGACATCTCCGGGATCACCGTCGCCCCCGGGAACCGCTCGTTCGTGAGCTTGGTGAACACCCCCATCACGTCCGCGCGCAACGGCGACACCGGACTCGACACCACCTTCCAGGCCAGCGTCACCTTGGCCTTGGGCCCCACCACGCGCTGGATCACCGCCATCACCGAATCCGTCGGGTCGTCCGGCGCCATGCGGCAGTTGATCAGCGCGCCGGCGCGCTGCGGCAGCGCGTTGTCGGCGTGGCCGCCGTCGAGCATCGTCGCCACGCACGTCGTGCGCATCACCGAGTTCCAGTAGGGGTTCATCGCGCTGAGCTTGGCCTGCGCGTCGGCGTCATCCTTGGCCGCGGCGCGCATCAGGGCGGCCACCTCCGCGCTCTGCGTCGCGGCCCCCTGCGCAAAGAACGCGCGCGACACCTCGTTCAGTCGCACCGGGAACGTGTACTTCCCGAACGCCACGAGCGCCTCGGCCAGCTCGTAGATCGCGTTGTCGGCGCGCGGCACGCTGCTGTGACCGCCGCGGTTGGTCACCTCCACGCGGAAGTCCACGTACGTCTTCTCGCTCGCCTGCACCGTGTTGGCCAGCGGCTTCCCCTTGTCGAGCGCGCCACCGCCGCCATCGGCATTGAGCGCGTACTCGGCGTCGATCTTGTCGCGGTGCTTCTCCAGCAGCCACGCGATCGACTTGCCCTCCGTCTCCTCGTCGGCGCTCAAGACCGCCACGATGTCGCGATCCGGCACCCACTTCTCGCGCTTCCAGCGCACGAAGTTCGCGACGATGTTCGCCACACCCGACTTGTCGTCGTCGCTCCCGCGCCCGTAGTACCAGCCGTCCTTCTCCTGGAAGGTGAACGGGTCGAATGGCCAGTCCTTCGGGTTCGCTGCCACCGCGTCCAGGTGGGCCATCAACAGGATCGGCTTCTTCCCCGTGTTGCGACCCCGCAGCCGCGCCACCACGGCCGTGAGCTCCGGCTTGGGGCCGAGCAGCAGCACGTCCGCCGCCGGGTAGCCGGGCTTGAGCAGCCGGTTCCGCATCGCCTCGGCCGCCTTCTTCACGCCGAGCGTGCCGCTCGTGGAGTTGATGTTCACGATCTCGCGCAGGATGTCGCGCGCCTCCTTCTGGTCGGCGGTGAGCGCCGTCGCCTGCGAACGGGCGAGGTCGGGTGCCACGAGCGTGGCGGCGAGGGCGAAGACGAGCGAGGCGCGTCGCATCGGGTGGTGGTGGAGGGGGCGTGAGGGGGTGTGCAAGGAAAGGATACACTTGGGTAGGGGAGGCGCTACGGGCAAGGATTTGGTGGGTTGTGTGATCGGGGGACGGGTGGCGACACTGGAAAACACGAACCGACGGCCGGTCCGCGCGTGCGGCGTCATCGGCACGCGTTCGAGGTCCTTGCGCCAGGAGACTCCATCATGGCAGGCGATGAACCGCTTGTCCCTCGGGACGGTACTCTGTACGTTATTCCGTACAGAGCGCACACCGACCACGGAGGCCTCGTGCCCAAGCTCAAGCCCACGCGCGACATCCAGCCCGTCACCGAGTTTCGCGCGAACGCCGCGCAGTTCATCGAGCAGGTGCGCGAGACCCGTGAGCCCGTCATCCTGACGCAGCACGGCCGCAGTGCAGCCGTCCTGCTCGATGTCGAGTCGTACGAGGCGTTGATGGACGAGTTGGCACTCCTGCGTGACGTGCGCGCGGCGGAGGCGCAGGTTGCCGCGGGCAAGGGAGCCAGTCACGCGGCCGTGGCGAAGCGGTTGCGCGCGCGCCTGGCGCGGTGAGGGTCGTCTGGTCACCGCTCGCGGAACTGCGAGCGTCGGAGGCCGTCGACGCCATCGCGAAGGATCGGCCGCACGCTGCAGCTGTCTGGTTGGAGAAGCTGCTGGCGCGCGTCGAGACGCTGGACCGATTCGCGACGCAGGGACGCGCGGTGCCGGAGATCGGTCGTCCCGCCTACCGTCAGTTGCTTCATCGTCCCTATCGCATCATCTATCGTATCGATGCGAAGCAGATCGTCATCCTGACCCTCCGCCATGAGCGACGCGCCTGGGACGCGGCGGAGATACCGCCCGACGGGTAGCCCGTCCTCCCCCACCCTCTAGCCCCCCCACCCTCCCGCGCGCGAACTTTCCCGGCAGCCACACCGCCCCGGCCGGAGCCGCGCCATGACCCTCAAGGACTACCCCCGCATCGTCGTCCACCCGCCCGGCCCCAAGGCCCAGGCCATCGTCGACCGCGACGCCGAGTGGACGTCGAGCTGCTACATCAAGGAGTACCCCCTCGTCATCGAGCGCGGACACGGCGCCATGGTCGAGGACGTCGACGGCAACCGGTTCCTCGACTTCATGGCCGGCATCGCCGTCTCCTCCACCGGCTACGCGCACCCGCAGGTCGTGCGCGCCGTGCAGGCCGCCGCCGCGCGCTTCATGCACATCTGCGGCTCCGACTTCTACTTCGAGGGGATGGCCGAGCTCTGCCAGCGCCTCGCGCAGCTCGCCCCCGGCACCGAGAAGAAGCGCGTCTTCCTCTCCAACTCCGGCACCGAAGCGGTGGACGGCGCCATCAAGCTCGCGCGCCACGCCACGCGCCGCACCGCCATCATCGCCTTCAAGGGCGCCTTCCACGGCCGCACGATCGGCGCCCTCTCGCTCACCTCGAGCAAGGCGCGCCAGCACGCCGGCTTCGGGCCGCTCCTCCCCGACGTGCACCACGTGCCGTTCGGCAACTGCTTCCGCTGCGAGTACAAGCTCACCCACCCGAGCTGCGGCCTCGCCTGCGTGAGCGCCATCGAGCACGACCTCCTCGCGCGCCACCTCGATCCGCGCGACGTCGCCGCGATCTTCGTCGAGCCGATCCAGGGCGAGGGCGGCTACATCGTGCCGCCGCCGGGATGGCTCGCCGCCATCCGCGAGCTCTGCGATCGCCACGGCATCCTCATGGTCGCCGACGAGATCCAGTCCGGCGTCGGGCGCACCGGCAAGATGTGGGCGTGCGAGCACGAGGGCGTCGTCCCCGACATCCTCCTCACCGCCAAGGGACTCGCCTCGGGCATGCCCTTGGGCGCCATCATCGCCAAGGACTCCGTCACCACCTGGGAGAACGGCTCGCACGGCTCGACCTTCGGCGGCAATCCCGTCTGCTGCGCGGCCGCGCTCGTCACCCTCGACCTGATCGAGAACGGCCTCATGCAGAACGCCGCCGCGCGCGGCGAGGAGCTCAAGGCCGGCCTCCAGGCCATCGCCGACAAGCACCTGCCCGTCGGCAACGTGCGCGGCCGCGGCCTCATGCTCGGGCTCGACTTCGTCGTCAACCGCGCCACGCGCGAGCCCGACAAGCTCATGGTCCACAAGGTCGAGCGGCGCGCCTTCGAGCGCGGGCTCCTCACCCTCTCGTGCGGTGCGAGCACGCTCCGCCTCGCGCCCCCGCTCACCATTGACCAGGACGACGTGAAGATCGCCCTCGAGATTCTCGAGGACGTGATCCGCGAGGCGCAGGATTGAGGCAGTGAGCAAGCTCGTCTCCATGCACGACGCCATCGCGGCCCACGTCCGCGATGGTGACAGCGTCATCATCGAGGGGTTCACGCACCTGATCGGCTTCGCCGCCGGGCACGAGATCATCCGCCAGCGCCGCCGCGACTTGACGCTCTGCCGCCTCACCCCCGACCTCATCTACGACCAGATGATCGCGGCGGGGTGCGCGCGCAAGCTCGTCTTCAGCTGGGCCGGCAACCCGGGCGCGGGTTCGCTCTTCGCCTTCCGCCGCGCCGTCGAGGGCAAGGGCCCGCCGCTCGAGCTCGAGGAGTACTCGCACTTCGGCATGGTCGCGCGCCTCTCGGCCGGCGCCGCCGGCCTCCCGTTCTGGACGCTGCGCAACTACGGCGGCACCGACCTTCCCGTCGCGAACCCGCGCATCAAGTCGGTGACGTGCCCGTACACGGGCGAGGTCCTCGCCACCGTCCCCGCGCTCCGCCCCGACGTCTGCATCGTGCACGTGCAGCGCGCCGACATCCACGGCAACGCGCAGGTGTGGGGGCTGCTCAGCACGCAGAAGGAAGCCGCCTTCGCGTCAGCGCGCGTGATCGTCGTGGCCGAGGAGATCGTGGACGAGGCGGTGATCCGCGCCGACCCCAATCGCACGATCATTCCCGGCCTCATCGTGCAGGCGGTCGTGCACGAGCCGTGGGGCGCGCACCCGAGCTACGCGCAAGGGTTCTACGATCGCGACAACGACTTCTACGTCGCGTGGGAGCAGGTCGCCCGCGACGAGGCCACGCTCGCGCGCTGGCTCGACGAATGGGTGTACGGCGTGAAGGACCGCGCCGAGTACCTCGCCAGGCAGCCCGACCTGCGCGCTCGGCTCACGGCGAAGCCTCGGCCGAGTGGCAGCGTGGACTATGGCTACTGAGTACTCGCCCAAGGAGCTGATGGCCTGCGTCGCCGCGCGCGAGCTGCGCGACGGCGAGGTGGTGTTCGTCGGCATCGGCCTCCCCAACCTCGCGTGCAACCTCGCGCGCGCCACGCACGCCCCCAACCTGCTCCTCATCTACGAGTCGGGCGCGGTGGGCGCGGTGCCGGTGCGGCTGCCGGTGAGCGTCGGCGATCCCGCCCTCGTCACCGGCTCGCTCATGGTCGCCTCCATGGCGGAGGTGTTCCAGTCGTTCCTGCAGAACGGCAAGATCGAGGTCGGCTTCCTAGGCGGCGCGCAGGTGGATCGCTGGGGCAACATCAACACCACCGTGGTGGGGGGCGACTACGCGCACCCGAAGGTCCGACTGCCGGGATCCGGCGGTGCGGCCGAGATCGCGGTCAACGCGCGACGCACGCTCATCATCAACGCGCTTTCGCCGCGCGCCTTCCCGGCCGATGTGGATTTCGTCACGAGCCCCGGACATCGCTATCACGGCACGAGCCGCGCGGCGCTCGGCCTTCCCGGCGCGGGCCCCGTGCGCGTGATCACCGATCGCGGGATCCTCGAGCCCAATGCCGCAACCGGTGAGCTCGAGCTCGCCGCCATCTATCCCGGCGAGACGGTGGACGGCGTCCGCGCGCAGGTGGGATGGCCGCTCGTGGTGCGTGACTCGCTGGGCACGGTCGCGCCGCCGACGGCCGAGGAGCTGCGGCTGCTGCGCGACGTGCTCGACCCGAAGCGGTTGTTCCTCAAGGGGTGAGCACCCCGCGCGACGCGCGCCGCGCAACCGCGATGTGGCGGCGGCGCCCGCTTACGGCTCGACGATCCCGAACGTCCCCGCCGCCTTGGTCAGCACCCCGAAGAACCGCGCCAGGTCGAGCCGGTTGCCGCTCACGTGCGCCTCGGGGCTCAGCAGCAAGTCCTTCGCCCCCGCGCTCCCCGCCATCATCCGCACGAAGAAGCCGTGCGTCACCGTGAGCGTCGCGTTGGCGTTGGCCACCGGAGGCGCCGGGCGATGGCGCAGCACGCCGTTCGAGAGTGTCAGCACGTGCGACTCGCGCGTGTCCGAGAGCACGAGGTTGATCACGAGCGAGAGCCTGGCCGCCGCCGGACCGTCCACGCTCGCCGCCATCGCGTCGAGGAACCGCTCCACCGGCGTCGCCGTGAGCAGCGCCATCGAGCGCGCGCGATCGATCCCCGCGGTCGGCGCTCCGCCGCGCAGCTCCGCCGCGCCCGCGAGGTACGCGTTCCGCCAGGTGGCCGATTCGGCCTGGTACCCCAGCTGCTCGTACGTGCGCGCGAGCAGCCCGCGTGAGGCAGCATCGGTGCTGCCGCTGAACACCAGCTCGTTGAGCAGCTCTGCGGCCCAGCGATAGTCGCCGGCGGCGAACGCCTTCTGCGCCGCGTCGCGCACGGCGCCCGCGCCGCCCATGAGCGCCACGCGCCGCTTCGCCGATTCCTCCGGCGGCAGCGGATCGAGGTGCGCGGGATTGCCGTCGTATGCGCCCAGGTAGAACTGGTAGACCGCCTTGGCGTTGTGCCTGAGCGCGCCGTAGTAGCCCCGGCTCCCCGGCACCGCGCCGATGCCCGGCGGGAACGAAATCTCTTCGGCGATCTCGGCCGGCGTGCGGCCCGCGTTGAGCAGGCGCACCGACTGGTCGTGCGTGTACTGGTACGCGTCGCGATGCGCGCTGATCAGCGCGTCAATGCGCGCGGCGCCCCACGTGGGCCAGCCGTGCTGCGCGATCATCACGTCGGCGCGCGCGCCCTCCGCGCGCATCGCCTCGAGGTACCCGGCCCAGCGCCGCGCATCGCGCACCTTGGCGCCGCGAATGGGCAGCAGGTTGTGCATCGTCTGCTGCACCAGCTCGGCCGCATCCAGCACCTTGAGGTCGGGCAACTCGAAGGTGAGCTCCGCCGGCGCCTCGGCGCCCGGCCGGTTGTGGAACACGAACCGCACGCCGTCGAGCACGAGCTCCTGCGTGGGTTCCGTCACCAGCACCGTCGGCGCGAGGATCCCGAACGAGCCGCGCGCGACGCCGGTGCCGAGCCCGGCGCTCACGCGGCCCGTGGGCGAGAGCGGCAGCGCCGACCCGAACTGGTAGGTCGCGCGCCGGCCCATCGCGGTGCCG
>JACQES010000070.1 GCA_016200495.1 Gemmatimonadota bacterium
TCGCGGCCGACGGCAGCGCCGCGGCGCTCGTCGAGCGGTTCCTCGGCGCCACGGTGCACGCCGTCGTGGTGCGCGACCGTGCGGCGGCCGAACAGGTGCGCGGCTGGCACGCGCAGGCCAACCCGGGCCCGCTGCTCCTGCTGCCGCTCGATGCGATGCCCGGCGGACACGACGACGCCGGCGCCCTTGGCGCGCAGGTGCGCGTCGCGGACCCGGTGCGGAACTGGGCGCGCGCCCTCCTCGGCGCCGTGCAGACGATCGATGGCGGCGCCGCCTTCGTGGACCAGCGCGGCGCGATCTGGCTGCCCGGCACCGCCGGCGGCCCGGGGCCGCTCCAGCGGCGCGCAGAACTGGTGCAGCTGCAGGACGACCTGCGTGCGGCGCAGGGCGCGCGCGATGCGGCCGCCGAGGCGGCCGAGGACAACCGGCGCGCCGCGGAAGCGGCCGAGGCCGCGGCCAACGCGGCCGACGACGCCTTCCTGCTCGCACAGCACGAGCGGCGTCGCGAGGAGGAGCGCGTCTCCGAGGTCGGGCGGCGGCTGGTGCGCGCCGAGCGCGAGGTGTCCGATGCCGACGAACTGACGGCCAAGCTGTCGGATCGCCGCGTGGCGCTGGGCGAGAAGTCGCGCGCTGCGGCGGCGCAGGCCGAGCAGCTCGAGGACCGATGGCGCGCTCGCCACGCAGATCGCCGAGTGGACCGTGACGCTCGAGGGGAAGCAGGCGCAGCTGGGCGACGCCGAGCGGCACCTCTCGGACGCGGAGCTCGCGGTCACCACGGTGGACGGCCGCCTCAGCGACGCGACGCACCTGCTCGACGACCTGCGCCGCAGCGTCCTCAACGCGGGCGACGACCTGCACCATGCGGAACTGCGCCTCACGTCGCTGGCCGGCAAGCGCGAGGCGATCCGCGAGCGGCTCGAGGCGGAGTGGCGCCGCCCGCTCGAGGACCTGCTCGCCGCGCTCACCCCGCTCGAGCTCTCCGACGAGGCGCTGGCCGCCGAGGCGGCGGAGTTGCGCGGGCAGCTCGAGCAGCTCGGCGTCGTGAACCCGCTGGCGATCGAGGAGCACGAGGAGGAGGTCAAGCGGCTCGACTTCCTAACCAACCAGCGGAACGACCTCTCGGACGCCCGCCAGGCGCTGGCGACGGCGATCCGCGAGATCGACGCCACGGCCCGCGAGCTGTTCGTGGCGACGTTCACGCAGGTGCGCGAGAACTTCCGCCACATCTTCATGACGCTCTTCGGCGGCGGCGAATGCGACCTGCGGCTCGAGAATCCCGAGACGCCGCTCGAGGGGGACATCGAGATCCACGCGAGCCCGCGCGGCAAGCGGACGCAGCGCATCCACCTGCTCTCGAGCGGCGAGCGGGCGCTCGTGGCGCTGTCGCTGCTCTTCGGCATCTTCCTCACCAAGCCGAGCCCGTTCTGCCTGCTCGACGAGGTGGACGCGCCGCTCGACGACAACAACATCGGGCGCTTCGTGCGGATGCTGAACGAGTTCAAGTCGCGCACGCAGTTCATCGTCATCACGCACAACCCGCGCACCACGACGGAGGCGGCCGACGCCGTCTACGGCGTGACCATGCAGGAGCCCGGGGTCAGCTCGCTGGTGAGCGTGCGGATGCGCGGCGCGGCGGTCGAGGAGTCGCTGCCCGCCGGCGCGGTCGCGTAGCGCGGTGCGGCTCACCGCGGTCGGCACCGGTACGGCCGCGCCGACCGCCGACGCGGTCAATCCCGGCTGGCTGGTGGACGCGGGTGAGCTTCGCCTGCTGCTCGACTGCGGCTCGGGGGTGGTGCACCGGATGGCCGCCCTCGGCCTCGACTGGCGCGCGATCACGCACGTCCTGCTCACGCACTTCCACGCCGATCACATCAGTGACCTCGCGACGCTGGTGACGGCGTGGCGGTGGGGGCAGCACCCGGCCCGCACGGCGCCGGCGGTGTTCATCGGCCCCGTGGGGACCGCCGCGCTGTTCGAGCGGCTGGCGGGGGTGTTCGGGTCGATCGTGACGGAACCCGGGAACTTCCCTGTCGAGGTGCACGAGATGCCGGCGGGGGCCGAGGTGGCGCTGCCCGGCGGCGTGCAAGTCGGGAGCTTCAAGGTTCCCCATACGGTGGAGAGCATGGCATATTCCATCCGTCGGGGCGGGTGTCGCATCGTGTACACGGGCGACACCGGCCCCGACGCGGGACTGGCCACCTGGGCGGCGGGCGCGGACGTGCTCATCGCCGAGTGTTCCCTGCCCCGCGACATGCGGCCCGAGGGTCACCTCGCGCCCGACGACTGCGCGGCGCTCGCCGCGACGGCCCGCCCCGGGTGCCTCGTGCTCACGCACCGGTACCCGCCGCTCGACGCGGTGGACGTCCTGGGGCTCGTGCGGTCGACGTATGCCGGTCGCGTGCGCCTCGCGCACGACGGCTGGTCCATCGAACTCGGAGAGTAAGGTCATGCTGGTGGTCATGCGGACGGACGCCACCGCCGCGAACGTCGACGCGGTGTGCGATGCCATCCGGGCACTCGGCTTCACGCCGGTTCCCATGCCGGGCGAACAGCGCACGGCGGTCGGGCTCATCGGCAATGATGGGCAGGTGGACGGCTCCCACATCGGCGGCATGGCCGGCGTGGCGCAGGTCATCAACGTCACCAAGCCCTACAAGCAGGTCTCGCGCGAGTGGAAGCCCGACAACACGATCGTCACCATCGCGCCGGGGGTGAGCTTCGGCGGCGGCGAGCTCGTGGTGATGGCGGGGCCGTGCTCAGTGGAGAGCGAGGTGCAGATCCTCACGGCGGCGCGCGCGGTGCGCGCCGCGGGGGCATCGGCGCTCCGCGGCGGCGCCTACAAGCCGCGCTCGTCGCCCTACGCGTTCCAGGGACTCGGCACCAAGGGGCTCCAGCTGCTGGCCCTCGCGCGGCGCGAAACCGGGCTCCCGATCGTGACGGAGGCGATGGACGATGCCGGCGCGCACGAGGTGGCCGAGGTGGCCGACATGATCCAGATCGGCGCGCGCAACATGCAGAACTACTCGCTGCTGCGCACCGTGGGGAAGATCGGCAAGCCGGTGCTCCTCAAGCGCGGCATGTCGGCCACGATCACCGACCTGCTCCTGTCGGCGGAGTACATCCTGGCCGAGGGGAACCCGCACGTGGTGCTCTGCGAGCGCGGACTGCGCGGCTTCGACACGGCCACGCACAACATCTTCGACCTCACCGCGATTCCGGTGGTGCAGCGCGCCTCGCACCTGCCCATCGTCGCGGACCCGAGCCACGGCACGGGGGTGCGGGCCCTGGTGCCGCCAATGGCGCGCGCCGCGGTCGCCGCCGGCGCGGACGGCATCCTGGTGGAGGTGCACCCGACGCCGGAGCGGGCCAGGTCGGACGGCGCCCAGTCGCTCTACCCGGAGCAGTTCACGGACCTGATGCGGGAACTCCGGACGATCGCGGACGCCATCGGGCGGACCGTGGCGCCCGCGCCCGGGACCACCGCCGCCGTGGCCGGGTAGCCTGAGGATGCGCCGACTCCTGCTCGCGACCGCCCTCGCCACCCTCACGGCCACGCACGCGGGGGCGCAGGACGCCGAGGCGATGCTCGACCGCGCCAGCGCCGCGCACGGCGCCCTCAAGTCGCTCAAGGTCGCCTTCGAGCAGGTGATCCAGAATCCGCTCACGGGCTCGTCGGTCACGGCGCGCGGCGAGATGCTGCAGAAGGGCCCCAAGCTGCTGGCGATCCACTTCTCCCAGCCGAAGGGCGACCAGATCATCTCGGACGGGCAGAACCTCTGGATCTTCCTCCCGTCCTCCACGCCGGGGCAGGTCTTCCGCCTCACGCTCGGCGCGCAATCGAACGCGGTCGCCGGGAGCGTGGACGTCCTGTCGCAGTTCTTCAACGAGCCGCGCAAGCGGTTCGACGTGAAGGACGCGGGCACGGCGCCGATCGACGGCAAGGACGCGCGGGCGCTCATCCTCACCCCGAAGAAGGGGGTCGAGGCGCCGTTCGCCAAGGCCGTCGTGTGGATCGACGCCCGGAGCGCCTACGTGCGGCAGTTCGAGACGACCGACGCGAGCGGGCTGGTGCGCACGGTCAAGGTGACCCGCTTCGGCGCAAACGCGAAGGTGAACGACACCGAGTTCCGGTTCGTCGTGCCCAACGGCGTGCGCGTGGTCGAGCAGCCGGGGATGTAGGAACGACGACGGGGGCGCCGCCGTCGCGTCGCCCCCGCCGTATCCGCGCCACCCCGGCCTCAGGGCGTCGCTGGCTTCTTCATCCGCATTGCCGTGGCGTCACGGCGTTGCCGGCATCCCGGGCTGCGCCGCGCCCGGCGCGCCGTCGCCCTGCTGCGGGCGGAACCGCGGCGCCTGGCCCATCGCCCACGAGTAGCCGAGGAAGACGCCCCGCACGCCGAACGTGCGGTCGGTGAGCTGGATGATCGAGCCGTTCGTCGTCTGCGCCGACATGTGGATCATGTTGAACGGATCCTGGATACGGAGCGAGATCGTCCCGCGGTCCTTCTGGATCTTCTGGCGCAGCGCGATCATGAGGAAGCCCTGGCTGCCGAAGCGCCCGCCCTCGACGTTCATCGGCGCGTTGTAGAAGCCGTTGACCTGCGTGGTGAAGGTCTGCGTGAAGCGCCAGGTCGCGTTGAGGCGGGCGCGCCAGCCGATCGCGTCCACGCCCACGGAGCTGCTCGCGCCGCCGTCGGTGACCACCTTGAAGACGTTGGCGCCGCCCAGCAGCGTCACCTGCGGCCCGAGGTTGACCTGCGCATTGAGGTCCGCGCCCCACGAGTTGCCGACGGCGAGGTTGGAGAAGGACATCGCCGAGACGTGCCGCGCGTCGACCACCGTGTCGCTGTTGAGGATGAAGCGGACGATGTCGGTCGTGTGGCGGTAGAACGGCGAGAGCTGGATCATGCCGAGCTTGCCCTGCGCCGTGAGCGAGAGCTCGTAGGCGTCGGTGAACTCGGGGCGCAGGTTGGGGTTGCCGAGCTGGACGTTCTGCGCGTCCATGAACTGCGGGAACGGGTTGAGCTCCCACGTCCCCGGGCGACGGATGCGGCGCGAGTAGCTCGCGCGCGCCGTGAGCTCGTCGGTGAGCTTGTACGACGCGGCCATGCTCGGGAAGAAGCTCCAGTACTGGTACGGGTACGCCGTGGCGCCCAGCGTGAAGTCGCGGTTCGTGTACTCGGCGCGCAATCCGCCCTGCACGTCGAACTTGCCGACGGTCTGGCTCACGACGGCGTACGCGGCGCCCACCTGGTCGTCGAAGCTGAAGGTGTTCGAGAGCGCGCCCGGCGACCACGCGCCCGAGCCGGAGGCGTCGAGCGTCTGGCGGAAGTCGCGGTTGATCCAGCGCGCGTTGCCCCGCATCCCGGTCTCGAGCTTGGTGCTCGCGCCGAAGGCCTTCGTCCAGTCGAGCTGCGCGGTGACCTGCGTGGTGTGGCTCTCCCCCTGCTGGCGCTCGGCGCTCAGCAGCGTGCCGCCGCCCCACGTCATGTTGCGGAAGAGGACGTCGTCGATGTCGGTGTTGCGGTTGACGCGCAGCTCGGTCGAGAGCTCGTTCTTGCGCGGCTCGATCGTCCGCTTGAAGGCGAGCGTGTAGTCGATCGTGGAGCCGGTGTAGCCCGTGTTGCGCGGACGGAACGCCTGCGCGGTGAGGGCCTGGCTGCCGTCGTAGTCCTGCACCGCCATGCGCTGCTGGTCGTCGAACTTGCGCCAGTTGAGCACGAGCGCGTTCGAGATCACGTCCTGCTTGCTGGGGCGGAAGTCGACGTTGGTGGTGACGTTGTGGCCGGCGTTGGCGAACGGGCCATCCACGTCCTGGTCGTCGATGCCGGTGAGCGTGCGGCTCGCGTCGTACATGCGGCGCACGTTGGAGCCGATGATGGACCGCTGGTCGCGGTTGTAGCCGTACGAACCGAACAGCGACCAGGGCCCGGCCTGCCAGCCGATGTTGCCCGACCCGTTGAGGCGGTCCTGGTTCATGAAGCTCAGGTTGTAGCCGCCCGAGAGCCCGAGGTCGGCGTCCTGCTTGAGCACGATGTTGATGATGCCCGCCATCCCCTCGGGATCGTACTTGGCCGAGGGATTGGGGATGACCTCGATGCGCTCGACGACGGGGCCCGGGAGCGTCTTGAGGAAGGAGGCGAGCTGCGCGCCCTTGAGCGGCGTCGGGCGGCCGTTCACCTGCACGACGACGTTCTCGTTGCCGCGCAGGCTCACCTTGCCGTCACCGTCCACCTGGATGGCGGGTACGGCCTCGAGCACCTCGCTCGCGTTCGCGGCCTGCGGCGCCACGTCCTTGGCGCGGTAGGCGTTGCGGTCGGGCGCGACGATCATCGCGTCCTGCTGCCCGGTCACGGCCACGCTCTGGAGCGAGACGACGGCGGGCGTCAGGCGGATCGACGCGAGCGACAGCTTCTGCGCGGCGTCGGTGACCTCGATGTCGCGCTTGAGCGGGAGGAAGCCGACGCGCGTCACGCGCAGCGTGTACGCGCCGGGGCCGAGCGCCGCGAGGCGGAAGCGCCCGTCGGCGTCGGCGATCGCGCCGGCGACGAGCGCCGAGTCGCGGCGGCTGCGCAGCGCGACCGACGCGGAGGGCACCGGGCTGCCGGTCGAGTCCACGACGACGCCCCGCACCTCGGCCTCGCCCCGCACCGGCGGTGCGACGGCGGCGCCCCGGCCGGCCATCGGCGGACCGGCCGGCGCCTGCGCCGCCGCGGGGGCGGCCAGCGCGGCGCAGGCGAGCAGGGTAGCGGAGCGAAGGAGCGGCGAGACGCGCATCGGCGAGACCAGTCGAAGGGACGCAGCGCGCGTGCGCGCCGCCGGGATGCCTACGGGGGTCGGGCACCCCGCGTTTCATGCGCCATGCGGGGTCAGCCCCTTGGATGCCGCTCACCGCGAAAGGGTTTCCCGGCGCGCGCGCGCCCCGCCCATCAGGCCTGTGTTGACTCGACACGCCCGGATCGCGGCGCGGCGCGCCACGCGCATCGCCCGGCGGAGGCTTGACGCTGTTTGCTAAGTGCGCTTAGTATTTGTCGTCGCCCGCGCGCGCCCCGCCCGCGGCCCTCCCTCCCGCTCCCCCGCCCCCGTCATGCCCACCATCGCCCGCTGGACGCACGCCGTCGACGCCACCACCACCGCTCGCCCCGATGCCGTCTGGGCCATCCTCGCCGACGCCGCGCGCTGGCCCGCGTGGAACGCTGGCGTCGCCGCGCTCGACCTCGATGGGCCCTTCGCCGCCGGCACCGGGTTCACCATGACCCTCCCCGACGGCACCGCCCTCCGGTCGCGCCTCGTCGACGTGGACGCGCCGCGGTGCTTCACCGACGAGACGCGCCTCGACGACCTCGTCGTGCGCGTGGCCCACGAGGTCATGCCCCAGGGCGACGGCGCCCGCGTGCGCTACGCGATCGAGGCCGAGGGCCCCGGCGCCGCCGACGTGGGCGCGATGGTGTCCGCCGACTTTCCCGACGTGCTCGCGGCGCTCGTCGCGCGCGCCGAGGGCCCCGGCGCGTGAGCGCGAGGCCGCCGCTGCCGACGCGCTACGCGGGACCCGGCGCAAGTCCGGGCTTCCTGCTCTGGCGCGTCACCAACGCATGGCAGCGCGCGGTACGCGAAGCGCTCAAGCCCCTCGGCCTCACGCACACGCAGTTCGTCGTGCTGGCGGTGGCGACCTGGTTCGAGGGGAATGACGCGCTCACGCAGGCGCGCCTCGCCGAACTGAGCGGCGGCGACGTCATGACCACGTCGCAGGTGGTGCGCGCCCTGGTGCACGCCGGGCTGCTCGCGCGCGCCCCGCATCCGACCGACAGCCGCGCGCACGCGGTCAGCGTGTCGCGCGCGGGCCGCGCGCTCGCGCGCCGCGCGGTGCGCGCGGTCGAGCGGGCCGACGAGCGGTTCTTCGCGCCGGTGCGGCGTGAGCGGGCGACCGTCATGCGCGCGTTCCGGCTGCTGGCGGCGGACGGCGCTCGCGATTAGCGGCCTTCGGCATTGCGCCTCGCTCGCGCAGGCGCCACCATCCACGCGTTGCGACGCCGTGCGCGGCCGCCCGCGCGACGCCGCGCCCGTCCGACCGCCCGCTCCGGAGGCCCTTCATGAAGGCGATGCTCGGTTTCATCGGCGCCACGATCGGCAGCACGATCGGCTGGTACATCGGTGCGCAGGTCGGCATCATGACCGCCGTGCTCGTGAGCGGCGTCGGGACCGGCGTCGGACTCTGGTACGGGCGGAAGAAGGCCGTCGAGTACGGCGGCTAGATCGGCGACGTCACCGCCTCGTCCTGCGGGAAGCAGGCGAGGATCTCCGGCGCGATCCGCGTGATCTTCCCCGTCGCGCGGTTGATCAGGCACCAGAGCGTGCGACCGCGCG
>JACQES010000042.1 GCA_016200495.1 Gemmatimonadota bacterium
CGGCCACGCCGGCGGCGAGGGAGCCGCGGACGAAGGCGCGACGGGAGACGGGCGAGCGGGACATGGCGAGGCGGGCGGGGGGGAGGCGTGCGTCCCCTACGTTAGCGCTGCCGGCGTTGATCCGCGACGATGCGTCCCTCGCGCACCGTCACGCGCGAACGCACGGCGCCCAGCGCCGCGAGCGGCACCGTGAGCGGATTGGCGTCGAGCACCACGAAGTCGGCCGGCGCGCCGGGCACGAAGGCGATGGCGTCGCGCACGCCGTCCGGCGTGCGTCGCTCCGCCTGCATCGCCAGCATCGCGACGCGCATCGCGGAGTCGGGGCGTTCCGCGCCGATCGCGTGCCGCCTGGTCATCGCCGCCTCGAAGCCGGCGAGCGGGCCGAGCGGTCGCGCGAAGTAGTCGGAGCCCTCGGCGAGGTCGGCACCGAGGCGGCGGAGCTCCGCCCACGGATAGACGCGCGGCTCGTTGGATTCGCCGACGCGCATCGTGCCGAATGGCGGATGGTCGGAGTCGGCCGAGTTGAAGTTGGACTGCATGGACAGGAGGACGCCGAGATGCGCGGCGCGCTCGAGGTCGCGCGGCGCCAGGTACGACGCGTGCTCGATCCGGAGTCGGCCGCGCGGGATCGACGGTCGCAGCGCCTGCATGCGCTCGTACGCGTCGAGCGTGTTGCCGACGGCGGCGTCGCCGATGGCATGCGTCGCGAGCCCCAGGCCATGATCGAGCGCCAGCAGCGCCAGCGCGGCGAACGAGACCGGC
Source organism: Gemmatimonadota bacterium (assembly GCA_016200495.1). Taxonomy (GTDB): domain Bacteria; phylum Gemmatimonadota; class Gemmatimonadetes; order Gemmatimonadales; family Gemmatimonadaceae; genus JACPPC01. Next base: position 763 of record JACQES010000042.1, read on the forward strand.
TCGGTCCGCCGGACGCCGCGCGTCTCGGGCGCGTCGGCGTACGGATGCGACAGCCACGCGCCGCGGCTGCCCAGCGCGCCGTCGGCGAAGAACTTGAGGTGCGTGATGCGGAGCCGCGGCGAGAGTGTCCATGGCGACGGCGCCGACAGCAGCGTGTTCGCCAGCTCGCTCGGCGCCGGAATCATCAGGTTGATGCGGATCGGGAGCGGCCGGGCCGCGTCCTCCGCGACGAGCAGGCGCAGGTAGCGGCCGAACTCGGCGTTGAGCGCGACCACGCCCGGCGGCGCGAGCGCGCCGGCGTCGTACACCTCCACGACGCCGCGCGCGGCGAGCGCCTCGGCGCCCAGGCGCCACGCGCGCCGGATGTCGGCGTCGCTCAGCGCGGGCAGGAGGGCCGAGATGGACTCGTTCGCGCGCTCGAGCAGGACGCCGTCCTTCATCGAGCCGCCCGTGACCTCCGCCGAGGCGAGCGTGAGACCCGCCGCCGCGAGCGCCTGCACGTTGGCCCATCCCGCATGGCCGTCGCTGCGGGCCAGGAAGATCGGGTGCGCGTCGCTCACGCCGGCCAGGTCACGCGCGGTGGGCAGCGCCTGCGTCCCCCACGCCGCCTGGTTCCATCCCGCGCCCACGATCCACGCGCCCCGCGGCGTACGCTGCGTACGCTCGCGCAACTTCGCGCGCAGCGCGTCGAGTGACGTCACGCTCGAGAGGTCCACGAACAGGCGCTCGTGCTCGGCGTCGTTGAGCGCCCAGAGGCCCACGTTGAGCACGTGGACGTGATGGTCGGTGAAGGCGGGCACGGCGAAGCCGCCGCCGAGCGACACGACGCGCGTGCGTGGCGACGCGACCGCGTTCGCCGACGACGGCGCGGCAGCGCCCGCCGCCACGATCCGCCCGCCATCGACCGTCAGCGAGGAGGCGACCGACCCGTCGGGCAGGAGGAAGCGTGCATCCACGAAACGCACGCGATCCTGCGCCCCGAGCACCACCGTCGGACCGAAGGCCAGCACGATCGCGAGCACCACGGCACGGGAGCGCATGAGCCGACGTTACCCCGCCGCTCCACGTGCGGCAATGACGGACGCCCGGCGCGTTGCGTGACTCGCGGCAGGGCGGCACGTTTCCGCGACTCCCGGAGGATGACATGCGGCACGTGACGTGGACGACGACCCTTGCCCTGTTGGCGGCGCTGCCGCTGGCCGTGCGCGCGCAGGACGCCCCGATGCGCGGCTTCACCCCCGGCGGCGCGCGTGGCGAGGCGGCGACCGAGGCGCGGCTGGCCGCGCTGCTCGACCGCGACTCCACGCGCCGCTGGTTCCGCATGCTCACCGCGCGCGCGCACCCGGCCGGATCGCTGGTGAACCGGCAGCTGGCCGATTCGGTCGCCGCCAAGCTGCGCGCCTGGGGCTGGGAGGACGTCGCGCTCCGCCGCTACGACGTGCTGCTGCCGTGGCCGAGCAAGGTGCAGGTGCAGCTGCTGGGCGCCAAGCCCTTCACGGCGTCGCTCAAGGAAGACTGCCTTCCCGTGGACAAGGCGGCGTGCGTCGGCGCCGAGCTCACCTACTTCGGCATGTCCGGCTCTGGCGACATCACCGCACCCGTGATCTACGCGAGCAGCGGCAACCCCGCCGACTACGACACGCTCGAGGCGCACGGCGTGCAGGTGAAGGGCGCGATCGCGATCGTGCGCTACTCCAACCCGTACTCGTACCGCGGCTTCAAGGCGCTCACCGCGGAACAGCGCGGCGTGAAGGCGCTGCTCATCTACTCGGATCCCAACGAGGACGGCTATCGCAAGGGGCTGACCTTCCCCGACGGGCCGTGGGGCAACGAGTCGCACATCCAGCGCGGCGCCATCTCGTACGACTTCATCATCCCGGGCGATCCGCTCACGCCGGGGCGGCCGTCCATTCCGGGCGTCCCGCGCATTCCGGTGGATTCCTCGCCCGCGGTGCCGCGCGTGGTCGCGCTGCCGATCTCGGCGCGCGACGCGGCGCCGTTCCTCCGCGCCATGGGTGGCCCCGTGGCGCCCGCCTCGTGGCAGGGCGCGCTGCCCTTCACGTACCGGCTCGGCGGTCAGGCGACGGCCCACGTGAACGTGCAGATGGACGGGAAGGTGCGCGACATCTGGGTCGTGGACGCGCGGATCAAGGGGACCGACGAGCCCGACAAGACGGTCGTGCTCGGCAACCACCGCGACGCGTGGGTGTTCGGCGCGTTCGACCCGGCGAGCGGCACCGCGACGCAGCTCGAGATGGCGCGCGCGCTGGGCCAGCTCGCCCGCGAAGGCAAGCGTCCGCGCCGCACGATCGTGCTCGGCAACTGGGACGCCGAGGAGTGGCACCTGACGGGGAGCACCGAATGGGGGGAGCAGTTCGCCGCGCCCCTCACGGCCGGGGCGGTGGCGTACATCAACGTTGACGGTTCCACCAATGGCAGCCGGTTCGAGGCGAGCGCCGTGGCCACGATGAATCCCGTGGTGCTGGAGACCGCGCGCGACGTGACCGACCCGAACTCCGGGAAGCGCCTCCTCGACGCCTGGCGCGCGACCCGGGGCGCCGCCGCGGAGGAGGGACTCGTCACCAACACGCTCGGCTCCGGGTCCGACTACACCGTCTTCCTCAACTTCCTCGGGCTGCCGGTGGTGGACCTCGCCTTCAACGGCCCGTACGGTGTGTACCACTCGCAGTACGACGACGCGCTCTGGATGGAGCGCTACGGCGATCCGGGCTACAAGTACATGACCGTGATGGCCGAGGTGTGGGGACGGATGGCGCTCCGCCTCGCGAACGCGGCCGTGCCGCGCTCGCGTCGCGCCTCGCCGCGCTCGACGCGGGGCAGGGGACTGCCACGAACCTCGCCGCGCTCAACGAGGCGCTCCGGACCCTGGAGCAGCAGTGGCTGCTCGACGGCGGGATTCCCGGCCGTCCGTGGTTCCGGCACGCGCTGTACGCGCCGCGCTACACGTACGCCGCGATGGAGCTGCCCGGCGTGCGCGAGGCGATCGACGCGAAGAATTGGGCGCTCGCGACGCGCGAACTCGGGCGGCTCACCGCGCGCATCGAGGCGGTGGCGCAGAAGACGTCGGATGCGCTCGCCGCGGCGGGCCGGTGAGGCGCCTCGTTGCGGTGATCGCACTTGCGCTATGCGCGACGGCCGCGCACGCCCAGCCGAGCGCCACGCCCCCCGACGTTCCGCGCGAGTTCCGCGGCGTGTGGGTGGCGTCGGTGACCAACATCGACTGGCCGAGCAAGCCGGGACTGTCGAGCTTCGAGCAGCAGGCGGAACTGATCGCGATCCTCGACCGGACGCGCGCGCTCAACATGAACGCGGTGATCCTGCAGGTGCGCCCGGCGGCCGACGCGCTCTACGCCTCGCCGCTCGAGCCGTGGTCGGCGTACCTGACCGGCGTCGAGGGGCGCGCCCCCGAGCCGTTCTACGATCCGCTCGCCTTCGCCGTGCGCGAGGCGCACGCGCGCGGGCTCGAGCTGCACGCCTGGTTCAACCCGTACCGCGCCCGCCACGCGACCGCGACCTACGTGCACGCCGCCACGCACGTGAGCGAGGCGAGCCCCACCATGGTGCGCCGCTACGGCAAGTCGCTCTGGATGGACCCGGGCGACCCGGCCGTCGTGCGACGCACGCTCGCCGTGATGCTCGACGTGGTGAAGCGCTACGACGTCGATGGCATCCACATCGACGACTACTTCTATCCGTACCCCGAGAACGGCGCCGACGGGCAGCCGATGGAGTTTCCCGACGCGGCGACCTTCGCCGCCTACCGGAAGCGGGGCGGCACGCTCGCCAAGGACGATTGGCGGCGGCACAATGTGGACACGCTCGTCGCACAGATCTACCGGCAGACCAAGCGCGCCAAGCCGTGGGTGCAGGTCGGGATCAGCCCGTTCGGCATCTGGCGTCCCGGGTTTCCGGCGCAGATCAAGGGCTTCGACGCGTACGCCAAGCTCTACGCCGATGCGAAGCGGTGGCTGCACGAGGGGTGGCTCGACTACCTGACACCGCAGCTCTACTGGCCGATCGCGCAGGAGCCGCAGGCGTATCCGGTGCTGCTCAAGTGGTGGATGGACGAGAACACGCGCCAGCGTCACCTCTGGCCCGGGCATTACACGACGCGCGGCGTGCAGGGCGGCGGACTCTGGGGCCCGGACGAGATCGCCAACCAGGTGAAGGCGTCGCGCGCGGCCCGCGCGGGCGGCGACGTGCACTTCAGCATGAAGCCGCTGATGCCGGCGCCGCCGGCGATTGCAGCACCGACGGTCAGCGCAAGCGCGGCGGCGAGTCCGAGCGCCGCTGCGCCGACGCCGACGGCCGGCGCGGCGCCGGATGCCTCAGGCGCCGCGTCGTCGCCCGCGGCGGCGCCGAGCGCGGCCGCGCCGCTCCTGCCCATCGGCGAACGGCTGCTGCGCGACGTCTACCAGCAGCCCGCGCTCGCCCCCGCGACGCCGTGGCTCGAGACGCGCGCCATGCCGGCCCCCGTGGTCGCGCTGGTGCGCGACACCGCCTCGCGCGAGCAGGTGGTGACGCTCGTGCCGGCCAGGGGGCGCGACGTGGCGCACTGGACCGTGCGCATCCGCGGCCGTGATGCGTGGCGCACGCTCATCCTGCCCGGCGCGCAGCGATCTCTCGTCGTCGCCGCGGCGGGTGACTCCGTCGAGCGCGTGGTGGTGACGGCGGTCGATCGGGTGGGGGTCGAGAGCGCGCTCATCGCGGCGCGTGTCGGAGCGACGGCGACAACCCCGAGACCCGCGCCTGCACGCAAGCCGAAGCCGAAGAAGCAGCGCTAGGTCAGGGCGCGTTGTACTTCCTGGCCGAGCCCTTGGCGCGGGCGACGGGATAGCGCTCCCCATTGAGGCGCAGCTTGTCCCGCACGGCCTGATCCACGTCGATTCCGAGATCGTGAGCGAAGTACGTCAGCAGGATCACGAGGTCCGCGACCTCGTGTTCGAGGGCGTCGCGCTGCCCGCTCGCGGGCCGCTGTTCCCCCTCCGTCATCCACTGGAACTGCTCGAGCAATTCGCCCGCCTCCACGGAGATCGCGACGGCGAGGTTTCGCGGAGAGTGAAACTGCTTCCAGTCGCGGTCATCGCGAAAGGCCAGGACTGCGCGCTTCGTGTCGTCCGGCAGCATGTCACGCCACTCGCTCGAAGATGGATTCGTTGTGCCAGCGGAGGTACTCCGGGAGCGGACGGTCGTCCGGGTGCTCGGGCAGGGACTTGAGCGCCGCGCCGTGCAGGCTGTTGTACGCCTTGCCATTGAACCACTGCTCCTTGATCCGGGCGCTGACCACGACGCGATGGCTGACGTCCACCGTGACGAGGCCAAGGTCGAACAGGCGATGGAAGTCGGACCGGAGCAGCAGGCCGTTTCGCGTATCGTTGGGGCCGCTCTCGGCCACGGGCTTGATGTGGGCGGCCTCGAGCACCGGAAGCGTGCTCTCGCCCGTGATGGCGCACCGACGGCCGTACGCGTTGGTGACCAGCGCGCGAAACGCACCCTGGCCCAGCCGAGGGCGGACAAATGCAGGTTCGCCGAACCGGACCGGGTTCTCGGCGACCACGCTCGGTCCCACTCGCAGTCGCGCGATGGTCAGGTCGATCTCCGACCAGAGCGCGCGCCCCTCCTCGGTTGCCGTGTCGAAGCTCTTCCCCGTGACAATGTTGCGAGAGAATTGCTCGGCGACCGGAATCCACGCATCACGCGGAAAGAAGAACGGCTCGGAGAGGATGCTGCATCCGATGTCGGCAGTCGGACCGGCGCGGCCACGCGCACCCATGATCAGCGCGGCGAACTCCTCGAACGTGGCGGCGCCGTTCTTCTCGCCGAACGCGTCCCACGCCAGACGCAGCGGCAAGGACTCGAACTTGACGAAGAAGGCCCCGCCGGCCAGGTGATGGTGCGGAGCCTTCAGCTTGAACAGGAAGGGCGTTCCCGGAGGCAGCGTGTTGAACGGCGCGCTGCCGCCCGGGTGCCAGAAGTTCACCTCGTCGAGGTGCGGGCGGCGGCTCAGGAAGTCATACCACCGGTTGTCGGTGACGCCCGTCCAGAATCGCATGCGCGCGGCTGCCCTCGTGTGCCGGAGCTTCGCCTCCGCCGGGGAACATGTCCCCGAGCCGAGGAAGGCGCAACGCGCCGATCGCCGGGCCGGCGCGGCGCCGGCCGCCGGATCGGCTCAGTCGTCGCGGCGCGAGCGTGTGCCCGGCGACCGTCCGGTGAGGATACGCATCAGCCGGCGATTCACGTAGTAGGACGAGCGCCCGCGCTTGAGCTTGGCCAGGATCCCGTCGGTGACGAGTGCGTCGAGGTATTTCGTCGCCGTCACGCGCGACACGCCGAGTTCACCCTGCAGTGCACTGATGCGCGTGTACGGATGCGCGAAGAGGTGATTGATGAGGTCCTGGCTGTAGAAGCGGTGCGCGGAGCGGATGCGATGCTTGACGTCGAGCAGCGCGGTGCGGATGGCGCCGACGGTCGCGATGCCCTCGCGCGCCGTGACCTCGATGGCTTCGAGCATGTACAGCACCCAGGCCTCCCATCGGTCGTGCGTTCGCACCTCCTGCAGGAGCTTGTAGTACCGGTCCTTCGAGCGCACGATGTGCCGGCTGGGATACAGGACGGGGCTGTCGAGCAGGCCCTCCTTCACCAGGTAGAGCACGTTGAGGATGCGTCCCGTCCGGCCGTTGCCATCATTGAAGGGATGAATCGACTCGAAACGGTGGTGCGCCAGCGCCATGCGAACGAGCGGCTCGAGTGGTGAGCGGACGTCCGCGTGGAGGAATCGCTCGAGATCCGTCATGAGCGGGATCACGTGCTGCGGCTCGGGCGGCGTGTACACGATCCGTCCCGACGCATCGCGGAGCGTCGTGCCGGTCACTCGCCGGAACCCGGCCCGACTCTCCACGAGCACGCCCTGGATCTCCAGGATGGTGCGCGTCGTCAGCAGGCCGGTCGAGCGCACGCGTTCGGAGCCGATCCGGACCGCCTCACGATAGCGGATGACTTCCTTCGTCGCGGCGTTAGCTGCTGCATCAAGCTGGCTGGGGTCGCGGAAGAGTTCGTCGTGCGTCGTGATGATGTTCTCGATGGCCGAGCTCTCCTTCGCCTCCTGCAGGACGAGCGTGTCGACGAGCATGGCCTGGTTCGGTATGCCCGAAACGAACCCCTTCAATTCGGCCAGCGGGACGCTCGCGCGATTCACCGCACGGAGGATCTCCGGCGTGTCGAATCGACGCGCCGGAAGGCTGTCGAGGGAGAGCAGCAGTCGAGTCATTCCCGGGCGAGAGACAAAGTGTATAGAAAATGCGAAAATCTATACATATTGGCTGCCAACTGTACACTTTTCCCGGAAATTCGTGCAGTTGCGCCGGGAACTGTACACGGCTTTGCGGCTCGGCCTACCGGCCTACGGAAACGTCGCGAGCAACCGCCGCGCCGCGGCCGCCACGTCCGGCGACGGGTGCTGCGCGTACGTCGCCAGGAACGTCTTCGCGGCGTCGTCCCGGTAGCGCGCCGCGAACTCCAGGGCGCAGGTGAGCGCCGCCTGCGTGCCGGCGGTCTTCGCCACCGGCTTGATCGCGCGGAACGCCGCCTCGTAGTTGAACCTGCTCGCCAGCGCCTCCACCTCGGGGGTGAGCGGGAGCTGGATCGCCTCGGCGCCACGACCGGCCACGAAGAGCGGGTTCCGCTGCGCGATGCACCCGTCCATGCCGCGCGTCACGCGCCTCGTGAGGCTGTCGCCGCACGCGGCGAGCAGCGGCAGCAGGGCGAGCGCGGCGAGGGTGACGCCGGGTCCTCGGCGACGGTGGGTGGAGAGGCGGCTCATACGGCGGCAAAGATAGCGCGTCGAGTGACGCGCGCTGGGCCACGGACGAGGAGAGGCGCAAGGGCCACGGGCACCCTTGAGGAACCGCGAGCGCCCGGCCAAGCTACAAGGCTCATGGCCGCCCCCGCCCCCCGCAAGCTCGACCGCTCCATCGTCGAAGGCCCGATCCCCGCCGCCGTCTGGCGCATCGCGTGGCCCACGATGGTCCAGAACATGATCGGCGGCCTTCAGGGGGTCATCGACCACGCGATGGTCGGCCAGTTCGTCGGTTTCGCCGCGAACGCCGGCATCGGCGTCTCCTGGCAGATCTTCCTCGTCGTGATGGTCTTCGTGAGCTCCCTGTTCACGGGGATGGGGGTGCTCGCGGCGCGCTTCGCCGGCGCGGGCGACCTCAAGATGGTCAACGAGACCGTCTACCAGGCCTTCATCACCGCGGCGGCGCTCTCGTTCCTCGTGCTCGCGCCCGTGGGCTACTTCGCGACGCCGTGGCTGCTGGGCCTCGTGAACGCGACCGAGGCGGTGCGCCACGAGGCGACGCCGTTCCTGCGCATCATGTTCACGTGCAGCGTCGGGATGATGCTCTTCTTCATGCTGGGCGGCGCGATGCGCGCGGCGGGCGACGCGAAGACGCCGCTCCGCCTCGGCGTGACGATGACGGTGCTCAACATCTGCCTCAACGTCGTGCTCATCCCGGGCATCGGCCCGATCCCGCGACTCGGCACCACCGGCGCCGCGATGGGCACCACGATCGCCAGCGCGTCGGTCGGGCTGTTCGCGGTACGGCAGCTCTTCACGGGCGCGTGGGTGATCTCGTTCAAGGGGCTGCCGAGCTACAAGCCCGACTGGGAGATCATCCGGCAGCTGTTCAAGTTCGGGCTCCCCACCGGCGTGCAGGGCGTGGCGATGAACGTCGCCGGCGTGCTGCTGCTCCGCTTCATCGGGTCGCTGACGCTGAGCGCGGAGTCGCAGGCGGCGTGGACGGTGAGCTACACGGAGCTGTTCTCGTTCATCACCTGGACGTCGGTCGGCCTCATGGGCGCGGCCGCGACGGTGGCGGGGCAGAACCTGGGCGCCGGCCATCCCGATCGTGCCGCGGGCGCGGCGGCGGCCGCCGCGCGCATCGGCATCTTCGTGGCCGCGTTCTTCGGCGCGCTCTACCTCATCATGCCGCGCGTGCTGCTCTCGGTGTTCGGCATGCGCACCGGCATCCAGTCCGACATCGCCGTCGAGCTGCTGCGCTACCTCGCGCTCTCGGGCTTCTTCATCACGGTGGCGCTCAGCTACACGGGGGCGCTGCAGAGAACGGGCGACACGCGGAGCCCGCTCGTCATCTCGATCATCTCGCAGATCATCGTGCCGCTCGGCACCTGCTTCGTCATCCAGGAGACGGGCACGCTGCAGCCGCACCACATCTGGACCGCCGTCGTCTGCGGCCACCTCACGCGCGCGGTGCTCAGCGTGACGCGGTTCCGGCAGGGGAAGTGGCGCGCGATCGAGGTCAAGCTCCACTCGAGCGCGGCGTAGCACGGCGTAGCACGGCGTAGCACGGCGTAGCACGGCGTAGCGCGGCGATAGTTGGGCGCACTCGCACCACCGCGCGCCCCGCGTGCCCACCGGCTCAGCCGCCCGCGTTCCCCATCCGCCAATAGGCCTCGGCGCACGTCCCGCGCCCGTCGCCCGAGCCGAGCCGGAAGTGGCCGCCCGCGAGCGCGAGCGCGTCGCGCACCGTGGCGAGTTCGATGCCCGTGCCCCCGCGTTCGTCGGGCGAGGTCCACCCCACGCGCGTCACCTGCGGGAAGTCGCGCGCGACGAACCCCACCTCGCCCTGCGTGACCGCGATCCGGCACCAGCGGCCGCTCGAGGGCGCGGTGCCAGAGAGCCGGTCCGGTGCGCGCCCGTCGGCGAGCACGGGCGCGGGCGCCGGGCCGTCCACCGTCGTCACGAGCACCTCGATCGTGCCGCGGGGCCCCAGCAGCTCGCGCGCCGACTTCACCAGGTTGAGCACCACCTGCTCCATGCGGAGCGGGTCGCCGGTCACGACGGGGCGGGGCGCGCCCACCGTGATCTCGAGCGAGACGTTGCCGAGCAACGGGTCGAGCAGCGGCTCGAGGTCGTGCACGAAGTGGCCGGCCTCGATCTCGGCCGGCGGGCTGGCGGTGCGGCGTCCGCTCGCCGCCAGCTGGCGCGCGAGCGACGAGCCAAGGTCGGTCGCCTCCTCGATCGCCCGGGTCGCGCGGAGCCCGGGGTGCTCGGCCCCGAGCGAATCCTGCAGTTCCTCGGCGTTGAGCCGGAGCACGGTGAGCATGTTGCCCAGGTCGTGCGCGAGCTGGCCATGGGCGCGGCCGATCGCGACGAGCGCGCGCTCCTCCGCCTCGCGCACGGCCGCGGCCCGGGCCCGCGCGACGGCCCGCGGCACGAACAGCACCGCGAGCGCCGCACCCACGACGATGACCAGCGCGAGGACGACGAGGAGGAACATGCGCGCCGGTGGGGCGCCCTAGCGCGGGAAGTTGGCCGGGTCGATCCCCTTCACGATGCGCAGCGCGTTCTTGTAGTACACCTTCCGCAGCACGTCATCGGGCAGTTCGAGGCCGTACATCCCCCAGAAGGCGTGGCGCCGGCGGTACCACGGGAAGTACTCGTCGCCCGACTCGAAGATGCGGAAGTACACGGCGTACTCGTTCTCGTCGCCGAAGGTGTCCTTCCCCATCAGGATCCGGTCCTGGTACTTGAGGAAGAAGGCCCGCCCGGCCTTGGGCTGCCGACCGATCTCGTAGAGCGCCGCGGCCACCTCGACGACCATGTTCGGGATCGTGTCGAGCGTGCGGCTCAGGCGGCCCAGGTCCTGGCCGAGCCACGAGAGGTGCGCGCTGATGAACGTGGTGCGCGGGTGTGCCTTGAACATCCGGTGCTGCTCGCCGATGAGCGAGTCGAACGGCGGATACTTGTCGGGGGGCCGCGTGCGCCCCGGGAACTGCGTGAGCTCGAGGTAGCGCTCGTTGTGCTTGTCCACGGGCAGGAAGAAGGCCGCGGGCTCGGCCGTGTGGATCAGCACGGGAATGCCCAGCTCGCCGCACTTCTCCCAGATCGGGCCCAGGCGCGGGTCGTCGGTGCGCACGCGCGAACCGTCGGCCCAGTAGGTGTCCATGCCGAGGTTCTTGAAGATCTTGAGGCCGACGGCGCCGCCCTCCTTCACGTCGCGCTCGAGCTGCGCGGCCGCGTTCTGCGCGAAGTTGGGCTCGTTGACGCGGTTCCAGTCCACGTTGGCGAAGACGACGAACCGGCCCGGATACTTGGCCTTCGCATTGCGCACCTGCGCGGCCAGCTGCGCCCCCGAGCCGCCGCTCAGGTTGACCATCGTGCGCAGGTTGATCTTGTCCATCGTCGCCACGAGCGCGGCGAGTTCACTGTCGCCCATGTTCAGGTTCTGGTGCCCGTGGATGTCCACGAACGGGAACCGGGCGCGCGTAACGCTCGTCTGCTTCGTCACGAGCATCGACGTCGGTTCGTACTCGTCGATGGTCATCGACGGCGGCTTCTGCTGCTCGTTGCGGCGCACCTGCGCGGCGGCGGGGGCGGCGAGCGCGGTCAGGGCGATGAGCGCGACGACGGCCGTCGTCGCGCGGCGGGGGGAGCGAGGCGTGTGGCGCATGACTCGTAAGGTATTCGTTCCGGGGCGGTGGCGCCCGGCGGCGGCGCGCGCTAGCGTGGAGCGAGCCGGCCGTCCCGCGAGGCGGAGCCGGCCTCCCCCCATGCCCCGACTCGCCGCCATGCCCACGTCCGCCGTCCGCCGCACCCTCGTCGCGGCTGCCATCTCCCTCGCTTCGGCCGGCGCCGCGCCCGCCCAGCAGCCGGCCGCGCCGCTCACCCCGTCGGGCGAGGCCGTGCGCGATGGCCGTCGCCTGGTGACACAGGGCAAGCTCGACGAGGCGATGGCGCAGTTCGGCCGGGCGGTGGGGCTCGACAACATGGCCGCCGACCCGCACCTCCAGATGGGGGTCGTGCTGGACCTGCAGGGCAGGTACGCCGAAGCGCGCAAGCACATGGAAAAGGCGCTCGAACTCGCGCGCCCCGAACAGCGGAACGGGATCCTGCGCAACATCGCATTCTCGTACGCGTTCGAGCGCAACTGCGCGGGCGCCGTCGGGGCGGCGCGGCAGGCGTATGACGCCGAGGCGGCCAAGCCCGACTGGAACACCGCCGCCGAGGTGGCCAACGAGATCGGCCGGCTTTGCATCGAGAGCGGGGACTACGCGCAGGCGCAGCAGTGGTACAAGGCGGGCTACGACGCCGCGATGAAGCAGCCCGCCCTGCCGGATTCCGCCAAGGACCTCTGGAACTTCCGCTGGCACAACGCGCTCGCGCGGCTCGCGGCGCGGAAGGGCGACGCCAAGGGCGCGGCCATGCACGTCGGCCACGCCAAGGGGTACTTCGACGCCGGGCGGATTCCGGGGCAGGCGCCGTACATGCCGTACCTCACGGGCTACGTGGCGTTCTATGCGGGCGACTACGCCGCCGCCATCGCCGACCTCAGGCAGGCGCAGCAGGGCGATCCGTTCATCCTCGCGCTCCTCGCGCAGGCGTACGAGAAGACCGGCGACCAGGCCCAGGCGATGGAGCTCTGGAAGAAGATCCTCACGATCAACATCCACAATCCCACCAACGCGTACGCGCGCCCGCTCGCGCGCCAGCGCGTCGGCTAACCACCCGGAGGAACGGCCATGCGCACGTTGCGTCCGCTGTCCACGCTCGGCTTCGCGATTGCCCTCGCGCTGGTGCTGCCCGCGCGCGGACGGGCGCAGATCGAGCAGGGCGACAAGCGCTTCTCGCTCAACGGCTCGATCTCCAAGAGCACGTCGGCCGGGTCGGAGACCGAGGCGAACATCCAGGGCGAGTTCGGCTGGTACTGGAAGCGCAACGTGTCGCTCAATGCGGGCGCGGCCATCTCGACGTCGGGCTCGACGACGTTCACGATCCTCGCCGTCGGCACCGAGGTGAACTGGTCCGATCCGGGCGACACCAAGGTGCCGTTCGTGAGCATGGCGGTGGGCAGCGGGTTCGGCAGCGGCATCAACGCGCTGGTGCTGCAGCCAGGGGTCGGTGCGCACTTCTTCCTTTCGCGCCAGACGTCGTTCGACCTCGAGGGGCTCTACCGTTACACCAACGTCTCGTTCGCGGGCCAGTCGGGGAGCGACGGCACCTTCGAGGTCAACTTCGGTTTCTCCTTCTACTTCGGCGGGAACGATCTCCATCGAGCCGCTCGGCCGGCAGAAGCTCGACGGCACGATCCGCGCGCTCGTCTTCACGGCGCGCGGCGACTCGGTGGCGGTGGCCACCGAGGCGGGGAAGGTCCGCCTCCTCGACGCGCGCGGAGCCGGTCCGGGGCGCGACCTGCTGCCTTCCGCGGCGCGCGCCACCACGCTCGCGCGCTCGCGCGACGAATCGCGGATGGCCGTTGGCACCGAGCGCGGGGAGGTGTTCATCGCCGACGCGACGGGCGGCGCGCCACGCATCGCGAAGGTCGGCGAGGCGGTGTCGGCGCTCGCGTTCTCCCCCAGCGGAAACGTGGTCGCGGTCGGACTCCGCAACGGGGAGGTCGCGCTCATCGGCGCGGCCACCGGCGAGCAGATCGGCCGGTTGCGCGGCTCGCACAAGAAGGCGGTCGTGCACGCCACCTACCTGCGCGAGGGCGAGACGCTCGTCACCGTCGGCGCCGATCGCGACATCGTGTACTGGGACATCAAGAGGCTGGCGCCGCTCCGCTCCGTGAAGGAAACGGAGCCGGTCATCCTCTCCGCCTCCGCCACCCCGTCGGGCGACCTGTTGTTCGTGGGCACGGAAGAGGTGCAGCCCCCCGCGTTCGGGCGCGGCGCGCCCTACTACAAGGACGGCCTGCAGGTGTACGACGTGGCCACGGCCGCGCCGCAGAAGCAGCTCGACCTCCAGTCGCAGTCGCCCGCGGCCATGGCCTCGGCCCCGGACTGCCGGCACCTCGCCATCGCGCTCCGCGACCAGCGCGGCTCGCGCATCGGCCTGTTCGACATCGAGCGCGGCATCCGCGTGTACGACACCCCCACGGCCGGCCGCGCGATGGCGCTCGCATTCGCCCCCGACGGCAAGACGATCGCGGTGGGCGCCGAAGACGGCACGGTGAGCTTCCTCGCGGTGCGCGGCGTGCAGCCCCGGCCGCGCTGCGGCGCCGACCTCCGCGGCGTCAAGTTCGCGATCACGGGCCCGCGCACGCCGCTCGTGCAGCCGTCGCGGCGGCTCAACTTCGCGATCATGCGCATCGCCGACAACGGCGTCGGTCCGGACCAGGCGCAGGGGATCGGCGACCTGCTGCTCACGCGCCTCGCGCGCAATCCCGGCGTGCGGCTCCTCGAGCGGCGTCGCCTCGACGTGGTGCTCAAGGAGCAGGACCTGGCCAAGTCGGGCAAGGTGGACCCGGCGACCGCGGTGCAGCTGGGCCGCCTGTTCAACGTCCACAAGGCGATCATCGGCGGCATCGCGCGGCTGGGCACGACGGTCACGATCACCGTGCAGCTCGTGGACGTCGCCACGGGCGCGGTGGACGGCACGCGCGAGGTGCAGTGCAACAGCTGCGAGGACGAGGACTTGACGCGCGCAGTGAGCGAGCTGGCCGAGACGCTGGTGGCGGAGCCCGCGCCCGGCGCGATGGCGTGGCCCGACCCGCCGTACCTGCGCATCGAGCTGCCCCGCGACAACGCCGAGGTGGCGGCCGCGACCGTCACCGTGCGTGGCGACGTGGAGTACGGCCGCTCGCTCGGTGCCGTGGAGCTGTTCGTCAACGGCACCAAGGTGCCGCTGCCGCTGCTCGATCCACCCACGGGCAAGCCGCTCACCCTCGGCGAAGGGGTCCGCACGGCCGCCTTCGCGGTGGACGTGCCGCTCGTGACGGGCACCAACGTGATCGTCGTCCGCGCCGCGGGCACCGACGGCAACGATGCGCAGCGGCTGCTCAGCGTGCGGCGCACGGGCGGTGCCGCGTCGCCGGCCACGCCTTCGGGCCAGCCGGCGACCAAGCCGAAGAAACCCGCGTAGCTCCCTCCGCCCGCTGGGCGGCCCAGCCGAAGTCGCCCCTCACGCTCCCGCCCATGCTCCGTCGCTACGGCCTTGTCGCGTTCGCGATCCTCTTCTTCATCTACGAGCAGGTCGCGTTCAACGCGTGGATCACGCAGAACGGCGGCGTGGGGGCGGGGCTCCAGCACGCCTGGGCGGCGCTGCGCACCGACCCGATGGTGTTCATGGCGTGGAACGACATGGCGGTGTTCACGGCCGTGGTCCTTGTCTGGCTCTGGCGCGACATCCGGCGGAGCGGGCGCAACAAGCTCTGGTGGCCCGCCACGCTCCTCATCGGCTGTCCGTCACTGCTCATCTACCTCGCGCACCGGCCGGATACACCCGCGTCTCCCCATGGCGCCACGTCGTGAACTGATCGGGCGGTAGTCCCGCGTCCGCCACCGCTTGGGCGAGGTCGCGCGGCGGCTGGTCGAGCGGTTCGTCGGTCAGCGCGAAGGTGCCCCAGTGGATGCCCAGGGCCTCGCGCGCGCGCACGTCGCGCAGCACCTGCACCGCCTCCGCCGGGTTCACGTGCTGCGGCCCCATGAACCAGCGCGGCTCGTATGCGCCGATCGCGATCGCGGCCAGGTCGAACGATTCGTGGCGCGCGCCGATCTTCGCGGGGTCGTCGGAATAGCCCAGGTCGCCCGAGAACCAGAAGCGGAAGTCGCGGTGAAGCACCGCCCAGCTGCCCCACGCCGTGTCGTTGCGCGCGAAGATCGTGCGGTTGGACCAGTGCTGCACGGCGTGGAAGTGGAAGGCGACGCCGGGCGCGC
>JACQES010000043.1 GCA_016200495.1 Gemmatimonadota bacterium
ACCTGGTCGGCCAGCTGGCGGTGCTGCGGCGCGGCCCCCGCCGCGCGGTCGAGGCGCACGGCGAGCGTGACGTCGCGCACAGGGCGCCCGCGCTTTCTGGCATGGCTCATCTTCGCACTTCTGGCTCTTTGCATCATGCCAGAATATTGTACACTTCCGTGCGTCCCCCCGCCACCCGGAGCCGTCCGTGTCCGACGCCGCCCCCTCGCTCGCCCCCCTCCCGCCCCTGCCGCCCGATCGCGCGGCCATCCGCACGCACCGCGAGCGCGACGTCGGCGGCGACGCGCCGCGCATCCTCGCGGCCGGGATCGTCGCCCACGTCGCCATCGCCGACGAACACGGCCCGGTGGTCATCCCCATGACCTACCACTACGACCCCGACGAGCCGGACCGCATCCACCTGCACGGCGGGCATCATTCGCGCCTCATGGGCGCCCTCGCCTCGGGCACGCGCGTCAGCATCGGCGTCACCCTCACGGACGGGCTCGTCTACTCCAAGAGCGCGCTCAACCACTCCGTGAACTACCGGAGCGCGGTGGTGTTCGGGCGCGCGGCCGCCGACCAGGGCTCCCTCGAGCGCCAGCGCTCCCTCCTGCAGGCGATGATCGCGCGCTACTGGCCCGGTCGCACCGCCGGGGTGGACTACGGCATCACCCCGGATCGCGACCTCAAGGCCACGGCGTTCGTGACGATCGAGATCGAGCAGCTGAGCGCCAAGCGCCGCGTCGGCGGCCCCAAGGGGCCCGGCGACGACGACCCGGCCGTGCCCGGCACCGCGGGGGTCAGCGCGGTGCCGGACCTGGGGTAGCACGCCGCAACCGCGCAGGCGCACGCCGGCGTCGCGGTGCGGCGGTCACGCCCCTCACGCCATCAGCCGCTTCGCGAACCGCTCCCGCAGCGCCGACTTGAGGAACTTCCCCGCGCTCGTGCGCGGGATCGCGTCCACGAACTCCGTGGCGTCGGGGAGCCACCACTTGGGGAATTGCTGCGCGAGGAAGGCGTTGAGTTCCTCGTGCGTCGCCGCCTTCCCCGCCTTGAGCACCACGACCGAGAGCGGGCGCTCCTGCCACTTCGCCTCCTGCACCCCGATCACCGTCGCTTCGGCCACGCTCGGGTGTCCCATCAGCGCGTTCTCGAGCGCCACCGAGCTGATCCACTCGCCGCCCGACTTGATCACGTCCTTCGAGCGGTCGCGGATCTCGATGCACCAGTCCTGGTGGATGCTCGCGATGTCGCCCGTCTTGAACCAGCCGTCCGGCGTGAACCGCTCCCCCGAGTCGGGCGACTCGTAGTAGCCCGCCGTGACCCACGGCCCGCGGATCTCGAGCTCCCCCATGGCCGACCCGTTCCACGGGATGATGTGCCCGTTGTCGTCGCGCGCGCGGATCTCGACGAACGGCGACGGCCGCCCCTGGCGCGCGCGGTAGCTGTCCTCCTCCTCGGGCGTCGCGAACGTCACCCACGACGGGGGGGTCCCCACGCTCGCCAGCGGCGAGGTCTCCGTCATCCCCCACCCCTGCAGGATCGTCACGCCGTAGCGCTCGCGATACGCGCGGATGAGCGCCTGCGGCACCGCGCTCCCCCCGATCACCATCCGCCTGAGCTCCCGCAGGTCGGGCTTGGTCGGCAGCGCGTCGAGCGCGGCGAGGAGCCCCAGCATCACCGTCGGCACGCCGGCGGCGATCGTCACGCGCGCCGTGACGACCAGGTCGAGCACGTTCGCGGGATCGAGGTGCGGGCCCGGGAACACCTGCCGCGCCCCCATCATCGCGCCGAGGTAGGGCAGCCCCCACGCATTCGCGTGGAACATCGGCACGATCGCCAGCACCGCGTCGGCATCGGTACAGCCGAGCGTGTTGGCGAACGCCTCGCCGAAGGTGTGCAGCACCTGGCTCCGGTGCGTGTACACGACCCCCTTGGGCTTCCCCGTCGTGCCGGACGTGTAGCACATCGCCGCGGCCGCATACTCGTCCAGCTCCGGCCACTCGTACGCGCGCGCCGCGCCGCGCGCGAGCACGTCCTCGTAGTCGAGCGTGCCGGGCGGGAGCGCGCCTCCCGTGTGGCGGATGACGATGACGTGCTCGATGGGGGTGCGCTCGCGGAACTTCTCGAACAGCGGCCAGAGCACGTCGTCCACGATCACCGCCTTGTCGCCCGCGTGCGTGGCGATGTAGGCGAGGTCGTCGGGGTGGAGGCGGATGTTGAGGGTGTGGCACACCATCCCGGCGCAGGGGATCGCGTAGTACGCCTCGAGGTGCTGCGCGTGGTTCCAGGCGAGCGTCCCGACGCGGTCGCCCTGCCGGAGCCCCAGCGACTCGAGGCCGGCCGCCAGCTGCTTCGCGCGCCTCGCGACGGCGCCGTACGAGGTGTGGTGCAGCGTCCGGTCGGGCCGGCGACTCGTGATCTCGACGTGCGGGAAGAGTTGCTCCGCCCGACGAATCACCGTCGTCAGCGTGAGCGGGAAGTCCATCATGATGCCGCGCATGAATCGTCCGGTCGGGGTGGAGGGCGTCGCGCGGGCCCCGAGGGCCCAGCTTCGCGCGAAGCTACGCCTCCGGGGCGCTCCGGCAAGGCGACGCGGCGCCGGGCGGCGCAGGGCGGCGCAGGGCGGCGCAGGGCAACGCAGGGAGTCTCCGGGCGGCGCAGGCTTGCGCGGCGCCCGGTGGCTCGGCGTGGGGCGGCGACCTATCCCTCGACCACCACGCGCTCCACCCGGAACCCCACGTCGTCGGCCGGCGGCGTGGTGAACTCCCGCGCCGCGAGGTGCCCGGCGAACACCGCCTGCGCGATGATCCCCGGCGCGTCGCAGTCGCCGATCGCGCGCAGCGTCGCGAGCCGCCCGTCGGCCACCGCCGGCGCGAGCGCGCGCGCCAGCCCGTCGTCCGGCAGCCGATCGGTCACCAGCACCACGTGGTCACGCGCGCACGTGAGGTCGCGCCCCTGGCCGTGGTCGTGCACGCGCACCGCGTCCCCCTCGATGCGCGTGAGCACCGCCTGCGGCAGCAGCACGACGCCCAGTGAGAGAAGCCGCTGCTGGATGCGCTCCTGCTCGAGCGTGTACTGCGTCCAGAAGGAGACCGTGGGCGCCGGCGTCACGAGCGTCACTTGGCACCCCGTACGCGCGAGCCGCTCCGCCAGCACGCCGCCCATGTAGTAATGGTCGTTGTCGTACACGACGACGCGACCGGAGAGCGCGACGCCATTCATGAGGTCGTCGGGCGTGTGCACCCCCGGCAGCGCGTGCCCCTCGATCGCGCGCCACCGCCCGCGCCCGACGCCGTCACGCCGCCAGCGCGCGCCCGTCGCCACGATCACGTGTCGCGCCTCGAACGCGAGCACGTCGTCCGCCGTCACGTGATTGCCGGGCAACACCTCCACGGTCCGCAGGCGCTTGAGTTGCGTCACGCGCCAGTCCACCACGCGGCGCCACTCCGCGAGGCCCGGCAGCAGCGCCTCGCGCGCTACCCGGCCGCCCACGGCATCGCGCGCCTCGGTCAGCGTCACCGCGTGCCCCTGCTCGCCCAGCACGCGCGCGCACTCGAGCCCCGCAGGCCCCGCGCCGATCACGAGCACCGATTCGCTCGTACGCGCGATCGCCACGCGCTCCGCGTGCCACCCGCGCCGCCACTCCTCGCCCATCGTCGGGTTCTGCGTGCACCGGATCGGCACGAGCTTGGAATCGGCCGACACGCAGATGTTGCAACCGATGCACTCACGGATGTCCTCGAGCCGCCCCTCGCGGATCTTGTTCGGCAGGAACGGGTCGGCGATCGACGGCCGCGCCGAACCGATCATGTCGAGAATGCCGCGGCGGATGGCCGAGACCATCGCGTCGGGACTCGTGTAGCGGCCCACGCCGACCACCGGCTTCGTCGTGAGCGACTTGACCACGCCGCTGTAGGCCTCCTGGTACCCCTCCTTCTCGAAGCGCGAGGTCGCCGAGTCGTTGCTCCAGCCGCTGATGTTGATGTCCCACAGGTCCGGCAGCTCGGCCAGCATCGCCACGATGTCGCGCCCCTCGGCGTTGGCCTGGATCCCCTCGTCACCCAGCAGCTCGTCCACGGCGAGGCGCGCGACGATGCCGCAGCGGTCGCCGACCGCGTCCTTCGTCTCCTCGAGCAGCTCGCGGAAGAGGCGCACCCGGTTCTCGAGCGACCCGCCGTACTCGTCGGTGCGGTCGTTGTAGCGGCGCGACATGAACTGCATCGGCAGCGCGAGCTGGTGCCCGGCATAGCAGTACACGAGGTCGAAGCCCAAGTCGCGCGCACGGAGCGCGGCCGTGCGGTGCCAGCGGCGCACGTCGCGGATGTCGGCCTTGGTCATCGCGCGCGCCTGCACCGGCTCGAAGCCCGTGCCGCCCGTCACCGCCATGCTGCGCGGCCCGAGCGGCACGGCGCGCGAGAAGAGGTTCGGGCTGTTGACCCCCGAGTGCACGAGCTCGATGCCCGCGAGCGCGCCGTGCGCGTGCACCGCCTCGACCATGCGGCGGAGCGCCGGG
Source organism: Gemmatimonadota bacterium (assembly GCA_016200495.1). Classification (GTDB taxonomy): domain Bacteria; phylum Gemmatimonadota; class Gemmatimonadetes; order Gemmatimonadales; family Gemmatimonadaceae; genus JACPPC01. The sequence continues at coordinate 4,499 of JACQES010000043.1, forward strand.
GCATCGGCGTCGGCCCAGAGCCGCCCCTCGAGGTACGGCGCGAGGTCGCTCGACCGGTGGATCTCCACCTCCTCGGTGCAGACGACCCCCCAGCCGCCCTCGGCCTTCATGCCGCGCATGGCGGCGAGGGCCTCCGGGTGCCGGTACCCCATGCCGTTGCAGTGCGGCACCTGGTAGAACCGGTTGGGGGCCGTGACGGGGCCGATCCGGACCGGTTCGAAGAGAACGGCGTAGTCGGACATGCCGGAGCCTCGCGCCGGGACTGGCGGCCCGCCACGAATTCGGAATATTCCGAATCATGCTGACCCTGGTCCTGGGCGCCCGCGACCTCGCGCAGGTGCGCTTCGCCTTCAGCCCCCTGTGGGAGTGCGTGGCGGCCTTCCGTGCCTGGCGCGAGCCGGCGCGGCATGCCGTTCACCTGCCGTGGATCGCCGAAGTCGAGCGCGCCGCACGCGGCCACGACTTCCGGGCGCTCGACGCCGCCGTGCACGGCACGGCCGGCTTCTTCCCCGACTTCCTCTCGCCCACGCCGGTGACGCCGCTGGCGCGCTTCCAGGACGAGGTCGCCGTGGTGCGTCGCACCCCGCCCGACATCCTGCGCCGCGAGCTCGCCGCCGCGCATCCCGAGGGGCTCCCGCGCGCCCTCGCGCGCGCCGATCGCGCCCCGCGCGCGCTCGCCAACGCCCTCGCCGACCAGCTGGGCGCGTTCTGGCAGCAGTGCGTGCGTCCCATCTGGCCGCGCGTGCGCGCGCGGCTCGACGCGGAGATCCTGGTGCGCTCGCGCGCGCTGGCGCTGGGCGGGGCGAGCGCGCTCTTTGACGCGCTGCATCCGCAGGTGCGCTGGCACCCACGCGGCGCGGGCGGCCGGCTCACCGTCGCGGGCTCGCATCGGTTCACCCGTCAGGCGCGCGGCGCGGGCGTGGTGCTCATCCCGAGCGTCTTCTCGTGGCCCGACGTGTACGCGACGGCGCATCCGCCGTGGCGGCCCAACCTCGCGTATCCCGCGCGCGGGCTCGAGGAGCCGCCGCCTCGGTGTCGGAGCAGCTGGCGACGCTCGTGACGGCGGGCGTCGTGGCGCGCACGCGCGTGGGGCGGAGCGTGGTGTACCGGCGCACGACGCGCGGGGACGCGTTGCTGCAGGCACTGGGGCGGCGGGGCTGACGCGCAGACGGAGGCGCGCGACGCACCGGGAGGCCCTTTGCAGCCAAGCGGCATGACAGGCTCGGCCCCGCATCAGCGCGTGTCAGGCGCCCACGCCGTCCCGCCCCCACGCGGCCAACCACCGCGCCTCGAGCTCGAGCTGCTCGACCAGCAGCCCAACCATCCACGCCGCCACGCCGACGCGCGCGCCCGTGTCCGCGCGGATCGCCGCCAGCGTCGCGCGCTCCTGCGCGAGGCGCGCCGCCACCACCCGCACGCGCGCCGCGATCACCCGCGCCCGCGCTGCGGGGGTCGCGTGAATCGACAGCCCCAGCCACGTCACGAACGGCGGCACGTGCGGCCGCGTGGCCCACGCGTCATCGTCCAACGCCCGCGCGAGCACGCGCCGCCCCTTGGGCGTGACGCGATACGGCACCGCGCGCGCCGTCGGCGCGCCCGCCGCGCGCTTCGCCTCGGCGATGAGCCCGGCACCCGCCAGCTTGGTCAGCGCGTAGTACACGTGCGCGCGCGAGACACTGGCCCAGTCCTCGACCTCCTGCCGGTCGTACTCCTGCAGCAGCTCGTAGCCGTGCATCGGCCGCTCGGCCAGGAGGCTCAGCACGACGAGGTCGGCGCTGGTGGGCGCGCCGCGCGGGGGACGGATGCGGGGCATTGACGGGGGCTCCGGGGCGGCTTAGTCTGATTAAGACTATACCTGCCGCCCGGAGGGCACAATGGTGCTTGGCTACGTCATCCTCTACGTCCCCGACGTCCCCGCGAGCGTCGCGTTCTACGAGCGCGCCTTCGGTCTCGCGCGCCGCTTCGTGCACGAGTCGGGGGCCTACGCCGAGCTCGAGACCGGCGCCACGGCCCTCGCCTTCGCGGGCGAGACGTTCACCCCCACCGCGCACCTCATCGCGCCGAGCCGCCCGGAGGCCAAGGCCCCCGCCATGGAGGTCGGCCTCGTCGTGGAGGACGTACCCGCGGCCTACGCGCGCGCCGTCGCCGAGGGCGCCGCCGGCGTCGTCGCGCCGGTCACCAAGCCGTGGGGCCAGGTGGTATCGTACGTGCGCGACCGGGACGGCTTCCTCGTCGAACTCTGCTCCAAGGTGACGCCATGACCAAGCGCGATCCCGCGGTCGCCCTCCGCGACCTCCGCAACGTCGGCAAGGCCACGCTCGGCGACTTCGCCCTGCTCGGCATCCGGACCCTGGCCGAGCTGGCCGCCCGCGATCCCGACGAGCTCTACCGCGAACTGGAGCGGCGCACGCGCTCCCGGCAGGATCCCTGCGTGCGCGACGTCTTCGCGGCGACCATCCACCAGGCGCGCACCGGCGAGGCGCTCGACTGGTGGCACTTCACGCCGGAGCGGAAGATCGCCCCGTCCGCTACGCCTCGGTCTTCACGATCACGCCCAGCAGCGCCACCACGAACCAGAGCGCGAGGCTGAGCCCCGCACTCACGCGCAGCCGGCCGAGCGCCGCGGCGTCGCCGGGATCGGCCGTGAGCTGCCGTTCGGCACGCTGCAGGAGCAAGCCGTTGACCAGGAGCAGCGCCACGCTGCCCATCTTGCTCCAGTAGAGCAGGCTCTTGGCGAACGTCTCGACGTCGGCGGCGAACATCACCACGCCCGAGATCGCGCTCAGCACGAGCCCGCCGAC
>JACQES010000060.1 GCA_016200495.1 Gemmatimonadota bacterium
GCCGACCTGGCGCAGCCACTGGCCGTCCTGCCACGCGCGGAGCCAGCTCCACGTCGTCTGCCCGCGCACGAACGACGCGTTGCCCAGTTGCTGTTGCTGCAGCTCGAGCCCGCCGCCCATCACCTGGGCGCCCAGGGTGACGCGTGCCGAGGTGATGTTGAACGGATTGTCGAGCGGGCTCAGGAACGCCCAGTCCATCTGCAGGCCGTCGAGCGTGGCCGGGCGATCGAGAATCGGCACGGAGGGCGGAGGCGCCCCGCCGGCGCGCCACTGCGCCGTGCGCTGGCGCTGGCGGTCGAGGCGCCGCAACACGGGCAGGTCGCGCACCGCGAGGAACGTCACGGTGAGCGTGGACTGGTCCACGTCCACGCGCACGCGGAGGGCGCGCGCGATGAGCGTGGCCGAGGCGTAGAGCTCCCCCTGTTGCCAGGTCACCGCGTCGCGCGGCAGCGGCTCGGGCGTGGCCCCGCCCAGCATCAACCCCTTCTCGGTGTCGAAGCCGACCGGCGGACGATTCGGGTCCACGAGGCCGACGATGCGCTTGTCGGGCGCGTCGTCGGTGATCGCGACCTCGAGCATGGTGAAGAGCTGGCGTACCGGCAGGAGGAGCACGGTGTCGCGGCCGAGCGCCATCAGCGTCACCTGCGGCCCATTCTCCACGACGACGCGCACGATCGCGTCCGCGTCGGTGCTGTCGCCGAGCGCCCACGCCACGCGGCTCGGCGCGGCACGCCCGCGCACGACGGGCTGCGCGTCGGCGGTGCCCGGCCGCACGCCCACGCCCAGCGCGACCGCCAGCACGGCGGTCGTCGCGAGGATGAGGCGGCGGAGGGTGCGCACGGTGGTCAGGGCAGCGTGACCGTGGTGGTGCGTCGCGCCTCCGGCGCGCTCAGCACCTCGCCGGCCTTGAGGTCGTCGCGGGCGGCGCGGAACGAGGCGGTCAGCGTGTACGTCCCGGCCGGCAGCTGCTCCAGCGGCCAGCGCAGGCGGCGGCGCAGTGACGTGGGGAAGACGCCCGTCGTGAGCGGCCACTCGCGCGCGACGCGGCCGCGCGCATCGGTCAGGGTGAACGTCGCCGTGCCGAGCCACGACGCATTGCCGCCGCGCGTGGCGACGAAGCGTGCCTCGAGGGTGTCGCGCGCCACGGTCGCGGAGAGCGAGTCGAGGGTCAGGCTCGTGCGCACCGGCCCCTTGCGATACCAGATCGGGATGCTCGTCACGATCGCGAAGCTGATCCCCACCGCGCCGCCGGCACGCGCCCCGGTGTCGGCGAGCTGTCGCGAGGTGGCCATGAATCGGGCCCAGTACTCGCCATCGGCGAGGCCCGGCGGCGGCGAGGCAAAGACGCGCACCACCTGCGACTGGCCGGGTTGCAGCACCACGCGACGCGGGAAGACGCGCAGGAAGCGCGCGGCGGACGGCACCGATGCGGCGACGGAGTCGCTGGCGAACGTCGGCAGGATCGGCAGTTCGGTCAGCGAATCCGTCGTCGGGATCCCGTAGCGCACCTCGATCGTGACCTCCTCGGTCGTGGGGCTGGGATTCGCGAGCGTCACCTCGCTGGTGCGCGTCTGCGGATCCATGAAGACGGCGAGGGGCGACACGAGCACGGCGCGTGCGAGCGGCGCCTCGAGCGCGACGAGGCCGACGGCGATCAGGAGGTGGCGAAGCGCGCGGGCGCTCATGGACAGGGCGCCCCGGTGTAGGTGACGTTCGCGATCACGGTGCCGGCGTACTGCCCGCGCCGCTGCGTGGGGGCCGGCAGGACCCGGCCGCCGAGGAAGACGAACACGGAGCCCGTCGAGGGATTCAGGCACGTGAGGCGTGGGGCGTTCGGATCGAACCGGGTGCCGATGGTCGGATCGAACGCCGTCGAGAGGATCGCGTCACTCGTGCCATAGGTGACGGGCAGGAAGACGCCGCCCGTGGTGAGGATGATGGCCGGCAGCGTGAGCGAGATGCGGACCTGCTTCGTCGGATCCCCGCGCACTTCGAGGACGCCGCCATGCGGATCCACGGCGTCGACGACCTTGGAGATGCCGGGCAGGACCGCCGCGAAGTCGAGCGGCCGGAGCGCGAGCACGAGGGCCGTCGCGGCCAGCACCGACGGTGCGGTGGGCTGCGCGGCCGCTGCCGCGGGTTGGAGCGGTCCCCCGCCCCACGCGATCGCCGCGCCAAGCACGCACGCCAGCCGCCGCGCCGCTGGGCGGAGCGGGCTCGGTCGACGGGTCGGATGCGTGGGCGCCATGGTGCGAGCGATGCGCGGGAGGGGCCTGATAACCGAATGGTCGGCCCACCGCGGGTGCGCGAGGGGGCCGACCATCGGGGTGGGGCGGGGCCGGCGCTGCCGGCCCCGGATCCTCGGTTAGTAGCTGACCGTGAGGACGAGCGTCCCCGAGAAAGCGCCAGGCGAGGTCGACGCCGTCGTGGTCAGGCGACCGCCCACGGCGTAGCACAGGATGCCGCCCGACCCGAGGTTCGGGTTGAGCGTGCCCGTGGTGACGTCGACGGACGAGACGCCAGTGCGATCGCACAGGCCGCTCGAGATCGTCTTGGTGCCCACCGAGGTCGGCAGGATGGCATACACCGGCGGGGTACCGGGGCCGTTGAACGTCACCGTGAGCGGGAAGGTGACGAAGATGTCGGCGTTCGACGCACCGACCACCTGGAGCACACCGGTGTTCGCCGCGTTGAAGGCGATCGTGGTCACAAGTGCGAGCCTCAGCGAGGGCAAAACAGTCGTGGCGGGCAATCTCGCGATCGCGATCGCGCAGGCGGGCCAGCGGGTCCTGTAGCGCATTTCGCGAACGTGACGGCGCGCACAATCATGCCCCAAACAGGGCGTCGTGGAAAGGGCAGGTTTGTGATAATCGCTCCTCGTGAATGCGCGCAACCGGCAACCCCGCGCTTTCGCCGCTAACTCGTTGTCACGCGGCAACTAACACGGAAGGGTGAGCCGGAACTACCTCGACGGGGCGATCCGGGGCGCTGCGGCCGGACAGCGCCACCCGCACGGCGGCTCCCGAGTCGGGCGCAGCGCCTTCCCGAAAAGAAGACGCGGCGGTCAGGGAGTGACCGCCGCGTTCGCGCCGCGCATCGATGTGGCGCCTCCGCCACAGGAACCGCTAGACCTGCTTCACCTCGCTCACGAGCTTCATCAGCGAGCCGCCGATCACCAGGGCCACGTCGGCCGTCGCGAACTCGGCGTTGATCTCCTCCATGTCGTACAGCTTCTCGTACGGCATGTTCGCCTCGGCCAGGAGCACGTTCATGTGCCCCGGCATGCGCCCGGCCACGGGATGGATGGCGTACTTCACTTCCCCGCCCTTCTTCTCGATCAGCTCCGCGAGCTCGCGCACCGTGTGCTGCGCCTGCGCGACCGCCATGCCGTAGCCGGGCACGACGATCACCTTGCCGGCGTACGCGAGCTGGATCGCCGCATCCTCGGCCGTGATCGACTTGACCGTCAGCCCGGCCGTGCTCCGGGCCGTCGACTCCGGGGCGGCGCCGAACGCGCCGAAGATCACGTTGCCGAACGAGCGGTTCATCGCCTTCGACATGATGATCGAGAGGATGAACCCGCTCGCGCCGTCGAGCGCGCCGGCGATGATGAGCACCGTGTTGCCGATCGCGAACCCGGTCGCGCTCGCCGCGAGCCCGGCGTACGAGTTGAGCAGCGACACCACCACCGGCATGTCCGCGCCGCCGATCGGCAGCACCAGCGAGATGCCGATGATGAACGCCGCCGCCGTCATCGCCCAGAACGCCCACGCCGCCGTCGGGTCGTAGATCAGGTACCCCCACAGGCCGATCGTCACGATGAACGCGCCGATGTTCACCGCGTTCTGCCCGGCGTACGTCACCGGTCGCCCCGGCAGGAACTCCTGCAGCTTGCCGAACGCCATGAACGATCCGGTCACCGTCAGCGAGCCGAACAGCACCTCGAAGCCGAGCGCGGCCATCTGGGCGCGCGGCAGCACCTCGTGCGCGTCCGGTCCCGTGCGGTGGAGGTACTCGGCGATGCCCACGAGCGAAGCCGCCAGCGCGCCGAACATGTGCGAGACCGCGATCCGTTGCGGCATCGCCGTCATCGGCACGCGCGTGCCGAGCGGGTAGCCGATCGCCGTCCCCACCACGAGGCCCGCGATGATCCACTGGTACTCGACGATCTCCTCGACGATCAGCGTGCCGACGATCGCCAGCAGCATGCCGATCGCCGCCTGCTGCATCCCCTTGCGCGCGCTGTCCGGGTGCGTGAGCGACTTGAGGCCGAGGATGAAGAACACCCCCGCCGCGAGGTACGTGGCCTGGGTCAGCAGCATCCGCGTCATCGAGCCCCCGCTGGCCTCGGTCGCGACGATCGTCAGCATGGCGGGGAGGGTCACGACGCCGCGTCCTTCTTGGCGTCGGCGTGCTTGAACATGCCGAGCATGCGGTCGGTGATGATGAAGCCGCCGACGACGTTGATCGTCGCGCACGTCACCGCGATCATCCCGAGGACGGACGCGAGGAGCGAGTGCCGCGACCCGGCCGTGACGAGCGCGCCCACGATCGAGATCGCCGAGATGGCGTTGGTGGCCGACATCAGCGGCGTGTGCAGCAACGGCGGCACCCGCGTGATGATGTTGTAGCCGACGAACCCGGCGAGGATGAAGACGTAGAGTTGCAGGATGTACGTGGTGGTCATGGCGGCTCCGGGGCGATCAGGCCCGCACCTGGCCGTCGTGCACGACGGCCATGGCACCGGTGATCTCGTCATCCAGCGCGATCGTGAGCTCGTTCTTGGGCGCGAGGTGCTGCAGGAGCGTGAACACGTTCCGGCCGAACATCTGGCTCGCGTGACCGGGCGTCGTGCTGGGCAGGTTGAGCGGGCCCATGATCGTCACGCCGTGCGCCTCGATGGTCTCGCCCGGTCGCGTCAGCTCGCAGTTGCCGCCCGTCTCGGCGGCGACGTCCACGATCACCGCGCCGGGGCGCATCGTCGCCACCATCGCGGCGGTGATGAGGCGCGGCGCCGGGCGTCCCGGAATCGCGGCCGTCGAGACGACGAGATCCATCTCCGGCAGCACCGCGCCGATCGCGGCCAGCGTGCGGGCCTGCTCGTCACCCGCCTGCTCCTTGGCATAGCCGCCCGCGGTCTCCGCGCCGCTCGACACGAGTTCCGACGCCACGAACTTGGCCCCGAGCGACATCACCTGTTCGCGCGCCGCGGCGCGCACGTCGAACGCGCTCACCACCGCGCCGAGTCGGCGCGCCGTGGCGATCGCCTGCAGTCCCGCGACGCCGGCGCCGAGGATGAGCGCCCGCGCCGGGGTGATGTTGCCCGCGGCGGTCGTCAGCATCGGCAGGAAGCGCGGCAGCTGCGCGGCGCCGACCAGCACGGCCTTGTAGCCCGCCACCGTGGCCTGCGAGGAGAGCACGTCCATGCTCTGCGCGCGGGTGATGCGGGGCACCTTCTCGAGGGCGAGCGCGGTGATCCGCCGGGCCGCGAGCGCCGCGAGGAGGTCCGCGCTCGTGTGCGCCGCCAGCAGGCACACCAGCACGCATCCCTCGGGCAGGAGCGCCGCCTCCGCCAGCGTCGGCTTCTGGACCTTGGCCGCGACGCGGGCCCCGGACACGGTGGCAGCCAGGTCGGCGGCGATCGTCGCCCCGGCCTTCTCGTACTGCGCGTCCGGATACCCCGCGCTCACGCCGGCGCCGCGCTCGATCGCGACCGTGGCACCCGCCTTCACCAGCCGCGCGACGCTGTCGGGCACGAGGGCCACGCGTCGCTCGCGATCGGCGGTCTCCTTCGGGACGGCGACGTGCATGCGAGGGCAGGGGTGAATGGGGAATCGGTGGGGGAACCGCTACGAACGGGCCGGACAGGTTGCGAGTTCCCGACAGCGTTCGCTACGCGCTCCGGGCGGCGTCCTCCACGCTATGCTCGGTCAGCCACGCCGCCACGAGGGACCACACCGCATCTCGTCCGGTATCCACCGACACCACGTGTCCGGCATTCGTCCGCCAGACGAGGTCCTTGGTGCGGCTTCCGATCCGCGCGAACGCCGCCTCGGTGCCGGCGACGGACACGCGGTTGTCGTCCCGCGACTGGATGATGCGCACCGGGACCCGCACGCGCGAGAGGAGGGCCACCGCCGCCCGGACGAGACCGACCAGTTCGGGCACGAGCCGCACGGGCAGGACTCCGTAGCCACGGGAGGCGTCGCGCGCCGTCGGGTCCAGGATCGACCGGTCGTCGCGACTGTCGAGCAAGGGCCGGACGACCGCGAGCAGCCACCACCAGCGCTCGCCGCGCTCGAGTTCCGGGGTGAGCGAGAGGAGCGGCGCCAGCAGCACCAGCGCCGGCGTCTCGGGGTGCGCCGCCGCCAGCTGCACCGCCAGGGCCGCACCCATCGACTGGCCCACGAGTGCCACGGGACCGCGCCCGGCCAGGGCGGCGTGCGCCGCGCGGGCGGCGGCTTCCCAGTCGGTCCGGCGGCTCGCCGCGAACGCCGCCACGGTACGCCCGTGCCCGGGCAGCAGCGGAACGCGCACGGTCCAGCCTTGCGCGTGGAGCGACCGGGCGAGGCCGGCCAGCGATTCCGGCGTGTCGCCGAAGCCATGCAGCAGGAGCACGGTGCGCGGGCCGGCGTCCAGCGCGACCGCTTCGGCCCCCCGCACCACGCCCTCGTCATCGAGAGGACCCAACCGGTCCGCCGCGTCGCGCGCGATCCGCCGCGCCACGACGGCGCGCACGGCGGCCAGTGCCGCCAGCGGCAGGGCAACCGCGCGCACCAGGTCGACCCAGCGCACCGTCGTGACGCCTAGTAGGTGGGCACGCCGGGATCGACGTCCCGGCTCCAGCGATCGATCCCGCCCGCGAGGTTCGCGATCCGCGTGTAGCCCTGGGACCGGAGGTACTCCACGACGGACCGACTGCGCATTCCGTGGTGGCAGTGGACGATCACGTCCCGATCGCGCGGGATCTCGGCCAGCCGCTGCGGCACCTGGCGCATCGGCACGAGCGTGGCGCCGCCGATGGCCGCGATCTCCGCCTCGAACGGCTCGCGCACGTCGAGCAGGAACGCCCCGGCCGCGAGGCGCGGCACCGCATCGGCCGGCGCGAGCTCATCGGGCAACGGCTCGTCCACGAGCGGTGATCCGTCGTGCCGCACGCCGCAGAACTGCTCGTAGTCCACGAGCGTCGTGATCGTGCGCGTGCCGCACGCCGGGCACTCCGGATCGCGCCGAAGGGTGATCGTGCGCGTGCCCATCCGCATCGCGTCGATGAGCATCAGGCGGCCGTCGAGCGTCGTTCCGAGCCCGAGGATCCACTTGATCGCCTCGGTCGCCTGGATCATTCCCACCAGCCCCGGCATCACCCCGAAGACGCCGGCCTCGGCGCAGTTCGGCACGAGCCCCGGCGGCGGCGGTTCGCGGAACAGGCATCGGTAGCAGGGACCCGTCGGCGTGCAGAAGATCGACGCCTGGCCCTCGAAGCGCTGCACGCTCCCGTACACGTTCGGCTTGCCGAGCAGCACGCAGGCATCCGACAGCAGGTAGCGCGTCGGGAAGTTGTCGGTGCCGTCCACCACGAGGTCGTACGCGCGCACGATGTCCAGCGCATTCGCCGACGTGAGCGCGGTGTCGTACGTGATCACCCGCACGTGGGGATTCAGGTCGTGCAGCCGTGCGCGCGCCGAATCGACCTTGGGCACGCCGACGCTCGCCGTGCCGTGCAGCACCTGGCGATGCAGGTTGGTGGCGTCCACGCGATCGAAGTCCACGAGGCCGAGCGTGCCCACACCCGCCGCCGCGAGGTACAGCGCCACGGGGGATCCGAGCCCACCCGTGCCCACGACGAGCACGCGCGCCGCGCGCAGCTTCTGCTGGCCCTCGAGGCCGACCTCGCCGAGGGTGATCTGGCGACGGTAGCGGGCGAGCTCCGCCGGGGAGAAGGCGTCGGTGACCGGCGCCATCGGGCGTGTGGTGGGGGCGGCCATCCGTTCAACCTAACGCGGCAGCCGCCGCTATCGGTCGTCCAGGGCCTCGCGGGCCGCCTCGATCGCGCGAAGCAGCGCCGCATCAGTGGGCGCGCTGGGCGCGAGGCGGGCGAACAGGCGACGCATCTCGTCCTCCACTTGCGTCACGTCGCCCCCCGGCACGCCGAGATCGTCGAGCGACCGTTCCGCGAGCGATCGCAGCGCGTGACGCGTGCCAGGCGACAGGCCCGCCAGCGCCTCGGGCGCGGCCGCGCGCGGCGCCGCGGGATGGCGCGCCCGCGCCGGCGCCTCGAGCAGTCGCGACATCGGCGCGAGCGTGACCTCGAAGGCGCCCGGCGAGTGATCGCGGACGCTGGCCACGACGCCGCGCCGCTTGAGCTGGGCGCAGAGCCGCGCGACGGCGTTGCGGACGACGGGCACGCCGTCCGCGCTCCCGTTGCCACGTCCGGTCACGATCAGGACGTCGCCGGCGCGCGCCACCTGGCGCTCCCGGAGCCAGGCGTCCGCGCGCGCCACGGCGTCGGCGGCCGTCGGCATCGCGTCGCGCAGGTTGAGGATGTTGCCCGCGCCGAAGCGGACGTCATCGAGCGCGGCGAGGACCGGCCCGAGGGACCGGCCGCGGCGCGGACTCACGAACGGCTACTTGATGGCCCGCGCGAGCGGGCGTCCGTCGAGCTTCTCGGAGGGCGTCACGCCGATCACCTGCGCGAGCGTCGGTGCCATGTCCACGACGCGCACGGTGTCGGCGTAGCGCCCCGGCGCGAACGGCGCGCCCCAGAAGATGACCGGCACGTTCGCGTCGTTGTCGTGCGGGCTTCCGTGCATGGCGATGTTCGCGAGCGACCACACGCTCCACTGCTGCAGCGTCACCACCAGCTGCACGTTCGAGCGGCGGGGGTCGAACCGCGCGATCGCGTCCTGCACGGTGTCCGCGCGCGCGAGGTCGCGCAGGCGGTCGGCGCGCCAGACGCCCGGCACCTTGCGGGCCTCGCGGGCGAACGCGTCCGTGAGCGAGTCCACGTCGATGCCGTTGGCGCGCGCGAAGTTCGGCTCCACGAGGAAGACGCCGTCCTCCCACGCGAACAGCTTCGCGGGCTCGATGCCCCGCGCCTTGACGCGCATCGCCATCTCCTGCGCGACCGGATCGAGCGTGACCACCTGCGCCCCCTGGTTCTTGTCGTAGAGCGTCACGCCGGGAAACGGCGTCACGCCGTGGTCGCCCGTCATGGCGATGACGATGCGCGACGAGTCGCGCAGCAGGAAGAGCGAGTCGAGGAACTGGCCAAGGTAGCGGTCGAGGCGCAGCAGGTGGTCGTGCACCTCCCGGGAGTCGGGGCCGTAGCGGTGCCCGACCGCGTCGAGCGTCGAGAGCGAGATCGCGAGCAGGTCCGTGCGCGAACCGCGGCCGAGCTGCATCTCCCCCATGCCCCGCAGCGCGAAGGCCAGCGTCAGCGAGTCCATGGCGGGGTAGTTGGGATACGAGGCGGCCGCGGTCGACGAATCGGCGGGCTCCACGTGCGGGAACATGTAGTCCTGTCCGCGCCCCTCGGTGGGAACCGAATCGGGTTCCGGGTACTGGCTGGCCGGGCGCAGCAGCTCCCATTGCTGGCCGGCGGACTTGCGGGGGCCGTTCTCGGCGTTGAAGCCCAGCACCCACTCCGGCAGCTGCTCCATGTACCACGTGCTCGTGGTGAACTCGCCGTCCGACGAGTACCAGAACACCTGCTGCTTGCTGCGCCCGATCGGCAGGATGGCGCCGCGGTCCTTCCGCGACACGGAGAGCACGCGCGTCGAGCGGTCGGCCGCGACCATCCAGTCCGTCAGCGTGGTGCCCTCGAACCGGAACGGCGCCGCACCGGGACCGTTCGCGGCCTGCAGCAGCGGGTACTCGCGCGTGTTCACCCCCTGCGAATTCATGATGATCCCGGTGTGCACCGGGAACCGGCCGCTCATCGTCGCGGCGTGCCCCGGCGCGGTCTCGGTGATCCCGTGGTCCTGGAACCCGTTCTGGAAGATCGCGCCGCCCGCCAGCAGCCGCTTGAGCCCGCCCGTGAACTCGCCGCCATAGCGCGACAGGTAGGCGCCACGGAACTGGTCGATCGTGAAGAACACCACGAGCGTCGGCCTGGCGGCCGCGCGCGCGGACACGGCCGGGCGCGGCGCATCGGCGCGCGTCTCGCCTTCGGGACGCCCGAAGGCGCATGCGGCGAGGAGGGAGACGAGGGCAAGGCGATGCGACGCGCGCGTCATGTCGGCTCGAGGCAGGGTCTCGTCGGCCTGCCGGACGCGTGTCGCCCGGCGAGCCGCTGAAGGTCGTCCACAAAAGTACCCCGAACCCCGCGCGGTGGCACGCACCCGCGCGCGCGTCCTGTGCGCTGGATTACATCCGGCTCAGAGCGCCGATTCCACCGCCGCGAGCGCCGTCGCGAGGTCCGCGCGCGACATCACGAGCGGAGGCAGCAGGCGCAGCGTGTGCTCGCCTGCCGAAAGAATGAGCACGCCGGCGTCGCGCGCCCGCGCGA
>JACQES010000061.1 GCA_016200495.1 Gemmatimonadota bacterium
GTCGAGGCAGGCGGTGGCGGACGCGACGGTCGCCGCGGCGACCAGGAGACGGAGTGGGCTTCGTGCCATCGTGGGGACTCCAGCGGGTGTTCGGAAGGCGGGGGTCGGGCGCCTCGGTGCGCCCATCTGCCTGCCTCGTAGACGGGCGACCGGGAGATTTGTTAGGACGCCCTCACGAACCGCCGGCCGAGGGGGCCACCGGGCCCCCGTCCAGACACCGAAGGCCCCGGCGCTCAGCCGCCCTTCTTCTTGACCGGCGCGTACTCGAGCGGCGTCCCGAGGAACCCCTCGAGCGGCACGCCGCCCAGGTTGATCGCGCGCCCGTGCACCTGCGCCGAGTCGAGCGCCAGCCCGCGGTACTTCACGAGGTACGCCGTGTAGATGTGCGAGGCCCGGTAGGCCACCGTGCAGTGCAGCAGCACGCGTCCCTTCGCCGCCTTCATCGCCGCCGCGAACTTCTCCACCGCCGCCGGCGAGTAGGGGAACGCCGAATCGCCGCGCACCGGGATGTGCACCCAGGTCATGCCGAGTTCCTTGACCAGCTTCTCCTCCTCGAACGGCACGAGCTGGCGGTTGTCGAGTTCCTCCTGCGTGCGCAGCGTGATGACCGTCGTCACCCCCTGCGCCTTGAGCGCGCGGAGCGCCGAATCGGTGGGCTGTCCCGCGATCAGCAGGTTGGGGCCGACGCGCGCGAACGTGCTCTGGTAGCCGATGTTCGGCAGTTTCTCGGGGAAGGGCACGGGGCCCTGCTGGGCGGCGAGCGCCGCGGGCACGAGGGCGAGCGACGCGAGGGCGAAGCGGAAGCGGGACATGGCGTGGGGGCTGGGGCGCGCGGTCGCGCGCCGGACAGGAGGGATGTTACCGCGCCGGGCGCGGCGCGGCGACCACGGCGGCGCACCGCATCAGGCGACAGGATGCGCCACGCGCCACGTGGACTGCACGAACCCGTTCGCGAACGACTGCGACGACTGCAGCTCGAGGCGCACGTCGTGCGACAGCGCGCCGAACAGCGGCCGCCCCGCGCCCAGCAGCACGGGAATCGTCGTGATGGTGATGTCGTCGATCAGCCCCTCGGCGAGGAACGCCTGGATCGTGACGCCGCCGTCCACGTACACGTGCTTGCACCCGTGCGCGGCGAGCGACGCGAGCGCGTCCGCGGGCGGGCCCGCGTGCACGGTCACCTTGCCGCGATGCGCCTCGGGCACCGGCACGCCGCGTCGCGAGAGCACCATCACGCGCCGGTGGCCATAGTGCCATCCGTCCATGGTGCAGACGAGATCGTACGTGCTGCGGCCAAGGAGCACCGCGTCCACCGAGGCCATGAATGCCTCGTAGCCGAAGTCGCCGATCACCGGGTCGGGGCCCGGCAGCCAGTCGATCGCGCCATCGGGGCGGGCGATGAAGCCATCCACGCTCGTGGCGATGTACACCGAACACCTTGGACGCATGGCAACTCCCGTGGGGGGCGCGAGGCGCGCCGCACCTGAGTAACATCACGGGCGTCGCCCCGATCCGGCACCTCCCCCGCCCGCGCCCATGGCCGCCGCCCTCTACGACATCCCGCTCACGCGCATCGACGGCACCGCGACTACCCTCGCGCCCTGGCGCGGCGATGTGCTGCTCGTGGTCAACGTGGCCAGCCAGTGCGGCTTCACGCCGCAGTACACGGGGCTCGAGGCGCTGCACCGCGCGCACGAGGGGGCCGGGCTCCGCGTGCTCGGCTTCCCGTGCGACCAGTTCGGCCACCAGGAGCCGGGCACGGAACAGGAGATCGCCGCCTTCTGCTCGGCCCGCTTCGACGTCACCTTCCCGATGTTCAAGAAGGTCGAGGTCAACGGCGCCAACGCGCACCCGCTCTTCCGCCTGCTCAAGGCCGCGAAGCCGGGGCTGCTCGGCACCGAGGCGATCAAGTGGAACTTCACCAAGTTCCTCGTCGGCCGTGACGGCCGCGTGCTGCGCCGCTACGGGCCGGGCGACACCCCCGAGCAGATCGAGGGCGACATCGTGAAGGCGCTCGCCTCGCGGCCGACGGCCGAGTTCACCGTGATGCCCACCGACTGACCCGCGCACGCCTTCCCGCCGGACCCGCTGCCGCCGCGATGACCTCGCCCAACCGCCCCCTCCCCGCCGTCGCCGTCACCGACGCCCAGCGCGAGGCCGTCGCGCAGGCGCTCTCGGCGCACTTCGCCAACGACCGCCTGACGATCGACACGCTCGACGCGCGGATGGCGATGGTGTACGAGGCGACCACCGTCGCGCAGCTCGAGCAGGCACTCGCGGGGCTCGACCTCGCGCCCCGTCCCGACACCGACCCCGGGCATCCGGTGCTGCTCGCCGACGAGCAGATCGTGCCGCCGCGGAGCGTGATGATGGCCGTCATGGGGGGCTTCGAGCAGAAGGGGAGCTACGTGCTGCCGCGCCAGCTCAAGATCATCGCCTTCATGGGGGGCGGCGCGCTCGACCTGCGCGAGGCGCGGTTCGCGCGCGGCGTGACCGAGGTCGAGATCTACGCCGGCATGGGCGGCGCCGAGATCATCGTGCCCCCTGGCGTGCGCGTCGAGCTGCTCGGCTCGGCCTTCATGGGCGGCTTCGCGCAGAGCGGGCAGGACGAGTCCGCGTTCAACCCGGACGCCCCCGTGCTGCGCGTGAGCGGCTTCTGCTTCATGGGCGGCGTGGACATCAAGGTGCGCGGGCCGACCAAGAAGATGCTCAAGCGGTTCGAGGAGGCGATGCAGCGCACGCGGTTCGGTCGCGCGGCACTGCCCCCGGGATCCGGCCGAGGGTAGCAGCCCGGCGCGCTCGCGTGCCGTGCGCGGTGCGCGTCCGCTGCGGCGCCCGAGGCGCGTTACCTGGGCGTCTTCCGCGCGACGAGCGGCGCGAGTTCCGCCGCCTGCGCGATCGCGTACTCCACGCTCGGCGCGAACGCCGCCACGCCCAGCTCCTCGACGAGTCCCGCGCGCCGCATCGCGTCCATCGGCTGGCCGCCGGCCTCCGCGATGAGCACGCGCGTTCCCTCGCGCTCGCTCTGCCGCACCACCTCGCGGAGCGCGTGCATGGCCGTGGCGTCGATCACCGGCACGTCGCGCATCTGGAGGATCAGCACGCGCGGGCGTGACGCGACCTGGCGCATCGTCTCCTTGAACTGCTCGGCCGCGCCAAAGAAGAACGGCCCCGACATCGCGAACAGCTGCACGCCGGGCGGGAGCGGCGCCCGCAGCTCGCCGTCGCCCTCGTCATCGTCGTCCGCGACGGCCGTGATGCTCGTGGCGCCCGCCATGCGGCGCACGAACAGCAGCGACGCGAGCACGAGCCCGACCTGGATCGCCACGGTGAGGTCCACGAGCACCGTGAGCGCGAGCGTCAGCAGCAGCACCACCACGTCGCTCCGCGGCGCCTTCATCTCCGCGCGCACCGTGCGCCACTCGCTCATGTGGTAGCTCACGATGAGCAGGATGGCCGCGAGCGCGCACATGGGAATGAGCGCCGCCCACTGCCCGGCAAAGAGCGTGATGGCGAGCAGCGTGGCCGCGTGCACGAGGCCGGCCACCGGCGTAAGCCCGCCGTTCCTGGCGTTGGTGGCCGTGCGCGCGATGGCCCCCGTGGCGGGAATCCCGCCCACGAGCGGCGAGGCGATGTTGGCAACGCCCTGCGCCACCAGCTCCATGTTGGGCCGGTGCCGCCCGCCGATCATGCCGTCGGCCACCACCGCCGACAGCAGTGACTCGACGCCGCCCAGGAGCGCGATCGTGAACGCGGGCGCCACCATCGCGCGCAGCGTGCCGAGCGAGAGGTCGGGGAGCTGGACCGCCGGCCACCCCGTGGGGAGCGCCCCGAACCGGCTGCCCACCGTTTCGACCGGCAGGTGCAGCAGCTGCACCGCCACGGTCGCGGCCACGAGCGCCACGAACGGCCCCGGCACCTTGGTCGAGATCCTGGGCCACGCGATCAGCAGCACGAGCGTGCCCGCGAACACCACCATGGCCGCCGGCGTCGCGTCGCCCAGATGGGCGCCGTACGCCACCCACTTCTCGATGAACGCCACCGGCGGCGTCCCCATGTGGAGCCCGAGCGCGTCCTTGACCTGCCCCGACGCGATCAGCACCGCGATCCCCGCCGTGAACCCGGTGATCACCGGCCGCGGGAAGAACTGGATGACCTTCCCGAAGCGCAGCAGGCCGAACGTCACGAGCATCACGCCCGCCATGAGCGTCGCCGTGGCGAGTCCCCCGGTGCCGTACTTCTCGACGATCCCCGCCACGATCACCACGAACGCGCCGGTCGGGCCGCCGATCTGGACGCGCGAGCCGCCGAGGGCGGAGATGAGCGCGCCGGCGACGATGGCCGTCCAGAGCCCGGCCCCCGGCGTCACCCCGCTCGCGATGCCGAACGCGATCGCGAGCGGGAGCGCCACGACGCCCACGATCGCGCCCGCGCCGAGGTCGGCGACGAACTGCGCGCGGTCGTACGTCTTGAGGGTGGTGACGAGCTTGGGAACCAGCACGACCAGGGACGACTCAGGTCAGCGCGTCGGCATCGGGGCGACATTCCGCCCGTCGAGGACGAAGCTCGTGATGTGGGCGTTCACGCCGGGCTCGAGACGGAGCCCCACCGTGCCGCCGGGATCGACCACCGCGCGCGGCAGCCGCGCGACCTGCTGTGCGTTCACGCGGAAGGTGACGAACCGCTCGTCCCCCTCGATCGCGAGCACGTTCTTGACCTGCACCGTGCCCCCGGGGTGCTTCGCGATCGCCGCCTCGACGGTCGGCAGCACCAGCTGCTCGCGTTGCGCCCCCGTGTAGCGCGTGATGCTGAATCGCCCGTCAGGGAAGACGGTGAACGCCACGAACCGCGGCGCCTCCGTCTCGAGCGCGCGGCCCGAGATCGTCACCCCCGCGCCCGCGGTGCCCGTGCCGACGAAGAAGATGATCTCGCTCTCGAGCTTGAAGGTGCGGCCGCCCGAAAGCGCCGCGTCGTACGCGATCGCGGGCACCGCCCACGACTTGGACGTCACGTGCCACCCCGGCGCCATCGCCCCCATCGCGACGGCGCTGTCGGGAATTCCCGGGCGGTCGAAGCGGACGGTCCAGCCCGGTGCGCGCGCCGGCCCCTGCGCCCCCGCAGCGAGCGGGGCGACGGCGAGCAGGGCGGCGAGGGCGAGTACGGTGCGGTGCATCCTCTGTAGCTAGCGACCGCGCGACCGGGCGTCCAGTCGGAATCCGGTTTGGCGCACGCGCCTCAACCCGCCCGTCGCCCCGTCACGAACAGCGCCTGCATCGGCGCGCGCATCGGCGCATCGCCAAACTTCGCGCGGAACGCCGCCGCCACCTCCTCGGCGATCGCGTCGAGGTCGGCCCCCTTGCCGCGCAGGAACGTCCCCACCGCGTTGCCGCGCACGAACCCGGTCGCGGCGTCGAGCGCGCGCGGACTCTCCGCCACGTCGGCGCGGGCCGCCACGCGCACGTCGATGAAGCCCGCGTCCGAGGTGAGCTGCGCGAGCATCGCGCGGTCGTGCATCCCGAACGGCACCTGGAAGAACGTCGGCGGATCGTCGGGATAGCGCGCCACCACCACGCGCTCGCACTCGGCCGCGTACGGGTTCTCCGCCATCGCGTCCCACGTGCTGAAGAGCACGCGCCCGCCCGGGGTGAGCACGCGGTGCATCTCGCGCAGCCCGGCCAGTTTGTCGGGAAAGAACATCACCCCGAACTGGCACACCACGGCGTCGAAGCTTCCCTCCGCGAACGGGAGAGCGAGCGCGTCCGCCTCCTGCCAGGTGACGCGCAGGTCGGCGCCGAGCCGCTCCTGCGCCACCGCGAGCATCGCCGCGCTCAGGTCGGTGGCCACGAGCGTCGCGCCCTCGGGGAGCGCCGCCAGCAGGTGCTGCGTCACGCGGCCCGTGCCGCAGGCGATCTCGAGCACGCGCGCCCCGGGCGCGAGCGGCAGCCGCGGCGGCACGTCGGCCGCGTTCGGCTCGAAGATGAAGGGCCCGAGGCAGCGGTCGTAGATCCGCGGGATCTCGCCGTCGAACCCGATGGGCTGGTCGCTCATCGCCGGGCCCCCGGCTCGTTGAGGTAGATCACGCCCCCCTTCATCACCAGCACCGGATGCTCGGTCACGCTGATGTCGTAAAGCGGATCGCCGGGCACGGCCACCAGGTCGGCGAACTTGCCCACCGCCACGGTGCCCACGCGGTCCTGCCATCCCATGATCTCGGCGTTGAGCTTCGTGGCCGACACGAGCACGCTCATCGGCGTCGCGCCCAGCGCCACGCGCCAGCGGAACTCGCGCGCGTTCTGGCCGTGCGGCACCACGGGGGCGTCGGTCGCGAAGCCGATCGGGATGCCCGCCGCGAGGGCGCGCTTGAACCCCGCTTCCATGATCGGGCGGATCTTGCGCGAGCGCTCGAGCTCGCTCGCGGGAATCACGGCCGAGTCGCCCTGCTCGAGCATGGCGATGTTCACGCCGATCGTCGGCACGTAGTAAGTCCGGTTGTTCCCCGCCTTGAGGAGCGCGATCGCCTCGTCGTCGAGCGCGGAGCCATGATCCACCGTGCGCACCCCCGCGCGAATGGCCGCCTTGATCCCCTCGGCGCCGTGCGCGTGCGCGCCCACGAACCGGCCCCAGCGGGTGGCCTCGGTCACCGCGGCCTGGATCTCCTCGTCGGAGTACTGCTGCGCGCCGGGCGGGATTCCCTTCGAGAGCACCGCGCCCGTGGCGAGGATCTTGATGAAGTCGGCGCCGTTCTTGAAGTTCGTGCGCACCTGCTTGGTGATCTCGACCGGGCCGTCGGCGAGGTTGTGCACGATCGGCACCTGCACGTACGGCGAGAACTGGAGCGCGTCCCCCGCGCCTCCGGTGGACGACACGTAGGCCCCCGCCACCATCATGCGCGGCCCCGGCACCACGCCCGCATCGATCGCCTTCCGCAGCGCGACGTCCACGTACGGCCAGTTGGGCCCCATGTCGCGCACGGTGGTGAAGCCGGCGCGCAGCGTGATGAGCGCGTGCTTGGCCCCCCAGAGCGCGTCGTCGGCCGGCGTCGTCTTGAGGAGCCCCTCCTCCCAGTGCACGTCCTCGCGCGTGGTGAGGTGCGTGTGCAGGTCGATCCACCCGGGGGTGAGCGTCGCGTTGCCCAGGTCCACGACGCGCGCGCCCGCGGGCACGTCGAGCCGCGCCCCCACCGCCGCGATCCGGTCCCCCTCGACGCGCACCATGGCCGGTGCCATCACGGGACCGCCGTTGCCGTCGATGAGGCGCGCGGCCTTGAGGATCGTCACCTCGACGGTCGCGCGCTTGGCCTGCGCAATGGCCGGGCGCGCGAGGCCGGCGCCGAGTGCCAGCGCGGCGGTGCTGGCCGCGATGCAGCGGCTCGTGACGCGCGCGAGGTGCGAACCGAAGCCCGCACGCGGCTCGCGCGGCGGGGTGGCAACCGTGGTGGGGCGAATCATGGCTGTTCTCCGACGAGGCGCAGGACGGTGTTCCAGTTGCGCACGGTGGCGCTCACGCCGGCGAACTTCTCGGGGTTCACGTTGTCCACCGAGAGGTTGCCGGGCAACGGCACGACGCTGATGCAGAGCGCCCGCCCGATGAGCGTGCGGTAGGTGACGTCGCCGGTGGGCAGCAGGTGCGGCAGGCGCGGCAGCGCGGCGGGGGCGCGGTCGAGGAAGGCCACGTACCACGTGGTGCCCTCGGGGCGCGGCGCCGCGCCGAACGGCTTGGCGCGCACCAGCGCGCGCAGCGCGTCGAGCGACTCGACCATGATCGCGGGCTCGCGCTTCATCCGCTTCGCGAGCGCGGCGCGCACCTTCGCGATGCAGGCCGGCACGTCCGCGGCTGCGAACCAGACGTTGCCCGCCGCCTGCAGCGTCTTCACCTCGCGCGCTCCTGCCTTCTCGAACACGGCCTTCAGGTCCGCCATGGGCAGCACGCTCGTGCCGCCGACGTTGAGCGCGCGCAGCAGCGCGACGTGCGTCGGGCCCGGCGCGGCCGCGGGCTTCGTGGCGCTGGTGCCGGCGCGCGCCGCACTCCCGGCCGCGGGGCGTACCGGACTCCTGCTCGTCGCAGGCGATGTCGCGCGCTTCCTCGCCGTCATGCGCCGCTAGAACCGGAGCGAGAGGCAGCTGAGCCCGCCATCCATCTTGCGGAACTCCGACATGTCGAGCGGGAGCGGGTCATAGCCGTGCGCGCGTAGCAGCGCCTCCGTCTTCGGGAAGCCCATCGGCACGAGCACGCGATCGTTCACGCGCACGCAGTTGGCCGCGTATTCCTCTCCCGCGGGCACGCGGAGCAGGTGCCACCCGGTGAACGCCGGGTGCGCGGCGAGCGCGTCCACGATCACGAGGTGCCGCCCGCCCACCCAGCTGAGCCCGCTCTTGAGGTGCAGCAGCCCGGGGCCCGTCTCGAAGCGCACGAGCGCCGTCGTGTGGCCCGCCTCCTCCAGGTAGCGCGCCAGCTGCCGTCCGCCCGATTCGTTGGTGCGCTCCGAGAGGCCGATGAACACGTGCGTGCCCGCCTCGCAGATGTCGCCGCCGTCCACCGTGCCCGGCGCCTCGATCTGCTTGAGTGCGAAGCGCGCCGCGAGGGCGGGCTCGATCGCCGCGGCCTCACCCATTCGGCTCTGGTGACCGGGGCGCGTGAGCACCGCCACGTGCGGGGTGATGACGGCCGTGTCCTCGACGAACGTGGAGTCCGGGTGCGCCGCGTCCGCCGGCAGGGCCGTGAGCGTGAGCCCGCACTGCTCGAGCGCGCGACAGTAGGCGGCATGCTCCGCGAGGGCGCGCGGCACGTCGGGGGCGCCCAGGTCGGCCATCGTGATCCCGTCGGCGAAGTTGGGCGCCGGCGGCCGGACGATCGCGTGCGAGAAGTTCATGGCGAGTCGGAAGGGATAGCGAATCTACGCCGCGGCGACCCGCGCCGCACTGCGGCGCGATGCGGCCCAGTGGGCCCCCGCGAGCGCGACGATCACGACCATGGACCAGAACTCGCGCTGGTTCATCGAGCTCACGAGCAGCAGCGCGCACACGAATCCGAGCACGCCGAGCGCGCTTCCCGCCGGCAGGCGGAACCGTGCCGGCTGCGCATCACCCCGCGCGAGGCCGCGCGCCTCGCGCCGCCGGAGCGACACGACGGTGAGGCACACCCCCGCGTACGGGAAGAGCCGCGCCACCGCCGCGAGGCTCACGTTCTGCAGCAGCCCCGCCGACAGCGCGAGCCCGAGCGACACGCCGGCGAAGAGCAGGATCGACGCCCACGGCGTGCGGTAGCGCGCATGCGAGGCGCCCAGCACCGCGGGGAGCACGCCGTCGTGCGCCATGGCTGCGGTGAGGCGCGGCATGTTGAGCATGTTGCTCGCCATCCACCCGAGCACGCTCGCGAGCACGAGCACCGTCATGGCCACCGCCCCGGGCCCGCCCGCCAGTGCGCGCGCCGCGGCGGCGAGCGGACGCGGCGCCGCTGCGGGATCCGCCACCAACGCGAGCACCGCGAGCTGCACGCCGAGGAAGAGCACGATCACGATCGCGAAGCCGCCCAATAGCGCCACGGGCGCATCCTTCTGCGGGTCGCGCGCCTCGCCGAGCGGAATGACCGCGCCCTCGAAGCCGCCGTACGCGAACACGAGGAGCAGCAGGGCGCGGCGCCACCCGGCCACGGTCGCGTCCGCCGGCGGTACGAGCGCGACGGCGTGTCCCGACAGGAGGAACGCGATCCCCGCGATGGCGAAGAGCGTGAGCGCGGCCACCTTCACCACGGCGAACGCGTTGCTCGTGCGCGCCCCCGCGCCGGTGCCGCGGATGTTGATCGCCGCGAGCGTGCCGATGAACCCCGTGGCGAGGAGCACCGAGCCGGCGCGCGTCGCCGCCCACGGGAAGAACTCCGCGAGCGACGTGGTGAACAGGTTGGCCTGCGCCGCCGCGCTCACGCAGCGCGCGAAGTAGGTGAGCCACGCCACCTGGATCCCCACGAACGGGCCGAACGCCGCCTGCGTGTAGCGATACGCCCCGCCGGCGCCCGTGAAGCGCGACGCCACTTCGGCGAAGCACCCGATCATGGTGCCGATCAGCGCGGCCGCGAGCCCCCACGCGCCCATCGCCTGCCAGCCAAGAATCCCCGCGATCGTCCCGGGCAGCACGAACACGCCCGACCCGACGATGGAGTTGATGACGAGCGCGGTCAGCGAGCCGCGGCCGAGGACGCGGTCAGCCGCGGGAGGAGGAACCATGCCGCGTAAGGTGCGGCGCGGACCCGGGTCCGGCTATGCCATCGCGGCGCGCCGCGGGCGCCAGGTCATCTTCATGTAGCGGTCGCCGCGCGCGAGCTCGTCGAGCATCTGCGCGATGCGCGCACGCCGCGTCTCGTCCTTCACCGCGCGGCCGATCCACCCGAGGTAGTCGTTCTGCTGGTACGCCGGGCGCGCCTTGTACGCGGCGAGCGCGCCGTGGCCCACGAGGGCGTGGCGCACGTCGGCGGGCATGGCGTGGCGGGGACGGGGGCGGACCTTCGCGAGCGGGGTGCGGCGCATGGTGGCCTGGCCGATGGAGGGTACCTGTCCAACATGAGGCGGGGTCGGGCGCCGTCAAGCGCGCATCTCACATCGCGCGCTCGTGCGCAGGGCGTCGCGTGCCGGGGATCACGGTTCGTCACGGTCGCGTCGGGAAATGACTGCCGCCGGGTGCGCGCGTGCGGTGTAGAATACGGGATGGACGCCGACGGTCGCGCGTCCCACTGGAGGTGCTCCATGTCGCGTTTTCCGTTCCGCTCGTTCGCGCGCACCGCCGTGTGCGTGCTCCCGATGGTGGCATGCATGAGCGCCACCGATCCGAACCGGTCCGGCACGCTGATCCCGGGCGCGGGGGGCGTGCAGGTGGTCAACGGCTACGGTGCCAGCGTCGACGTGCTGGTGGACGGCACCGTGCAGGCCAACGCCATGGCCAACGGCGACGTGCTGGTGATGCCGTCGCTCGCGCCGGGTTCGCACATCATCGGGATCCGGCCCACCGCGAGCGCGACGCTCGCCACGATCGGGATCATCGTCTCGTCCACCGCCGCCAACTCGATCGCGGCCATCCGCCCGGCGCCGGGCGCCATCTCGGCCGTCTCGCTCACCGACACCAACGCCGTGGTGCCCACGGGCGCGACCAAGATGCGCGTGCTGCACCTGGCGCCGCTCGCGGGCGAGGTGCAGGTGTGGCGCACGCAGCCCGACTTCATGACGCCGATCCGTTGGGCGTTCCCGTTCACGTACAACACCGCGAACGTGTACTACCAGAGTACCCCCGGCGACTGGGAAGTCCGCATCTGGACCGACACGGTGACGTATGCCAAGGGCGACGCGAGTGCGTGGCCCGTGGCGTGGCTGGATCGCCAGGTCGTCACGCTCGGCAACGGTCAGCGCGGCACGGTCGCGATCATGGACAAGGCCGGCGGCGGCGTGAAGCTCGTGCGGATCGAGTAGCGCGCGGCGCGACGACCGGCGGCGCGTTCTGCCGTTGGGTGCCCACCCGAGGCAGAAAACTCGGTGTACTTGCGTTGTTACTATCGAATCGATAGCATTGCTGCATGGATGCCATCGATTCGATGCTCATTACCCACCTGCAGGGTCACGGACGAGAGAGCTGGGCCCGGCTCGGCGAACTCACCGGACTCACCGGCCCCGCCGTGGCCGAGCGCGTCCGCCGACTCGAGGAGGCCGGCACGATCCGGCGCTTCGCCGCGCTCGTGGACCCCGCCGCCGTCGACGCCGGCCTCACCGCCTTCGTGGCCGTCACCCTCGAGGGGAGCGCGTCGCGCGCGGGCTTCCTCAGTCGCATCGAGGCGCTCGACGAGGTGCAGGAGTGCCACCACGTGGCCGGCGACGACGACTACCTGCTCAAGCTCCGCTGCCGCGACACGCTCGCCCTCGACCGGCTCCTCTCGCGCGACCTGAAGGGGGTGCGCGGCGTGACGCGCACGCGCACGACGATCGTGCTGCGCACGGCCAAGGAGACGACGATGGTTCCGGTGAGCCGGGTCGAGGTGGCCGCATGAGGGCACCCACCGTGCCGGCGTCCGATGCGCCGGTCGCCGCGGCCGTGCGCGTGCCGACCCCGGCGCCCACGCTCGCGCCGCCACCCGCCGTGCCGCCCATCGTGTACACCGACGCAAGCCTCGCCGAGCTGCTCGCGCGCTTCGAGGCCACGACGCTCGCGCGCGCCGAGTTCACGCACGCCGCGCACGTGGCGGTCGGCACGGCCGTCGTGCTGCGCGACGGCCCGCGCGCGCTCGACGTGCTGCGCGACGCCATCCGCCGCTTCAACGCCGCGCACGGCGTGGCGCAGACCCCCGACGGCGGCTACCACGAGACGCTCACGCACTTCTACGCCTGGGCCGTCGCGCGCGAAGTGGCGCAACTCGACCCGGCGCTCGGCCCCGGCGCCATCGCGACGCGCGTCGTGGCCGCGCTCACCGATCGCTCGCTGCCGCTCCGGCACTGGACCAAGCCGCGCCTCATGTCGTGGGCGGCGCGCACGGGATTCGTCGAGCCGGACCTGCGGCCGCTCGACTGAGCGGCAAGCCGCGCGCGATCGGAGTGCCAGCCACCGCGTGCCGACGCAGGTCCGCCGGCGCGCGCCGTAAGCGTCGCGCTGTGTCAGCCGAGCATCTGCCCGGCGAGCTCGGACGCGATCTTGGCGCCGACGTGCGCGGTCACGCCGCCCAGGTCCACGTCGGGGTTGTACTCGACCACGTCGGCGCCGACGAGCGGAGAGGGCAGCGCCTGCACGACGGTGAGCACCTCGCGCACCGTGAGGCCGCCGGGCTCGCGATGGCTCACCCCCGGCGCGTGCGCGGGGTCGAGCCCGTCGAGGTCGATCGAGCAGTAGACCGGTCCGTGCAGCGGCGCGGGTCGCGCGCCCGCCGCCCAGGCGCGCATGTCGATCACCTCGACGCCGAAGCGCGCGGCCTGCGCGCGCTGGTGCGCGTTGAGGGTGCGGATCCCCACCTGCACGAGGCGCGACGCGAGTCCCGCCTCCATGATGCGCGCGAACGGGCAGGCGTGCGAGAACGGGTCGCCCTCGAACTCGTGGTAGAGGTCGCTGTGCGCGTCCACGTGCAGGATCGTGACGGGGCCGAACGCGGCATGGATGGCGCGCAACACGGGAAAGGTCACCGAGTGATCGCCGCCGAGGGCGAGCGGCCGTTGTCCGGCGGCGATCACGCGGCCGACGCCCGCGGTGATCAGCGCCGCGGCCTCCGGCGTCTCGGGCAGCGCGAGGTCACCGGCATCGGCGAGCACCGAGCGGCGTGTAGCCGAGGGCGATCGCGACCTCGTCGCCGTGCGCGATGGCCACGATGTCGCCCGCGTTCGGGCTGTCGCCGATGATGTCGAGGGCGTCGGCGAGGGCGTTCCGTTCCGCCTCCGCGAGCGGCGCCAGCGGCCCGCCGGCGAGCGCGTACGCGACCCCCTCGCGCGCGAGCACGCTGCGCACCGTGCGCGGCGCGCCGTGCAGCGCACCGTGCACCACGCGCACCGTCTCGGCCACGGCCTCGATGCGCACGCCGTCGGCGGTGGGGACTTCCCGGGTCCACTGGAGCACGAGGCCGCGCCCCTCGGTGCGATCGCCGGTGGTGCGATGCCGCACCTCGCTCGCCACGCGATCGGTCCAGAGTCCGGGCGC
Organism: Gemmatimonadota bacterium; assembly: GCA_016200495.1. Taxonomy (GTDB): domain Bacteria; phylum Gemmatimonadota; class Gemmatimonadetes; order Gemmatimonadales; family Gemmatimonadaceae; genus JACPPC01. The sequence goes on from JACQES010000061.1 coordinate 13,653, forward strand.
GCACAGCACGACCGCGAGCGTCACGTCGCCGGTGAAGGCGCAGCGCCGCACCGTGTCGGCCGCCACGTCCTGCGCGAGGTGCTCGGCGTCAAGCGCCAGCAGCGCCTCCACCGCCTCGAGCGCGTGCGGGCCGGCCATGGGGTTGTATGCGGCGAGGCCGAAGCCCGTCGCCACCTTCGACGTGTACGACGCGAAGCGCGGCGAGCGGGGGCCACCCTCGCGCGGGAGGCGGTAGACCTCCGCCATGAACGCGAGGGTGGGAACGACGGTGATCACTTCCCGTCGAGCAGGGCGTAGATCCGTTCGACGGCGCTCGGGTCGAAGCCGACGTTCGCGAGGCCCGGATAGTGCCCGGCGTGCGCGCGCATGTCGAGCTGCTTCGCGGCGTCGGCCACCGACACCTTGGCGTCGTGCAGCGCCGTCACCTTCGTCTGCAGGTCGCCGAGCACGGCCTGCAGCCAGTCGATCCGCTCGCGATCCTTGAACGCCGCGCCGTGCCCGGGGAGCACGACGTCGAAGTTCAGCTGCTTGAGCCGGTCGAGCGTCGCGGGCCACTCGCGCACGAAGCCGTCGGCGAGGAACGGGACGCCGACGGTGAGCATGTCGCCGGTGCAGACGACGCGCTCGCGCGGCAGGTAGACGATCAGGTCGCCCCCCGTGTGGGCGCGGCCGATGTAGCGCACCTGGATCTCGCGCCCGTCGCGGTAGAGCGTGAGGTGGTCGTCGACCGTGAGCGTGGGCGTGGTGGGAATCACGGCGGCGTCGGCGAGGATCTCCTGCTCGAGCAGGGTGATGCGGGCCGCGAGGGCGTCCTTGCGCCTGGGGTCGGTGGCGGTGTCGCGGGCGGCCTTGGCCGCGGCGACCTGCGCCGGGAGCGTCTTGATGAAGTTCTCGTAGCCGCGGCCGCGCACGGAGTTGCCGGCCGCGAGCTGGGCGCGCGTGAACGACGACCCGATGATCTCGACGTCGGGGCCCAGGACCTGGCTGCCGTGCGCGTGGTCGAAGTGGAAGTGCGTGAGGATGACGGTGCGCACCGGCTTGGGCGTCTGCGTCTTGAGCTCCTCGAGCAGCACGCAGAGCGCGGCGGGCGAGAGGCCGGCGTCCACGAGCACGAGGTCGCGCTCGTTCACGATGATGGACGCATTGGCGCCGACGGCCATCGTGCCGGTGCCGACGGCGTGGATGATCCCCGGCTTGACCGTGTTGAACGAGAAGGCGGGACCGGGGCGCACCGCGCCGGGGGGCATGGGGGAGCAGCCGGGCGCCTGGGCGAACGCGGCCGGGGCCGCGGCGAGGAGGGCGAGCGCGAGGGAGCGGACGAGGGCGGTCGACATGATCAGTCGTGGGAACGGGGCTGGGGCATGGCGCGCGCCGGGGCGGGGGCCGGCGTTTCCATGTCGAGGCGGGTGCGCCACGCGCCCTTCTCGCGGCGATAGACGATCACGTAGCGGCTGGTGGAGGTCATCGGCTTCTGGCCGTTCACCTGCACGGTGGCGGTCTGCGTGCCGGTTTCGAGCGCGAGGTCCCCCGAGGCCTCGAGCGTCTGCGTCACGTGCGAGAAGGCGAGGAACTTGACCTGCGCCGCCTGGCGCTTGACGTTCGCCTCGATGTTGGCGGCGCCGGAGATGTTAGGCGAACCGGCGGAGATGAGGAGCCCGTCGGCGGTCCAGAGCGACGCGAGGCCCGTGATGTCGCCCGAGAGCAGGTGCTTCGTGACGGCCGCCCACGTCTCGGCGCTCGCCTTGCGCACCTCGGCGATGGGGTCGGCGCCCTGGGCGCGGGCGTGGAGCGGAACGAGGAGGGCGACGGCGAGGCGCCAGCTCCAGCGCGCGAATCGAGCGGTCATGTCGGGGCCCGTGGTGGGAGGATCGCGGCGAACGTTGGCGGCGTGCGCGCCTGCGGGGCAAGGGAGGCGCGGCTCAACTCGCCGGTGCGGACGAGCCCGCGGCGCGCCCACGTTGCCGCCACGTCACGCGCGCCGTGACCGCGCCTCCACTTCCTCGGCCGTGAGGCCGTAGATGGGCGGAGTCTCGACGCCGCGCAGCGCGAGCATGAGGTAGAGCTGCCCGCGGTGGTGCGCCTCATGCTCGAACATCGCGCGCAGCCACTTCCAGGTGGTGATGGTCGCGCCGCCGGGCGTGGTGGTGCGGCCGGCGAACTGCTCGGGGGTGAGCGCGGCGAAGAGCGCGCGCGACTCGGCGTGCAGGCGGTCGTAGTAGGCGATCACGCCGTCCAGGCCGTCGGCGAGGTCGCGCCCGTGTCCGGGGTAGGCACTGGGCCGGCCGCAAACCGTCTCCGCGTACATGAAGCGCTCGATGCCGGCCAGGTGGCGCACGATGCCGCCGAGCGAGAACCACCCGGCCTTGGGCGCCCACTCGATGTCGTCGGGCGGGATGAGCGGGAGGAGGCGGCGCGTGCGCTGGTGCGTGCTCGCGAGGTAGTCGAGGAAGACGGCGGGGTCGCGGATTTCCATGCGGGCGGTCGGCGGAATGGAGACCCCGAAGTCGAGCGAGGGGCCGGCCGCAAGGCAAGCGGGGGACACTCCTGCCTCGCGGCGGGGTGGCGAACGGCGCTAACTTGGCACTATCGCGGTCCATCAGGTCTCCAGTCCCGGAAACGCATGGCGTTCGCCCCGACGCGCGGCACCCTGATCCCCATCGGCGGAAAGCTGAGCAGCGACGAGATCCTCGAGCGCTTCATCGGGCTCTGTGGCGGCGCTGACGCGCGGATCGCGGTGATCCCGACGGCATCCAACGAGCCGGGGATGGGGGCGTGGTTCGCGCGGGCGTTCGAGAAGCTGGGCGTCGCGCGCGCGCGGTCGATCGAGTTCCGCGAGCGGAGCGACTGCGACGACGCCGACTGGCTCGAGGAGCTGGCGTTCGCGACCGGCTTCTTCATCACCGGCGGCGACCAGCTCAAGCTGGCGAGCATCCTCGGCGGGACCCCGGCCCACCACCTGATGCGCGAGCGGTTCCACCAGGGGGTGTCGGTCGCGGGGACGTCGGCCGGGGCGGCGATCCTGTCGCGCCACATGATCGCGCGCGGCGACGAGGGGGCGAGTCCGCGGATGGGGATGGTGACGCTCGCCGGCGGCTTCGGCTTCCTCGACGGCGTGATCGTGGACCAGCACTTCCGCGAGCGCGACCGGCTGGGCCGGCTGCTGACGGCGGTGGCGCTTATCCCGGAGTGCCTCGGGCTGGGCGTGGACGAGAACACCGCCGCGATCATCAGCCCCGACGGCACGGTGGATGTGATGGGCGCCGGCGCGGTGACGATCGTGGATGCGTCGCGCATGGGGCTCAACACGATCCACCAGGCGGCGCCGGGACAGGCGATCACGATGTCCGACGTGCGCGTGCACCTCCTCGCGCCGGGGGCGACGTACCACCTCGCCACGCGCACGGCGCACCTCGCGCGCACGCTCGTGCTGGACGACTAGGCCAGCGCCCGCGCGCGCCGGCCGTCTCCCTCTCCCCACCCTTTCGCGACCGCGCGTTCCATGAAGATCCTCGATCGCTCGACCTACGTCGGTCCGAGCCACTACGCGCACTTCCCCGTCATCCGCCTCGAGCTCGACCTGGGCCCGCTCGAGCAGTGGCCGACGATGCGGCTCGGGCAGGGATTCGTGGATGCATTGCTCGCGGCGCTGCCGGGGCTCGCCGACCATGGCTGCTCGTACGGCGAGCCGGGCGGCTTCGTGCGGCGCATGACGGAGGACGAGGGGACGTGGCTCGGCCACGTGCTCGAGCACGTCGCGATCGAGCTGCAGAACGCGGCGGCGGTCAAGGTGACGTTCGGCAAGACGCGCGAGGCCGGCCGTCCCGGCGTGTACGACGTCGTGTTCGAGTACGAGCAGGAGGACGTGGGGCACGAGGCGGCCGATGTCGCGCTCACGCTGCTCACCGCGCTCCTGCCGGCGTCGCTCCGCGCCGAGCCGCTGCCCGAGGGGTGGAGCTGGGACGCGGCGCGCGACGAGTTCATCCGCTATGCGCAGCGGCGCGCCCTCGGCCCCTCGACGGCGAGCATCGTGCACGCGGCCGAGGCGCGCGAGATCCCGTGGATCCGCCTCAACGACCAGTCGCTGATCCAGCTGGGCTACGGCAAGCACCAGCAGCGGATCCAGGCGACGGTCACGAGCCGCACGCCGCACATCGCGGTGGAAATCGCGAGCGACAAGGAGGAGACGAACAAGATCCTCGCGAACCTGGGGCTGCCGGTGCCGCGCCAGCGGCTCGTGCAGTCGGAGTCGCGCGCGGTGGGCGCGGCGGAACGGATCGGCTACCCGGTGGTATGCAAGCCGTACAACGCGAACCACGGGCGCGGCGTCTCCGTCAACCTGATGACGCCGGACGAGGTGCGGGCCGCCTTCCACCGGGCGCAGGAGCATTCGCGGAGCGTGATCGTCGAGAGCTTCATCACGGGGCACGACCACCGGATGCTCGTGGTCAACGGCGAGCTGGTGGCCGCGGCCAAGCGCATGCCCGGTCACGTGGTGGGCGACGGCGTGCACACCGTGGCGCAGCTGGTGGACCTCGTGAACCAGGACCCGCGCCGCGGCATCGGCCACGAGAAGGTGTTGACGCGCATCGAGCTCGACGACCAGGCGCTCGGGCTGCTCGCCAAGCGCGAGATGACGCCGGCGTCGGTGCCGGCCGCGGGCGACGAGGTGCTGCTCCGCCTGACCGCCAACCTCAGCACGGGCGGCACCGCGACCGACGTGACCGACGTCGTGCACCCCGACAACGTCGAGATGGCGGTGCGCGCGATCCAGGCGATCGGGCTCGACGTGGGGGGCGTGGACTTCCTCACCCCCGACATCACGCGCTCGTACAAGGACGTGGGCGGGGCGATCTGCGAGGTGAACGCGGCGCCCGGCTTCCGCATGCACATGGCGCCGAGCGAGGGGCGGCCGCGGGACGTGGCGGGCAAGGTCATCGACATGCTCTTCCCGCGGGAGCGCGCGGCGACGATCCCGATCGCGGCGGTGACGGGGACCAACGGCAAGACGACCACCGTCCGCATGCTCGCGCACATCCACAAGCTCGCGGGCAAGCGCGTGGGGCTCACCACCACCGACGGCGTCTACATCGACGGCCAGCGCACCGTGGAGGGGGACATGACCGGCCCCACGGCGGCGCGCATCGTGCTGAGCGACCCGCAGGTGGAAGTCGCGGTGCTCGAGACCGCGCGCGGCGGCCTGCTCCGCGCCGGCATGGCGATGCGCCACGTGGACGTGGGGGCGGTGCTCAACGTCCAGCCCGACCACCTGGGGCAGAAGGGGATCGACACGGTGGAGCAGCTGGCCGAGGTCAAGCGCACGGTGGCGGAGATCGCGCGCGACACGGCGGTGCTCAACGCCGACGACCCGCTCACGCTGCGCATGGCGGCGTACACCGAGGCGCGGCACGTCTGCTACGTGACGATGGACCCGGGCCACGCGCTCGTCCGCGAGCACATCCGCGCCGGCGGGCGCGCGATCGCCCTCGAGAAGGGGGTGAACGGCGAGATGATCACGATCTACGACAAGGGGGCGCACATCCCCCTGCTGTGGACGCACCTGATTCCCGCCACGCTCGAGGGGAAGGCACTGCACAACGTGCAGAACGCGATGTTCGCCGCGGCGATGGCGTTCGCGATGGGGGTCAAGCTCGAGGACATCCGGCACGGGCTCCGCACCTTCGACACGAGTTTCTTCCAGGCGCCGGGGCGGCTCAACGTGTACGACCAGCATCCGTTCCGCGTGCTGTTCGACTACGGCCACAACGCGCACGCGGTCAACGAGCTGTGCGAGCTGGCCAACCGGCTCGACGTGAAGGGGCGCCGCCTGCTCGTGCTGTCGGCCCCCGGCGACCGGCGCGACGAGGACATCCGCGCGATCGCCGAGGTGGCGGCGCGCGGGCGGTTCGACCACTACGTGTGCCGGCGCGACGACCCGCTGCGCGGCCGCGGCGAGGAGGAAGTGCCGCGGATGCTCGCCGCCGCCCTCGCCGCGCACGGCGTGGCCGCCGACCGGATCACGGTGATCGTGGACGAGCAGCAGGCGATCGACGCCGCGCTCCGCATGGCGCAGCCGGGCGACCTGCTGCTGGTCTTCGCCGACGCGCTGGCGCGCGGGTGGAAGCAGATCGTGAACTTCCGCGCCGGCGGGGCGGCGGCGCGCGAGGCGGAACCGGTGGCGCAGGCGCAGCGCGAGGCGCGCGCCGTGCCGCGCGCGCAGGTGATCGACATCGCCCCGGCCGACGACGAGGTGAAGGGAGCGAGCGCGCCGCGTCCGGCGCCGTCGCCGGTGGTGGTGGAACCGGTGCGCGCCGCGCGCCTGCTGGGTGACGAGGCGTCGATCATCCGTGATGAGCGCGGCGTGATCCTCGCGCGCACCGCGGACGACTAGAGGCCATGGCCCCCCGGGGATGACCCACGTGCATGATGGGCGCGCGAGCGAGTTCGCGTCTCCCGCGATCGTCGACTCGCGTCGCCTGATGGGGCCCAACCGCTTCGGCGACGATCCCGGGGCGGTGATCGACGTCGAGGTGACGGCGGACGAGCGTGCGCTCCTCGACTCGTTCCTCGCCGCGTGGCGCGACGAGGCACTGGCGCTCGCCGCCGTGCTCAAGTGGGCGGTGCAGCCAGCCTGGCGGCGCTCGGCCACGGGCGCGAGCTGCTTCATCAAGGCACCCGTGGACGCGCTCATGAGCGCCACGGAGCTCAACGAGCGGGCGTGGGCGCGCGGCGAGGCCCGCGTGCGCGCCGCGCACGGCGGCCCCGCGGTGCACGACGCGCCGAGCGTGCTCGACGCCGCCAACGCGATCGGCGTGCTGGCCGAGGGGGAGCGCGTGCCGCACCTCGCCGCGCTGGTGCGCGAGGCGCGCCTCCGGGGCATCACGGTGCTCATCGACAACGACACGGTGTCGGTGGGCACGGGGGAGACGGCGCGCACCTGGCCGCTGGCGCAGGCGCCCGACCCCGACACGGTGGCGTGGATGCTGCACGACCGGATCCCGATCGCGCTGGTGACCGGGTCGAACGGCAAGACCACCACCGTCCGCATGCTCGCGGCGATCCTGCGCGAGGCGGTCGGGTCGGTGGCGGTCTCGAGCACGACCGGGGTCTACGTGGACGGCGTGCTGGTGGACGCCGGCGACTACTCGGGCCCGGCGGGGGCGCGCCTCGCCTTGCGCGAGCCGCGCGCGCGCGCGGCGGTGCTCGAGACGGCGCGCGGCGGGATCCTGCGCCGCGGGCTCGCGATGTACGAGGCCGACGTGGCGGTGGTGACCAACGTCGCGGCCGACCACTTCGGCGACTACGGCATCCACGACGTGGCGAGCCTCGCGGAGGTGAAGCTCACGGTGGCGCGCGTGGTGCGGAGCAACGGCACGCTCGTGCTCAATGCCGAGGATGCCGCGCTCCGGCAGCTCGGCCCGGCGACGGGGGCGCGCATCGTCTGGTGCTCGCTCGACCCGGACCACCCGCTCGTGCGCGTGGCCGCGCTCGCCACCGCCGACGTGCTCGCGAGCCAGGCGCTGGCCGAGGCTGCGGCCGCCGAGGTGCCGGCGCCGTCGGAGGGACAGCTGTGGCGGGCGGCGGAAGCGTGGACCATCGTCGGCGGGTGGCTGGTGCGCCGGAGCGCGGCGGGGGACGAGCCGGTGGTGGCGGTGGCGGAGCTGCCGAGCGCGCTCAATGGCGCGGCGCGCTTCAACGTGGCGAATGCGCTCGCGGCCGCGGCGTCGGCCTCCGCGCTGGGCGTGCCGATGACGATCGTGGCCGATGCCCTGCGCGCGTTCGGGCGCCGCGCCGACGACAACCCCGGGCGGTTCGAGCGGCACCAGGTGCGCGGGGTCGAGGTGATCGTGGACTACGCGCACAACGCGGCGGCGCTGACGGCGCTGCTCGAGGCCACGCGCGCGATCCCGGCGCGGCGGCGCGCGGTGGTGATCGGGACGGCGGGGGACCGGAACGACGAGGCGCTCAGGGCGCTCGCGCGCGCGGCGTGGACGACGGTGCCGGTGGACCTGGTGGTGGTGAAGGAGATGGCGCGGTTTGCGCGGGGGCGAGGACCGGGAGAGGTCTCCGCGGTCCTCGCGGCGGAACTCACGCGCTGTGGCGCCGCCGAGCAGGCGGTGTCGATCGTCCACGAGGACCATGATGCCATCACGCACGCGTTGCGCTGGAGTGCGGCGGGCGATGTGGTGGTGGTGACCGTGCACGGCGACCGCCAGGCGGCGCTCGCGAGCCTCGGGGTGGGGTAGGCGGGCAACCCCGCGCCCGCGCGGAGGGTCGAACGAGGCTGGTTGCCTCACGTCCCCCCACTCACGCCCTGCCGATGGTCCTGCCTGCCCTCTCCGTCCTGTTGGGCGCCGCGTCGATCGCCGCGCCCCGGTCCCTGCCCGCGCCCGTCGCCGACGACCCGCGCGCGGTCGCCATCGTCACGCGCGCCATCACCCGCATGGGCGGTGACTCCGCGCTCCGCGCCATCCGCACGGTGCGCACGACGTCCATGCTGCAGTGGCTGCAGCTTTCATGGACCGCCGCGTCGGCGCCGAACATCCTGAGCTTCGAGCGCGCCGCGTCGCTGGTGGACTACGGCGCGCGCGCGTGGCGGAACACGCGGAGTTATCCGCCGAGCGAGGCGGCGTCGGTGGACATCGTGGTGGACACGATCGGGGCGCGGAGCACGTTGGGCGCGGGAGGCACGACGAGCACCGTGCCGCTCAGCGTGGCGTACGTCGAGACGCGGCGGCAGCTGTTCGCGTTCGCACCGGAGCGGATGCTGCTGGCGGCGCGCGATGCGGGTGGCTTGCGGGCGCTGCCTGACACGATCGTGAACGGCGTGCTGCACGCGCGCGTGGCCGGCACCGTGGATGGCTACGCCGCGACGTGGTGCTTCCGCCCGAGCGACGGACTGCCCGCGTTCGTGCGGTTCATGGTGGACGAGACCGACGACTATGGCCTCGCGCCATGGGGCCGGCATGCGGTGGAGATCTGGTGGTCGAACTGGGCGCCGATGGCGCCGGGGTTGCTGCTCCCGCGCCAGCGCGACACGTACCGCGTGGGGCGACCGTACCAGCGGCAGACCGTGCTCCAGCTGGCGGTCAACGCGGCGGCGCCGGCGGACTCGTTCATCATCAGCGACACGGTGGCGCGGACCTTCCTCGCGACGCAGCGGCGGCCGATGTGGGCGGCGCCGCTCGATTCGGCGCGCGTGGTGGGCGATGCGTTCGTGACCTTCCCGCCCTTCACGGGCGCTGCGGGGGCGGTGCGCGTGGGCGGGCAGTGGGTGCTGCTCGAGACGGGACAGGCGCCCGGGAGCACGGCGCGGCTCGCACAGTGGCTGGACGCGCAGTGCGGCGGGGGCCAGGTCGCGGCCGGCGTGCTCACGCTGCCGACGAGCGGCGCGGGCGGGGCCGGGTGGTTCGGCGCGAACGCGCGGCCGCTCTACGCGGCGCCGGGCAGCGGGCCGCTCCTCGCGCACGTGCGCGACGCGGCGAACGCCACGCGCGCGGCGCGGCTGGTGCGCGGCGAGCGCTGGGTGCGCGTCGGCACCGACTCGCTGCTGGTGATGGAGGTCGAGACCCCCGACCTGCCGCCGGCGCTCGCGGTGTATGCGCCGTCGCATCGGTGGTTGTACAGTGCGGCGCTCGTCGGCCGGCCGATCGCGAACGGGGAACGCGTGGCGCTCGTGGCGCGGCTGCGCGCGCGTGGGCTTCCGGTCGAGTGGCTGGGCGGGGCGCGCGACGTGCACGTGGCGGCGAGTCCCTGAGCGAGGGAGGGCGGGGGAGAGCGTTCCGGCGGCTCGGGCGCGGCGGGCGGGATCGCGCGCCCGGCGATCGCGGCCCGCTTCGCGCGGTGGGCGGGTCGCCGGTAGGTTGGAGCGACGGCCGCCCGGCTACTGCCGGCGCGGACGCCCGCCCCGCACCCTCGGCTTCCGATGAAGACGCACCTGCTCATCGCCGTCCTCGCCGCGACGATGGCCACGGTGACGACCTCGCACGTCGCGCGCGCGCAAGCGACACGCGCGCCGAACGCGGGCACGTCGGCCACGAGCGCGGGCGCCACCCTGATGGGGCGCGTCACCGACGGTTACGCCAACTCGAATGGCGTGAAGATCCACTACGCCGCGCTCGGCGACCCCGCCAAGCCGCTCGTGGTGCTGATCCACGGCTTCCCCGACTTCTGGTACACGTGGCGCAACCAGATGGACGCGCTCGCGCGCGATCACTACGTGGTCGCGATGGACCAGCGCGGCTACAACCTGTCGGACAAGCCGAAGGGGGCCGAGCAGTACGACATGGCGCTGCTCGTGGGCGACGTGCTGGCGGTGATCCGGAGCGCCGGGCGCGAGAAGGCGATCGTCGTCGGCCACGACTGGGGCGGCGCGGTGGCGTGGGCCGTGGCGACGACGCAGCCGCAGGCGGTGGAGAAGCTGGTGATCCTCAACCTGCCGCACATCCGCGCGCTGCGGCGCGAGCTGGTGAACAACCCCGTGCAGGCGAAGAACAGCCAGTACGCGCGCACCATGCAGCTGCCGGGCGCGGGCGCGAGGCTGACGGCCGAGGGACTCGCGGGGTGGGTGGCCAACCCGGAGGCGAAGGCCAAGTACGTCGAGGCGTTCCGCCGCTCCGACTTCGACGCGATGGCGGCGTACTACCAGCGCAACTACCCGCGCGAGCCGTACACGCTCGACGAGACGCCGGTGGTGAAGGTGCAGGCGCCGGTGCTCATGATCCACGGGCTCAAGGACCCGTTCCTGCTCGCCGGGGCGCTCAACGGGAGCTGGGAGTTCGTGGAGCGCGAGCTGACGCTGGTGACGATCCCGACCGCGGGGCACTTCGTGCAGCATGACGCGGCGGAGCAGGTGACGCGGACGATCGTGGGGTGGATCGATCGCTAGGGTGCTCGTGCGCGTCCGCCGGCCGCACCGTGCAACTCGCCGCCAGATCCGGACGTAGTGCTTCCGAGCGCCCTCCCGCACCCTTCTGCCCTCTCCCCTAGCGACCAGCACGCATGCGCCTTCGCTCGTCCGCCCTCCTCCCGCTGGCCGCCCTCGTCCTCGCGGGCTGTGCCGCCCTCGGCCGCGGCACCCCGGCCGCCCCCGCCACTGGCGCCGACGTCGTGCGCGCGATGCGCGCCAAGTACGACGGCACCTGGTACCGCACGCTCACCTTCGTGCAGAAGACCACCACCTTCGCGCCCGACGGGAAGCCGACGGTGACGACGTGGTATGAGAGCATCCGCGCGCCCGAAGGGGGCACGACGCAGCTCCGCATCGACACCGGTGACCCGGCGCAGGGGAACGGCGTGCTCTACACGGCCGACTCGCTCCGCGCCTTCCGCGGCGGCAAGCAGGTGGCGTATCGCGCGGGGGGCAACGCGCTCATTCCGCTGGTCGAGGCGGCGTACGTGCAGCCGGTGGAGCGGACGATGGCCGAGCTTGCGCCCACCAAGGTGGACTTCACGCGCGCGACGGTGCGCGGCACGTGGGACGGCCGCGCCGTGTGGATCGTCGGCGCGACGAGCGCCGCCGACACGACGTCGCCGCAGTTCTGGGTGGATGCAGAGAACCTGATGGTGCTGCGCGCGATCTTCGTGCCGGTGGCCGGCGCGCCGCTCATGGACATGCGGTTGGGCGCGGTGAAGCCGGCGGGCCGCGGGCTGCTCGCGACGCGCTGCGACTTCTACGTGCAGGGCAAGCTGGTGCAGGTCGAGGAGTACCTCGACTGGAAGGCCGATCCGGCGCTCCCCGACGCGCTCTTCGACCCCGCCGCGTGGAGCAGCGCGCCGCACTGGGCGAAGCCGGCCGCGCCGTGAGCGGCGCGGCGGACGACCTCCGCGCGGGGCGCATCGTCGGCCTGACGCTGCTGGTCGAGATGGTGCTCGCGCCCATCTACAACTTCCGCCTGCTCGACCCCGTCTTCGCGGCGCCCGGCTTCCTCGCCAACGCCGCGCTGCACGCCGACGGCATGGCGCTCGGCGTCGTGCTGATGCTCGTCACCGCGCTCGCCGGCGTCGCGTCGGGCGTCGTGGCATGGGCGCCCTTCCGGCGCACCGCGCCCACGCTCGCGCTCGGCTACCTCGCGATCTGCATCGTGTGCGCCGTGCTGCTCATCGTCGAGGGGCAGCACCTGCTCACGCTGCGCTCGATGAGCGAGGCGTACACCGCGGCCGGCGGCGCGACGGGCGCGAACGTCGCGGTGTTCGAGGCCATGCGCACCACGGTCGGCCAGTCGCGCAACTGGGCGCACTACACGGGGCTCATCCTGAGCGGCGTGAGCGTGGTGCTCTTCTACCTCACGCTCTACCGCACCGCGCTCGTGCCGCGCGCGTTCGGCGCGCTCGGGATGCTCGCCGGCGCGCTGCAGCTCGTGTCGGTCACGCGGCCACTCTGGGGGATCACGGTGGACTTCCTGCTCCTCGCCCCGCTCGGCCTCGTGCACCTGACGCTGGCGCTCTGGCTGCTGGTGCGCGGGTTCCGCGCGCCGGCCGTGGCGCCGGCATCGGCCTGACTGGTTGGCCTTACGGCGACGCCCGGCCGCGTCGCTAGTAGCGCAGGTTGAGCCGAAGCGAGAGGACCGCCGCCGGCCCGCGATCCTGGTTGTACCCGGGATTTTCGATCAGCTGCAGGTCGGGCCCGACCTCGACGGCGGACCCCAGCCGAAACCGGTAGTACGCCTCGAAGATCCGCTCGTCGCCGTAGGTGAGCTTGCCGTCGCCGAGCAGGAAGCCGAGGCCCCCGGCGGCCAGGTAATCCCGGTGCTCGTGCGACAGGCCGTGGTCGACGGCGGCGATGCCGAGCCGGTCGCCGTCGCGCCCCCAGCGCGCACCGCTCACCTGCACGCCCACGCTAACGTGCCGGTCCACCTCGGTGAAGGCGAAGCTCTCGTTGCGGCCGTCGCTCCAGCCGATGCGCGCGAAGAGGCCCGTCTCGCCGCTGTCGGCCAGCGGCTGCTCGATGTTGAGCCCGACGCCGTACTTGCGGCGACCCGGCCGGTCGTTGGCGGTCACGTCGGGCGGCGCGTTGCTCGGGCGCGTGGCGGCGAGGGCGGCATCGTAGTTGCCCATGCGCGCCGAATTGAGGAAGGCGAGCCCGCGCAGCACCGTGCCCGAAGCGCGCGATGTCCACTGCACCTCGCCCTGCACGCCGAACGCCTCGCCCAGCTTGCTGTCGAACTCGTTGCCGTTGGCGCGCGTCGGCATCTGGAAGACGCCGCCCCGCATGGTCCACTGCGGCGAGATGAGCGAGACCGCCACGCCGTTGGAGTAGCCGCGCGTGTCGGCCGCGAAGTCCCACGCCGTGTTCTGGAACAGCCCCCAGTTCATGAACTGGTGCCGCGTCGTGTTGGCGTAGCGGTTCTGGTCGAACAGGTCGGTGACGGCGAGCAGCCCCGCCACCACCTCGAGCCGGCGGGACGGGACGATCTCCGCGACCTGGTCCTGCGCGCGGGCGAGCGTGTCGCGCTCAGCGCCGATTCCGGTGGTGTATTTGAGGAAGATGCGGGCGATGTACGGGCCGCTGCCGAGATCCGCGCTCCCCTGCCGGATGACGTCACCGTTGGTGAGGCCGCCCAGGCCCAGCACGTGCCCCACCCCCTCGCCGCGGATCATCTCGAGGTCCACGTAGGCGCTGAACCCTGCGCCCAGGCGCGCGCCGAGGTAGGCGCCGTAGGCGTGGCTGGTCTTCAGGTCGCCCGTGGCGACGAGGCTGTTGGTGCCCGCGTACGGGCTGTCGAACGGCGCGAGGTACTGCGAGATGATGTTGAGCTGCGCGCCGAGGAGCTGGATGCCGAGCAACGACGGCGCGGACACGTTCGGGCCCGCCCCCTGCGCGCGCACGTCGCGCGCGCCGGCCGCGAGGGCGAGGCCCGCGGCGAGCACGGCGACGGCACCGGCTCGGCACCGAGGAGGACGAGGGAACGCAATGCGCATGCGGCGGACGCCCGGCGCAGGGTCAGGGAGGGCAATGCGCGGGGGTGGCGACACGCGCAGGGGCACGGAATGCTCCGCAGACTAGGCGTCGCCACGCGTGCGGTCAACGCGCGACGGCGTGAGCGTCCCGTGAAGACGTCGGGGCCCGCCGGGACTGGCGCCGACCGCGCGCGGACGTATGCTCCTGCTCGTCGTCATCCCCCGCGAGGACATGCCATGGCCGCGACCATTCACCTGTTCGATCCCGCCCGCCAGGCCGAGGTGCGGCAGCGCGTCGGCACGCTGCGCGCCGACAGCGCGGCGCGCTGGGGCAAGATGAACGTCGCGCAGGCGACGGCGCACATGGCCATGGGGCTCGAGCTCGCCTTGGGCGAGATGACGACCAAGCGCTCCTTTCTCGGGCGCATCATCGGCGGCGTGGTGCGGCGCATCGCCCTGGGCGACGACAGGCCGATGATCCAGAACGCGCCCACCGCGGCCGAGCTCGACATGCAGGCGACGCAGAAGGAGCTGGACGCCGAGCGGGCGCGGCTCCTCGCGGCACTCGACCGGTTCCAGGCGGCGGGGCGCGCCGGCATCACGACCGCGCCCCACTTCTTCTTCGGCGACATGACCCCCGAGGAGTGGGGGGTGCTCCAGTACAAGCACCTCGACCATCACCTGCGGCAGTTCGGGGCGTAGCACTACGGCGCCATCGCGTGCTCCGCGAACGTCGGCGCCCGGCGCGCCTTCGTGGCCTGCTCGAAGCCGTAGGCGATGCCGATGAGCGTCGCCTCGCTCCACGCCTTGCCCCAGAACTGCATGCCGACCGGCAGCCCGTGCACGAGCCCCGCGGGCACGGTGATGCTCGGATAGCCGGCCACCGCGGCGGGCTGCGTGCTCGAGCCGCCGTTGCCCGCGTCGCCGTTCACGTGGTCGATGAGCCAGGCCGGGCCGTTGGTGGGGGCCATGAAGGCGTCGAGCTTGAGGCGCGCCATGATCGCGTCGATGCCGTGCGTGCGCGCGCGGTCCACGCACTCGTTGCGCGCCTTCCGATACGCGGCGTCGGTGAGCGGGCCCTTCTTCGCGGACAGCTCCATGATCTCCTGGCCGAAGATCGCGAGCTCGCGCGCCTTGTCCTTCGCGTTGAACGCGATCAGGTCGTCCATCGTGCGCATCGTCGTCGAGGCGCCGCGTGACGCGAGGTAGGCGGCCATGTCGGCCTTGAACTCGTAGAGCAGCACCTCGAACTCCTCGTCGCCGTACTTGCCCGCGCCGGGCAGGTCGGCCGGGTCCACGATCACCGCGCCCGCCGCCTTGAGCGCGCTGATCGCCTGCTCGGCGAGCGCGTCCACGGCGGGGTGATAGCCATAGTAGACCTTGCGTGGAATCCCGATGCGCTTGCCCTTGAGGGCGTCGGGCACGAGCGCCGCCATGTAGTCGCCCACCTTGCCCGCCTGCGCCGCGGTGGCGCCGTCGCGCGCGTCCACGCCGGTGATGGCCGAGAGGAGGAGCGCGGCGTCGCGCACCGTGCGGCACATCGGGCCCGCGGTGTCCTGCGAGTGCGAGATCGGGACGATGCCGCTCCGGCTCACGAGGCCGACGGTCGGCTTGATGCCCACGAGGCCGTTGACCGACGACGGAGACGTGATCGAGCCGTCGGTCTCGGTGCCGATCGTGAGCGCGGCCAGGTTGGCGGCGCCGGCGCTCCCCGAGCCCGAGCTCGACCCCGACGGACTGCGGTCCAGCGCGTACGGGTTGCGCGTCTGGCCGCCCATGCCGCTCCAGCCGCTCGACGAATGCGTCGAACGGAAGTTGGCCCACTCGCTCAGGTTGGTCTTGCCGAGGATGATCGCGCCGGCCGCACGCAGCCGCTCGACGAGGAACGCGTCCTTTGGCGCCGGCTTGCCCGCGAGCGCGTACGAGCCCGCCGTCGTCTGCATCCGGTCGGCGGTGTCGATGTTCCCCTTGATGAGCACGGGAATGCCGTGCAGCGGCCCGCGCAGCTTGCCTGCCTTGCGCTCGGCGTCGCGCTCCCGCGCGATCGCGAGCGCGTCGGGATTGCGCTCGAGCACCGCGCGGAGCGTCGGGCCCGCGACGTCGATCGCGTCCATGCGACCGAAATAGAGCTGCACGAGGCGCTCGGCCGTCCACTTCCCCTTGGCCATGCCGTTGGAGAGGTCGGCGACGGTGAGCTCGTCGAGCTCGAACGCGGGGGGC
>JACQES010000062.1 GCA_016200495.1 Gemmatimonadota bacterium
AGCCAGGCGCAGAACCGCGAACTGGCCGAGGCGCGACTCGCGGCGATCGTGCGGCAGGCGCTGGTGGTGCCCAAGGTGCGGCGGGCCACCAAGCCGTCGCGTGCGAGCAAGGAGCGCCGGCTCGAGTCGAAGAAGCGGCACGGCGCGCGGAAGCGCGACCGGCGGACGCGCGGGGACGACTAGGGCGTCGCGCTACGCCGGCCCGTGCGTGTCCTCGTGGAGTTCGCGCTTGAGCTTGGCGAGTCCCTCGCGGGCGAAGGTCGCCGCGGTGGACCCTGGGAACTTCTCGATGATGACGCGCAGCTCGACGATCGCGCGGCCGCGGTCGGCGAGGGGACCGAGGTACAGGTCCACCAGCCGGTGCGACGCATAGAGGATCTTCTCCGGCGGCGCGGCGGGGATGGTGCGAATGCGGCGGAGCAGCTCCGCGGCGCGCGCCGGCGTCCGCTTGTGTTCCATGTAGAGGTCGGCGGTGCGCACGATGACCTCGACGTCCGCCGGGGCCGCGGCGACCTCGGCCTCGTAGGCGGCGAGCGCCTCGTCCACCCTCCCCTGCACGGCGAGCGCGTCGATGGCGGAGAACTGGCGCTGGTAGGGGGTGGTGGCGCCGCTCGGCATCATCAGGGCCCCCACGGTCTTCCCCGCCCGGCGTGCAATCGCCATCGAGATGAAGAGCACCGTGAGCCCGCCGAAGACGCCGCAGCCGATGGCGAACGGGATCGTCCAGTTGCCTGGAATCGCGAGCAGGTCCGCGAGCAGGAAGCCGATGACCCCGAAGACGGGGGTCATCGCGAGCCCCGCGTACATGGCCGTCGGCGCGATCGTGTTGTCGTCGCCGAAGCGCTGCGACAACGGCGGCCGATACTCCGTCCGTGGGGGGATCAGCGACGCCGGGGACGGCGGAGGCCGCTCGAAGTCCGGGGGCGGCTCCGGCGCCCCGTTCGCGTGGGTCATCCCGCAACGATGCGAGTCGGCCTCGCCGGCGGCAAGCGTCGCGTGCGGAACCTTGAGCCGGGGCCCCCGGGTAACCACCTTGCACGCTCACCTCTCGACGGACTTCCGCACGCCATGCCTGCCCTGCCTGCCTCACTCCGCGGCGCCGTCCTCGGCGCGCTGACCCTCGCCTCATCGGCGTGCGCCCTGGGGCGCCGCGTGGGCGACGAGGTCGTGACCACGGTGAAGGTCGCCGAGGTCTCGTTCGAGTTCCGCACCTGCACGCGGCGGCGCGACATCCTCACGTGCACCGTGATGGTCGCGAACGAGGGACGCGACGCCAAGCTCTTCCTCGAGCGGAAGGACGTGAAGGGGGTCGCCGACGGCGTGGACCTGCCGGTCGCGGCCGTGCGCTTCGCGGGGTCGCTCGTGCAGGAGGTGAACGCCGAGATCCAGAACGGCGTGCCGCGCAAGCTCGAGGTGGACTTCGCGAACTCGCGCGACATCGGCGAGCGGCTGCGGCTGCTCGAGTTCGACGTCTCGCTCTTCGAGCGCCAGCCGACGGGCGAGTGGACCAAGAGCCTGCTGGGCGACGACCTCACGCGGCCGGTGCGCTTCCGCAACGTGAAGGTGGACTGACACGGCGCAGGGCGGCACGCGGCACGGGGGCGCCGGACGACGTCCGGCGCCCCCGTTTCCATCCGCGCACCGACGCGCGTCGCGTCCGGTCGCCGCCTACGGTTCCTCGCCGATCGGGTCGCCCGGCGGCGCGACGAGCGGCCGCGTGAACGCGGGGAGCTCGTGCTTCTCCTGCCACTTGGCGAGGTCGCCGGCGATGGACTGCCAGTGCGCCGCCACCGCGCCCCGCTCGGCGTTGCCGGCGGCCTTGGCGCGGGCGAGGGCCACCGCACGGAGCGCCCCCGCCTTGTAGTCGGCGATCGCGCGCGCCTCGCTCGACGCGCTCGCGTCCGCAGCGAGCGCGACGATCCGCTCGGCGACGGCCCGCTGCGTCACGCGCTGCAGCGCGGCCATCTTGCGCGCGCCCGCGGGCGCCGGGGCGTTCCACGTGCCGTCCACGAGCACGTCGATCGCCTCGGCGAGCGAGAGCTGCGACGCGTCGCGCGCGCCCTGCTGCGCGAGACGGCCGGCGCGCTGCGGCTGGAGCACCGCATCCACGACGAGGTGCGCGAGCGTTCGGGCCGCCCCCAGTTCGTCGAACTGCGGGAAGGTGCGCGAACGGATGAGTTCACCCGAGCCCGCGACGCCGAACGGGCGGGGCCCAAGCAACGTCACGACCGTGTCGGGGATCGCGAGCTCGGCCGGCGCGAGCGCCCCGATGAGCAGCTGGAGCGCGGCGCGCTGGCGCGCGGCGGGAATCGGGCGCGTGGCCTGCTGTCCGTCTCCGACGACGGCGTTGTGGTATTCCATGCCGCCCACGGCCTTGCTCACGCCGTTGAGCGCGAAGCGATGCATGAAGTAGAGCGGCGCGAAGCGCTCCTGCAGCAGCGACACCGGCTCGCCGTCGCGGAGATTGCGGAGGCCGAAGCGCCCCATGGCCACGCGGCGCACGCCGGCCTGGTGGCGGAGGAACTCCTCGGGGGTCGCGGCATCGTCCCAGAGCGACACGCGCGGGTCGGACGCGTTCTCGGGGCGCGCGTCGGCGTCGCTCAGGAAGAGGAATCCCCGCGCGAGGCCTTCCTTCACGATCGCGCGCAGCGAGTCCTTCTCGGTGGCGGGCGGAAAGATGCCGTAGCCCCAGCGCAGGGCCCACACGTCGTACGGCCCGGGGCCCGTCGCGTACGCCTGGCTCACGTCGATGCGCCCCTGCGCGTCGAGGCGCACGCGCGGCGGCGGGTAGTCCATCACCGAACCCCGCTCGTAGGTGCTCGCGATGTAGTTGTGCGCGAAGCCCAGCGTGTGCCCGATCTCGTGCGCAGTCACCTGCCGCACCCGCGCGAGCACGAAGGCGGTGTCGGCCGCGGCCGCCTCGGCGCCCATCAGGCCCGCGTAGAGGTTGTAGTCGGTGCGCGCGCGGTGCGAGTCCATCCGCGCCATCCCCTTGAGGATCTCGCCGGTGCGCGGATCGCCCACGCTGCCACCCACCGACCAGCCGCGCTCGTTGCGGTTGACCCACTGCACGACGTTGTAGCGGGTGTCCATCGGGTCCACGCCCTCGGGCAGGAGCTCGACCTTGAAGCCGCCGACCAGGCCAGCCTCGTCGAAGGCCTGCGTCCAGAAGCGGGCGCCCTCGAGCGTGGCGGTGCGGATCGGTTCGGGGATGCCGCGATCGACGTAGTACGTGATCGGCTTCCGGATGGGCGAGCGCGCGTCGTTCGGGTTCTCGCGCTCGAGGCGGTGGCGCGAGATCCAGGCGACGTCGAGGCCCGACTGCACGTCGCGCGCGTAGTCCTTGAACGTGATGCCGAAGAAGCCGACGCGCGGGTCGCCCTCGCGCGGGCGGAAGTTCCCGTCGGGAAGGCGGACGAACGCGTGGTGGATGCGCACCTGCACGGCGCGCCCGTCGGGCGCCACCTGCGAGAGGATCGGCCCCGGGCGGCCCTGCGCCGCGAAGGCGAGCGCCACGTCCACCTCGGTGTTGTCGGGAAAGTTGCGCGTGTTGGCGCGCAGGATCCCCGAGCGGTCGCGCGCGACCGCGTAGACGCCTTCCCCTGCCGCCTGCAGCGTGCCGGCGACGTCGAGCCAGTCGCGCACGGCGAACTCGGTCGCGTCCACGAGGAAGCGCCCGTTCTCCTCGGCGACGATCGGCAGCGCCCCCATGACGGAATTCGGGAAGCTCTCGCGCACCGTGCGCTGGTGGTCGCTCGTGCCGCTCGAGCGGTAGCGCGTGTTCTCGAACGTCACCAGCACCTTGTCGGCGAGACGGTCGAAGCGCGCGACGTTGTCCATCTGGCCGCCGCCGCGGTCCACGCCGATCGGGTTCGAGCCCAGGCCGGTGGCCTGGTTCACGAAGTGGAGCACGCGCAGGGAGTCGCGCGGGATCTCGAGCAGGACCTTGCCCGCCTTCTCGTCGAGGTACATCGGGAGGAAGCCGTCGAGGCGCACGAGACCGGCGGTGCGGGCGGCGATGGTGGTCGCGGGCGCGGCCGCGGGGGGCGCGCTCGTGCCCTGGGCGAGGGCGACACCGGCGAGGAGGCAGGCCGCGGGGGCGGCGAGGCGAAGCGTGCGGAGGAGGATCATGGCGGGTGGCGTGCCGCGCGGGGCGCGGCGTGACGGTCGGCCGGCGCGTCAGCGCACGGTGGGGATGTTGGCGGGGGTCATCGTCCGCTTCCGGAGGCGCTTGTCGGCGTACATCGTGGCATCGGCGCGCTCGATCGTCTGCGGCAGCTGGTCGGCGCTCGAGTACGACTCGGCGCCAAGCGAGAGCGCGAGCGGCACGTGCTCGCCGCCGTGCGCCGGGCTGAGCGCGAGCGGCGGCGCGGCCTCGATCACCGCCGCGAGGCGCCCGGCCACGCCGTCCACCTTGGCGCCCGGCATCACGAGGAGGAACTCGTCGCCCCCCCAGCGATAGAGCCGGTCGAGCGGGCGGATCTGCTCGCGCAGCACGCCCGCGAAGTAGGCGAGGAGCTCGTCGCCCACCGCGTGGCCGTACTGGTCGTTCACCCACTTCAGGTTGTCCATGTCGAGCATCACCACGGTGCCGAAGGTGGACTTGGCGAACTCGAGTCCGATCCCCTCGTCGTAGGCGCGCCGGTTGAGGCAGCCCGTCAGCGGATCGTAGAGCGCCATGCGCCGCAGGCGGTCGTTCGTCACGCTCAGCTCGGCGCGCGCATCGTCCACCTCGCGGCGCGCATCCTCGAGCTGGATCACCATCATGCCGAAGCCGAGGAGCATCAGGGCGAGCAGGTCCACGTAGCCGTGGTAGGTGGCGAGCTCGGCCCAGAAGGAGCCAGGGGTCGGATGGATGAAGGGAAACGCCCCGTACGCCGCCGCGTAGGCCACCCAGAGCATCGCATGCGACGCGAACACGGCGCCCGTGAGGCGCGTGCCCAGTCCGGCGCGTCCCGTCGGCAGCGTGACGAGGAACCAGGCGCATGCCACGTACGCCGCCACCGCGGGCGCGGCGAGCCAGCGCATGATGTGCGCGGTCCCCTCGCCCCCGCCGACGGCCAGCGCCGACCAGAGCGCGGCGAGCGGCGTGACGATGCGGAAGAAGCGCGCATGGTTGAAGCCGCGCGTGTACATCGCCGTGCCCGCGACGAGCAGCGCGAGGAAGAGCAGCCGCCCGAAGGCCGAGAGGCCCAGCAGCGAGCGGATCACGGGCGAATCGACGCCGCCGGTCTCCGCCACGAGGGCGGGCGGCGCCATCTGGTAGAGCGTCTCGACGACGATCGCGCCGACCGCAGCGCACAGCGCGCCCCACGCCTCGCCCCACGTGGAGAAGTAGGTGCGGCGCGGGCTGTAGCGCCGCATGACCACGAAGAGCCCCACGAGCAGTGCCGTGGCGCCCAGCTGGGTCCAGAGGCCGATCAGTTGGATCAGGGAGAACGTGTGCGCGGCCGACATGACCCAGGGCGACGGGAAGGCGGGCGGGGCCTCGGACAAAGGTCGGGCGCGCTGCGGGGGCCCCGCAAGGTGCGCAACGGACGACGCGCGGGTGCCGGGTATATTCCGGGCATGGCCTCCGCCCCGATCACCGCCGCCGACGTGCGGACCACCTCCCTGGCCGCCCGGATGCTGGCACGCGCCCTCACGCTCCGGTGCCCGGCCTGCGGGGGCAACGGCACCTTCGCGCGGTGGTTCACGCTCGCGGAGTCGTGCCCGCACTGCGGGCTCCGGCTGCACCACGGCCCGCACGACCACTTCGTCGGCACGACCCTGGTGAACTTCCTCGTGGCCGAGATGACGTGGGCGTTCGGCTTCGCCACGTACCTGGTGCTCTCGTGGCCCAACCCGGCCTGGGACGCCCTCACCTGGGTGAGCGTCGTCTTCATGGCCGTGCTGCCCGTGACGATGTACCCGTTCACGCGCATCACCTGGCTCGCGGTGGACCTGTTCTTCCGCCCGGGGGGCGAGGGCGAGCGGAAGGACACGACGCCGATCGCGCCGTGATGGACGAGGCGCTGGCGCGCCGCCGAGGGACGCGCACGCTGGTCGCGCTCCTGCTGTTTCCACCGCTCGCGCCGGTGGCGTGGGCCTGGTGGAGCGGCGACGACCGGCCGCGCCACCTGCGCGCCCCGCTCTTCCGCCTCGGCCTCTCGTTGCTGGTCGCCGCCCCGTTGCCCTTGCTGAGCCTCGTCGTGCTCGCGGCGCTCGGGCGCGAGGGCCCGCACGACCCGCGCCTGGCGGGCGTCCTGCTGCTGGCCGGATGGACGGTCGCGACCATCTGCATGACGGCCGGCGCGACGCTGGTCGAACTCGAGCGGCGTCGCGCCGCCGCCGACCGCTAGGGCAGGCGCGCGGGGAGGCCGAGCGCGACGCCGAGCTCGGCGTACGCCGCGAGCCGCCGTGCCTCGAGCTGGGCCAGGCGCACCTCCTCGTCGAGCAGCAGCCGCTCGCGCAGGTTGACGACGAGGAGCGAACTCTCGCCCGCGTCGAACCGGCGCTGTTCCCCCGCCAGCAGCAGCTCGGCCTGCACCACCGTGCTGCGCTGGAGCGCCAGCAGCCGTTCCGCGGCCGTGAGGTCGTTGGCGGCGCTCCGCGCGCCGTTCCCGATCTCGCGGCGGATGCGCGCCAGGTCGAGGCGCAGCGCGTCGAGGCGCTCGTTGACGGCCCCGAGGCGTCCGCGCTCCTTCAGGAAGAGCACGGGCGACTTGAGGAATGCGCCCGCCTTGTAGTTGTCCTCGAGCGCGCCCTTCTGCGCGTCGTCGCCGGCGCGCACGAGCGCGAGGTCCAGCCCCATGAGCGGCAGCACCTGCTGCGCGACGAGCCCGCGCTGCGCCTCGAGTGCCCGCACCCGCGCGCCGGTGCGCGTGACCTCCGGGTGTGCGCGCTCCGCCTCGGCGATCCACCCCGCGAGGCGCGCGGAATCCACGGCCACGGCCGTCGCCTCGAGGGCGGGAACGGCGAGCAGGGCGAGTTCCACCGGCCGCACGGCCTCGTCCCACAGGTAGGCCGCGGCGGCGATCCGCGCATTGACGAGGGCCTGCCGCGCCTCGACCAGCTGCCCCTCGCGGCGCTGCACCTCGAGGCGCGCCTCCAGCGTGTCGATCGCGGGGGCTTCGCCGTTCTGGAAGCGGCGCCGCACGGCGTCGAGCCGGAAGGAGGCGAGCGCGATGCCGTCGCGCGCGACCTTCTCCCGCTGCACCGCCTCGTACCACCGGGCGTACTCCTTCACCGCGGCGAGCAGGAGCCGGTTGAGCGCCGAGGCGCGCTCACCGTCGGCGGCGTCGCGGGTGGCGCGGGCGGCCTGCAGCGCCGCGCGCCGCTCGTCGGTCAGCATGCGCTGGCCGAACGGAATGCTGATGCCGACGGTGAGCAGCCCCGCCGACGGCGTGACCACCTGCGGATTCACGTTGGCGCCAAGCGTGCGCTCGATCGCCACCTTCACGTCCGCCCCCACGGGCGTCGGCACCTTGAGCTCGGCCGCGACCTCGTCGTAGTACGTCTTGCCGTCGTAGCGCTTGCGGTCCCACTCCGCGCTCAGCGTCGGGTCGAAGGCCCCGCGCGCCACGCGCACGTCCTGCTCGGCGGCGGCAAGCGACGCACGCGCCGCGCGCGCCACCGGATGGTACGCTGCCACCCGCGCGCGGAACTCCGCGAGCGTGACGACCGCGGAGTCCGGCACCGGCTGGCTCGCGGCGAGCTGCAGCGCGAGCCCGAGGATGCGCGCGACCATCACCCTACGCGTCCTTCTTCGCGTCGGTGGTTTCGACGCCCTTGGGGGCGTCCGAGTCGCGGACGGCGGGAGGGAAGCCGTTGAC
>JACQES010000063.1 GCA_016200495.1 Gemmatimonadota bacterium
GGCGGCGACGGCGCGCGCGAACCTCCGCCGATTCCGGGGTAGAAGCACCGGGCGTGCGACGCGGCGCGCCCGGCCTTCATCTCCCCAAGCCCCCCCGTCATGCGCGCCTGCCCCGTCCGCTCATTGGTCGCCGTTCCGCTTGCCGCCCTCCTCATGCTCCCCGCCGCCACTCGGGCCCAGCAGGGCGCCACCGTCACGCTCGACCTCGCCACGATCCACGCCCAGGCGCTCACCGCCGCACGCGGCAAGGGCGACACGACCGACGCGCCGTTCCTGCTCGTGTCCGTGGTGCGCGACGCGGCGCACACGGCCTCGCAGCACCTGCCCGCCGCGCCGCACTGGACGATCGTCGAGGACCAGGCGCTGCCGTCGGTGCCGCTCACGCAGCTCACGCTCGCACCGGGCGACACCGTGCGCGTGCTCCTCTCGCTCCTCGAGCACGACAAGGTGACGCTGGCTGAGGCGACGCGCACCGGCGAGTCCGCCACGCAGCACCTCACGCATGCCGCGAGCCCCCTTGGCGCCCCGACCGACGCGCAGGTCGCGTCGGGGCTCGCGCCGCTGGTCAGGAAGGGCGCGCACTGGATCGGCTCGGCGACCTTCCTGCTCACCAACGAGGGTGGAACGCTCTACTGGCGCGAGTTCGGCTGCGTGCACGCATGCGCGGTGGTCAAGAACCCCGGCAAGGCCAGCAACGAGCCGCTCGCGCTCGCGGCCGACGCGAAGGCGGCCGCGGCCGTGGTCGAGTTGAGCGGCGACAAGGGCACCTACCACATGCAGGTGACGGCGCGCCGCGGTGCCTGAGCCGGCGGCGCCGGAGCGCGCGGCACCTGAGCGCGCCGTATGGGAGTCGGTGTCGACAACGCAGCTGTCCGTGAGAACGAGCGCGGCGCGGCGCCCCCCAGGGGCACCGCGCCGCGCGTGCGTTCGAAACCGGGCCTGGCGCGCCAAGCGCGCGCCGGGCCGCGATCCGGGGCTAGAAGATCGTGTAGATGAAGGGCGCGAGGACCGAGCCCTGCGCGAACACGAGGACCGCGCCCACGACGACCATCACGACGATGACCGGCACGAGCCAGAACTTCTTGCGGGCCTTCATGAACGCCCAGAGGGACGACGACAGCGAGGTGTTGTTGGCCATGGCGGGTTGCCGGGTGTCGGGAATCAGAAGGGACGTTCCATGGACGACGGATCGTGCGCGCCCCCGGAGAGGGGACGCCAGTAACTGCCATTCGGCTCCGGCGGACGCGTCATCGCGTTCGAGCCGAAGGTGCGGCGGAGCAGCGCGATCGGGGTGAGCACGATCAGGTACGTGGCCCCCATGAAGATCGGCGTGGTGACCTTCGAGAGGATGCCGGCGAGCCCCATCCACGCCGTGTAGACGGGCCCGAGGACGGCGGGCGCGACCGCACCGAGCACGACGAGCGCCGCGCCGAGGCCGCCGGTGACGCGCAGCGTGGTCGGGTGGCCGCGCCACCACGAGATGGCCGCCAGCGCGAGGAAGGCCGCGCCGACGGTGAGGCCGAACTTCCGCGCCTCGGCGGTGCTCAGTCCAGCTGGAACTCGGTCTTCCATGAATCGTCGTCGGGCGGAGGGGGCTGTTGCGTCTTGTCGAGGAGGAATTCCCCGATCACGAGGTGGTCGATGTGCGTGCGCATGAAGCAGCGGTACGCGTCGGCCGG
Source organism: Gemmatimonadota bacterium (assembly GCA_016200495.1). Classification (GTDB taxonomy): domain Bacteria; phylum Gemmatimonadota; class Gemmatimonadetes; order Gemmatimonadales; family Gemmatimonadaceae; genus JACPPC01. The sequence continues at coordinate 1,680 of JACQES010000063.1, forward strand.
GGTGCAGACGATCGGCTCGCCGCGCACGTTGAACGAGGTGTTGACCAGCACCGCGCACCCGGTCTTGCGCTCGAAGGCGCTGATGAGCGCATGGTACGCCGGGTTGGTCTCGGCCGTGACGGTCTGGATGCGGGCCGAGTAGTCGATGTGCGTGATGGCCGGCATGTCGGAGCGCACGACGTTGAGCTGGTCGATGCCCCAGAGCTTCTGCGCCTCGTCCGTCATCGGGATCTGGCGCGACTTCTTGACCGGCGCCACGAGGAGCATGTACGGCGAGTCGCCGTCGAGCTCGAAGTAGTCCGCGACGCGCTCGCGCAGCACGCTCGGCGCGAACGGGCGGAAGCTCTCGCGGAACTTGATCTTGAGGTTCATCTGCGCCTGCATGCGCGGGCTCCGCGGGTCGCCCAGGATCGAGCGGCCGCCGAGCGAGCGCGGGCCGAACTCCATCGGGCCGTTCATCCACCCGATGATCTTCTCGTCGGCGAGGAGCCCCGCGACCTTTTCGGTGAGCTGCTCGCGCGGAAGGCGCTCGTACGGCGCGTTGACGCTCTTGAGGAAGGCCTCCGTCTCGGCCGCGGAGAATTCGGGGCCCAGGTAGGCGCCGCGCATGCTGTCCTTGCCCGGCACGACGGTGCGCGGCTGGTTGCGATGGCGGTGCCACGCCATCATCGCCGCGCCGAGGGCGCCGCCCGCGTCGCCCGACGCCGGCTGGATCCAGAGGTTCTTGAACGGCCCCTCGCGCAGCAGGCGCCCGTTGCCGACGCAGTTGAGCGCCACGCCGCCGGCGAGGCAGAGGTTCTCGCTGCCGGTCACCTGGTGCGCGGTGCGCGCCATGCGGAGCATGACCTCCTCGCACACCACCTGCACCGAGCGCGCGAGGTCCATCTCGCGCTGCGACAGCCGCGACTCGGGCTGGCGCGGCGGCCCGCCGAACAGGTCATGGAACGCGGGGCTCGTCATCGTGAGCCCGCCGAGGTAGTCGAAGTACTTCTGGTCGAGGCGGAAGGAGCCGTCCTCCTTCAGGTCCATCACGTGCTTGTAGATCAGGTCCACGTACTTGGGCTGCCCGTACGGCGCGAGGCCCATGACCTTGTACTCGCCCGAGTTGACCTTGAAGCCGGTGTAGTAGGTGAAGGCCGAGTACAGGAGGCCGATCGAGTCCGGCCAGGCCAGTTCGCGGAGCAGCTCGAGGTCGTTGCCCTTGCCGAGACCGATGGAGGCGGTCGCCCACTCGCCGACGCCGTCCATGGTGAGCACGGCGGCCTCCTCGAACGGGGACGGCAGGAAGGCGCTCGCCGCGTGCGACTCATGGTGCTCGGCGTACAGCACCGAACCCTCGTAGCCGCCGAGCTCCTTCCGGATGTCCTTCTCCATGAAGAGCTTTTCCTTGATCCAGAGCGGCCCCGCCATGAGGTACTGGCGCAGCCCCGCCGGCGCGATCCCCATGTACGTCTCGAGGATGCGCTCGAACTTGAGGAGCGGCTTGTCGTAGAAGGCGACCGCGGCCAGTTCGGAGGGCTTGATGCCGGCCTGGGCCAGGCAGAACTCCACGGCGCGGGCCGGGAAGTTCGAGTCGCCCTTCTTGCGGGTGAAGCGTTCCTCCTGCGCGGCGGCGACGATCTTGCCGTCGGTGACGAGGCAGGCGGCGCTGTCGTGGTAGTACGCGGAAAGTCCGAGGATGTGGACTGGCGGCATCATGTCGAGGGGCAGCCGCCAGCCTCGGACGCCCGGCGGGCGACCCGAACGGCCAGCGGAATTGTGACCTGCAGGGGAATCCTAGCGGCGTACTAAAGCGTGGACGAGGTGCAACTTGCGTGCCGTCGACCCTCTGTGCGCCACCCCCCAAGACGACGGTGCGGTGGCAAACGGCACGGGGTCGCGTTGCTCCCGGATAGTGTCGGCAGCCCACGCCCGCCGTCCACTTCCAGCCCGGCTCGCCGATATCTGGAGCATGCTGCGCTCACTCCGCATCCTGTGGCTCCTCACCGTCGTGGCCGCCTGCCGGGACGGGGGGTCGTCAGGTCCCACGGATCCGAATAACCCCTACGGCCTGACCACGACGGGCCCGGGGCTGCTCACGGTGACCCCGCTGGACACGACCCAGATCATCTACACCTCGCCGCTGGGCTACCTCGCGCCGCCGGGGCACGTGCTGCCGACGGACCACGTGTACCTGAGCTTCGTGGACCCGTTCGGCAACAGCGTGACGACCCCCGATTGCTCCAGGCGGCCGGTGCGCGCCGCGGGCGCCGGAGTCGTGACGTTCACGCTCGTCACCGACATCCATGGGGACACCAAGGTGGACGTGCAGATGACGAAGACGTTCCACTACTACTACGACCACGTGCTGCTCAAGCCCGGCATCACGGTGGGCGCGCGCGTGGCCGCGGGCGACACGATCGGCACCACGACCGGCTACTGCCCCTCGATGGACCTCGGGGTCGTGGACTACGACGTGACGAACCCCGGCATGGCGAGCGTGCCGTTCTACCCGGTGTCGTCGCTGCACGCAGTGTCGCCGTACAAGTACTTCACGCCGGCGCTCGCCGCCTTCCTGCGCGCGCGCTCGCGCGTGCTCGAGGGGGTCCCGGTGGACCCCGACGGCCGCATCGACTGGACCGTGGCCGGGCACCTCGTGGGGGACTGGTTCCACCCGTCGCTCCCGCGCGACGGCAGCGTGGTGGGTGGCCCGACCGGATGGCCCAAGTCGCTGTCATTCGCCTACGACTGGCAGTCGCAGGCGCCACGCATCTCGATCGGGGGGACGATCGCGCCGTCGGGCGTGCTGGCCACCAGTGCGGGTGACCCGGACTTCGCCACCGTCACCCCGGCGAGCGGACTGGTGGCGTTCCACGGGAGCCCCAAGCTCGGGCTGATCGGCGCGTCGTGGGTGCTCGCGCGGATGACCGACGCGACGCACCTCACGGTCGAGGTCTTTCCCGACGGACCGGCCGCGCCGACGGCGTTCACGGGGGCCGCCCAGGTCTACGTGCGATAGGCGCGCGGTCGCGTGATCGCCGCACGCCGTGACGGACGCAGGCGCGGAGGCGCGCGCGCCGCCGGCCGGTAGATTTCGTGCATGAGCGCGTCCCTCTATCGCCCGCCCGCGCCGCACCCGCGCGGCCCCGTGACGTCGCTCGCCCGGGTGATCGCGCGCCGCGAGAACAACCTGCTCTCGCTCCTCCCCGACGTCGCCTACCGGGAGATGATCACGCCGCTCGGGATGTCGCGGCGCGGGATCGTGCTCGTGAACGCGCCCGCGCTCGTCTCGCACGTGATGGACGGCGCGGTGGACCTGTTCCCCAAGAACGACCTGTTCGTGGGGGCGCTCGAGTCGCTGGTGGGCGACGCGATGTTCGTCTCGAGCGGGGAGCGCTGGCGGCAGCAGCGGCGCACGCTCGAACCCGCCTTCTCGCACATGCGGATCACGCGCGCGTTCCCGCAGATGGTCGCGGCGGTGGACGCGCACGAGGCGGCGCTCGACCAGCGGGCGGCGGAGGGGACGCGGTTCTCGCTCGACGCGGCGATGAGCCACCTCACGGCCGACGTCATCACGCGCACGATCTTCTCGACGCCGCTCGAGCGCGGGCGCTCGCGCGAGGTGTTCGACGCGTTCGACGTCTTCGAACGCTCGGTCGAGAGCGTGAGCATCCGGCGGCTGCTGCTCGACAAGCCGTGGGCGCGCATCCCGCAGCCGGCGCACGTGCTCGACGCCTGCACGCGCATCCGCCGGCACGTCGGCGAGCAGCTCGAGGCGCGGTTCGCCGCCGGCGCGGAGAGCGTGGATGACATCGCCGGCGCCGCGATCGCGGCGCGCGACCCCGAGACGGGGCGCGGCTTCACGCGCGAGGAGCTGATCAACGAGATCGGCGTGTTCTTCCTGGCCGGGCACGAGACCACGGCGAGCGCGCTCACCTGGACCTTCTTCATCCTGTCGCAGCAACCCGCGACGGTCGCGAGGATCCGCGCGGAGGTGGACGCGGCCGTCGGCGACGGCCCCGTCGAGTTCGACCACGCGCGCAAGCTGCCGTTCGTCCGCAACGTGTTCCGCGAGGTGCTGCGCCTCTATCCGCCGATCACCTTCCTGCCGCGCGTGGCGGCGGCGGACACCACGATCGGCGACCGGCGGGTGCGGAAGGGGACGATGGTGATGATCGCGCCGTGGTCCATTCATCGGCACGAGCGGCTCTGGAGGAACCCCGACCGGTTCGACCCCGACCGGTTCGATGCGTCGCGCGACGGCGAGATCACGCCGGGCGCCTACCTGCCGTTCGGCGCGGGGCCGCGCGTGTGCATCGGCGCGGGGTTCGCCACGCTCGAGGCGTCGCTCGTGATCGCCCGGCTCGTGCGGCGCTATGACTTCGTGGCCGAGGACCCGGGGTCGGTCTGGCCGCTCGCGCGGCTCACGACGCGGCCGGCGCACGAGATCACGGTGCGGGTGACGCGGCGCGCCTGCTAGCGCGGCAGGGCGACCACGGCGCCGCGCGCTGCGTCACGCGCTTCGCCACGCCACGTGGCGCGCCACGCACCACGCACCACGCGCCAGGCACCACGCGCCACGCACCACGCGCCACGCGCCTCATTTCTTCGCGGCGTCCACCTCGCGCAGGAAGGCCCGCAGGCTCGGGATCGCGAACTCGGGATTGTCGTTCCAGATCGCGTGTCCCGAGTTGGGCACCACGACGAACTGCGCCCCCTTCACCTTGTCGGCGAACGTCTTGAGCGTCACCGGTCGCGCCTCGTCGTACTCGCCGGTCATGAAGAGCACCGGGCCGCGGAGCTGCCCGATCTCCCCCGAGCGGTCGTAGCTCTTGAGCGTCCCCGTCGCGGTGAACTCGGTGGGGCCCCACATGTACCGATACACCGTGTCGTTCCCCTTCACGCCGTTGCACTCGGGGGCGCGCACGCGCGGACGACGGCGCGCGAGGAAGCGCGCGTAGAACGAGTCGGTGGCCGCCTTGTACTCGGGCGCGTCGTACGTCTTGTCGGCCTCGTGCCGCGCGATCGCGGCCTGCAGCGGCTCGGGCATCGTGCGCTCGAGGGCCTGCGCATCGGCGATCCAGGCCGGCGTGCTGAGCAGCGGGCTCACGAGCACCGTCGCCTTGAGCCCCGAGTCCCGCGTCGTCAGCGCGTACTCGGCCGCCACCGTGCCGCCCCACGAGTGCCCGAGCACGATGACCTTGTCGAGGTGGAGCGCGCGGCGCAGGGCCGAGACCTCGGTGACGAAGCGCGGCAGCCGCCAGAGCGTCGTGTCGGTCGGGTGATCGGAGAGGCCGGTGCCCAACTGGTCGTAGCGGATCACCGGCCGGTCGTCGCCCAGGACCTTGAGCGGCGCGAAGTTGCAGCTCGTGCCCCCGGGGCCGCCGTGGATGACGATGAGCGGCGTGCCGGGGCCCGTGCCGCTCACTTCATAGAACATGCGCCCGCCGGGGAGCGTGACGTACCCCGTGCCCGGTGCGGGTCGTTGGGCGGCCGCCGTCTTGGAACCCGCGAGCAGGAGCAACGCGGCGACGGCGTGACGTCGCCACGGGGCACGGACGCTGGACATGGCCTAGACCTCGACGGGATACGTGAGCGCCGGGGCGGCGATCGCCCCCTTGGCCGCCCGCGCGACGGTCACCCGCTGGCGCATCGCGCGGATGCGGAGCTGGTGGAAGATGATGATCGCGAGGCCGATCGTGCAGGGCGTGGCCCAGAGCAGCGGATTGAAGGCGCGCTCGGGCATGAGCCGGACGAGGCCGAAGGCGAGGAAGGCGGTGTACGCGCTGATCGCCGCGCCGACGAGCGCCTTGGCGTGCTCGTAGAGGTAGCTGAACAGGGGGGGCGTGTCGCGGAAGGCGTAGTACAGGTTGGTGGCCCCCGAGGCGAGCCCCACCACCGAGATCCCCATCATCGTCGGTTGCTGCGCCAACCAGCCGCGCACGGCGACGTTGACCGCGAGGGCCATCACGAGCAGCTGGAGCGCGACGTTCAGCGGATTCCGGTCGCGCGCGTGCTGCTTCTTGTTCAGCACGGCGCCCCAGCCATGCCACGCGAGGCTGATGGTGAGCGCGCCGAGGTACTGCATCATCCAGCCGAAGAGGGCGCGCACGAGCCGCTCGTCCTGCCATTGGGGCATCTCGCGGAAGTGCGGGTGCGTGCCGTACGGATCGGTGAGCGTGAGGGTGCTCATCGTGACGGCGAAGGTGCCCGTCACCAGCATCATCCACACGAACACGCGTCCCCACTTCTGGTGCACGGGGCCGCCCTTCCGCGTGCTCACGGCCACCCAGAAGAGCACGAGGCCGATCGAGCCGGTGATCAGGTGGCCGATCACGAGCGAGCGGAACGGCCAATAGATCCACCCGGTCGTCATGCGCCCGTGGTGACGGCGGCTTCGACGGTGCGCGGGGGCGCGAGGGGCACGACGCGCGCGCGACGCGGGTGCGGTTCCGGCCCGATCAGGTCGGCGACGATCTTGCCGTAGCGCGCCTCGAGGTGGGCGAGGATCCGGTCGCGGTAGCGCGGTCCCTCGACCTGCCAGTCGATGTTCGCGCCCAGGTGCGGCACGGGGGAGAGCACGTACCAGCAATCGTGGCCGGGGGGCGCGAGCGTCGGGTCCGTCGCCGTGGGCCGGTGGAGGTAGAGCGAGAAGTCGTCGGCGAGCACGCGCCGGTCGAAGATGTCGCGCAGCAGCTCCTTGTAGCGCGGCCCGAGCAGGATCTCGTGGTGCGCCATCTGCGGGTACTGCCGGTTGGTGCCGAAGTAGACGAGAAACAGCGAGTTGGAGTAGCGGTACCCCGTGAGCTTGGCGTCGCTCAGGCGGGGGCGCGCCGCCTCGGGCACCATGCGCCGCATGGCCGTGGCCGTCTCGGCGTTGCACACGACCGTGTCGGCCGGCAGCGCGGCGCCGCTCGCGAGCCGCACCCCCGTGGCGCGCGTGCGCGTGGCGTCGAGCGTCACCTCCGCGACTTCGGCGTCGTAGCGGATTTCGCCGCCGATGTCCTCGAAGCAGCGCACGAGCGCCTGCACCAGCGCCCCCATGCCACCCTTCGCGAACCACACCCCCCACTTCTGCTCGAGGTAGTGGATGAGCGCGAACATCGCCGACGCCTTGAACGGATTGCCGCCGATCAGGAGCGGATGGAACGAGAAGACCTGCCGGAGCCGCGGATCCTTGAGGTACCGGTTGACCATCCCGGCCACCGAGCGGTCGGCGCGCAGGCGCACGAGGTCGGGCGCCACCGCGAGCATCCGGCCCACCGAGTGGAGCGGCCGGTCGATGAGGGGCATGCCGCAGTCGAACACGTCGTGCGCGGCCTCGACGAAGCGCCGGTACCCGTCCACGTCGCCGGGGGAGAAGCGCCGCACCTGTTCGGCGAGGTCGTCGCGGTTGCCGTTGTAGCGGAAGACCGCGCCGTCCTCGAAGCGCACGTTGTAGAACGGGTCGAGTTGCACCAGGTCCACGTAGGCCTCGCGCCGCTTGCCCGCCGCCTCGAAGACGCCGTCCACGGGCCAGGGCGCGGTGATGATCGTGGGCCCGGCGTCGAACGTGAACCCGTCCTGCCGGAAGACGTAGGCGCGGCCGCCGGCCTGGTCGAGCTTCTCGCAGATGGTGACGTCGTGCCCGAGCGCCTGCAGCCGAATGGCGGCGGCGAGGCCGCCGAACCCGCTTCCGATGACGACGATGCGCATGAAGTGGTGGTCGAGCGCGGCCCGTCGCGGGTCGCGTCAGTCCCCGGTGGTGAAGGCGGGGCCGCCGCGCAGGGCGCCGGCGGGGGTGACGCTCGCCGCGGGGTGCCGGCGCCAGGCCGCCACGAGCGGCAGCCCCATCGCGATGCCTCCGATGATGCCGGCGGGGATCATGTCCTGCGCGAAGCAGATGGCCAGCGGCAGGAAGCCGTTGACGGCGTAGAGCAGCAGCGGGAAGCGCGAGGGCGCCACGTGGCGCGCCCACGTGGTCGGCGGCACGAAAACGAGCATGGCGCGCGTGACGAGCGTGCCCGTGAGGAGCCAGCCGAGCCAGTTGGTGAGCGGCATGCCGTAGAAGACCGGCTCCGCGAGGAACTTCTCGAGCGCACCCGAGTGCGAGAAGTCGCGCGGGTGCCACATCCAGTGGTGCGTCTTGACCATCGCGGGGTCCATGGACACGTCGTAGGCCGTGAGCACGAGCCCGGCGACGAAGGCCCACCACCACTTGCTGGTGGCGTCATCCCTGGCCGGCAGCAGCCGCCCGCAGATCGCGAGGCACCCCACCAGCAGGTAGAACCACGACGTCGGGATGTTGAACGGGACCAGGTCGAGGATTTTGTAGCCCAGCCGTCCCGAATACGAATAGGGGCCGAACGGGTAGCCCGAATCGGTGCCCACGAGCTCGGCCGCGAGCGAGAGGACGAAGCTCACCGCGAAGGCGATCATCGTCGCGCGCCAGCCGATGCGCGCCGCGCAGAAGGCGAACGCCGCCACCGCCCCCAGCACGACGGTGCCCTGCCCGCCCCAGGTCAGGCCGAAGGCCATGATCCTGAGGTTGGTGGGGGTGTTGATCCAGGCCGGGTAGGACTCGATCAGGAAGGTCGCGAATGCGATCGCCGAGAGCGCGTGGGCGACCGTGTGCACCACGAGCGCGATCACCGCCACGCGCATCAGCAGTTCGGCCTGCGGTTCCGGCGAGGTGTCGCTCGGGGCCATCGGTCGCGGCGGGGGGTGGAAGGGGGGCAACGGAGGCAAACATGTGCACCGAACCGGGGCCGGGCAAGCAGCGCATTCCCCTGCTGGGATGGCTTGCGCGGGGGACCGCGGCCGCGGGTACTTTTCCGGCCCTGCGATTCCCCACGATCTGCGCGTTCCTCGCGCTCGCCGCCTGCGGCGGCGATGCCCCCAAGGCGGCCCCAGCGGGTGCCGCCCCCGCGCCGGCCGAGGCGCTCGTCAACCCGGATCCGAACAAGCTCGCGGCCGCGGCGCCCGACTCGTTCACGATCGTCTTCACCACGACCAAGGGCGACGTCGAGGTGCTCGTGCAGCGGAGGCTGGCGCCGCGCGGCGCCGACCGGCTGCACTACCTGGTCACCAACGGCTTCTTCTCGGGCGCACGGTTCTACCGCGTCCTGCCCGGGTTCGTGGCGCAGTTCGGGCTCTCCGGCATTCCGGCCGTGGACGCCGCCTTCGACAAGCTCACGCTCGACGACGATCCGGTGAGGGCGAAGAACCTCAAGGGCACGCTCGTCTTCGCCACCGCGGGGCCGAACACGCGCACGACGCAGCTCTTCATCAACCTCGCCGACAACGCGCAGCTCGACCAGATGGGCTTCGCGCCGCTCGGGAAGGTCGTGAGGGGCATGGACGCGGTGGAGAAGTTCTATGCCGGCTATGGCGAGGGCGCGCCGATGGGGGCGGGCCCCGACCAGATGAAGCTCAAGGCCGTCGGCAACGACTACCTCAAGGCACAGTTCCCCGAGCTCGACTCGGTGGTGCGTGCCACGATCAAGCCGTAGCGTGTGCGGGCCGGGCCCGTCGCGCGCGACACGGGGGTCGGGCGTGCCGCGTGCCGCGCGCCTGGCGCGCGAGGCCATGGCCGTCGCGTCGCTCGCGCTCGCGAGCTGCCGCGGCTCGGGCAACGCGCTCCGCGCCCCCGATCCCGCGGCGCTCGCCCGCGTCGCCCCGGATTCGTTCGTGGTCACCTTCACGACCTCGCGCGGGCCGTTCGACCTGCTGGTGCGGCGCGCCTGGTCGCCGCGCGGCGCCGACCGCGTGCACTACCTCGTGAACGCGCACTACTACGACGGCGTGCGGTTCTTCCGCGTCGTGAAGGGCTTCGTCGCGCAGTTCGGCCTCCATGGCGACTCGGCCATCACCGCCGCGTGGCGCACGCGCCAGTTCCCCGACGATTCGGTGCGGGCGTCGAACCTGCGCGGCATGGTGAGCTTCGCCAAGGGCGGGCCCAACACGCGCACGACGCAGCTCTTCATCAATCTCGCCGACAACGCGCGGCTCGACGCCCTCGGCTTTCCACCGATCGGGCAGGTGGTCGCCGGCATGGCCGTGGTGGATTCGCTCTACAACGGCTACGGCGAGGGCGCCCCGCGGGGCAGCGGGCCCGACCAGGGCCGCATCGGCCGCGAGGGCAACGCGTACCTCGCACGAGAATTCCCGAAGCTCGATTCCGTCGTGACGGCGAGAGTGACGCGACGATGGTGAACCGGGCGGGCGGGCAGACGGTCAGGGGTTTCCCCGCACTGGCCCGTCGCCTGCTCGCCACCGCCGCAATCGCGCTCGGTTCGACGCTCGCGGCCCTGACGGCCGCCGAGGTGGCCGTACGCGTGGTGGCCCCCGCACATGCGGGAATCATCGAGACCGACTCCGCGCGCTTCTTTCGCTACGTGGCCGGCGGGATCAAGGTCTACCCGGCGTACGGCGTCTCTCCGCCGAATCCGACACTCGTGGAGATTGGCGCGCACGGCTATCGCGGGCCCGAGCCCGGGCCCCGTTCGGCGCGGCCGCGGCTCGTCGTGTTCGGCGATTCGTACGTGGCGGGTGAGTTCCTTCCGTATTCCCGCACGTACGGCGAGGAGCTGGCGCGCGCGCTGGGCACGGGAATCGGCGAGGCGGTGGAGGTGGTGCCAGCCGCGGTCCCCGGCTACGGCCCATGGCAGGAACTGCTTTCCATGCAGGCCGACCTTCCGCGCTTCGCACCGGATGCCGCCGTGCTCGTGCTGCTGGCCGACAACGACTTCGGCGACCTCGTGCGCGACCGCCGCGTGCGCGTGCGCGCGGACTCGCTCATCGACTGGCGACCGGTGCGCCTCACCGACTCCCTGCGGACGGCGATCGAGGGCGCCGCACATCCGGCGGGCCTCGACCGGCTGCACCTCATGCGCTGGCTCCGTCGCGCGCTGGAGAAGCGGCCAAACGCGATTCCGCGCGGCCTCGACCAGCGGGCCGTGGCCGTGCAACGCCTCTATCGTGGGCCGCTGTCGGCGGGCCTCATGACCAACGACGAGCTGGACTTCGCGCGCTTCCAGGCGGCGGGCGATGCCCCCGCCGGCGGCGAGATCTTCGGCGACCACTATGCGCTGTCCATGGCGCTCCCGGACTCGCCGATGTCGGACACCGCGCTGCACCTCATGCGCGTCGTGCTCGACGAAGCGCGCCGCACCGCCGCCGCGCGACAGGTCCCCCTGCTCACGCTCGTCGTCCCGTCGGCGATCGACGCGTGCACGCGCTACGACCGCATGATCGACACCGTGCGCTTCCCGGCGTACGACCGGCGGTTGCATTCACGGCGGCTGGTGTCCGTGGCGCGCGCCGCCGGCCTCGTGGTCGTGGACCTGTGGGACGCCTTCCAGGCAGACGACGCGTGCACGCTCTACTTCCCGCGCATCAATCACTGGAATGCCGAGGGAGCCGCGCGCGCCGCCCGGGTGTCGGCCGATTCCCTGCTGGCGCGGGGCTTCGTGCGCCGGAGCGCGGGCGCGCAGTGAGCCGCGGCGCACCGGTCGCCGCGAGTCCGCCGGCGCACCGAGGCGTTCGGGGCGCCGGTACGACGGGATGAGGCCCGGCGCGGGAGCGCGAGGTCGCGCGCCGCCTCGCGACGTCGCTACTCGACCTTCACGTGTCCGCGCATCCCCAGCGCCGCGTGCGGATCGCACTGGAAGAAGAACGTCCCCTTGCCGAACGTCAGCGGCACGTCGATGGTCTGCCCCGGCAACTGCAGCATGGCCGACGCGGGCGGGAGGCCCGACTTCCCCGGGTTCGAGTCCGGCAGGAAGTTGATGTTGTGCACGCCAGTCACGAGCTTGACGCGCAGCACGTCGCCGGCCTTGGCGACGATCTCGCGCGGGGCGAAGTAGCTCCCCTTGTCGTCGGTCGTGGCGATGATCTCGTGCACGGCGCCCGTGGCGACGGCGGCAGCGGCGGGTGCGGCCGCGGACGATGCCGCACCACCGGCGGGTGACTTGGGTTCACCGCCGCAGGCCGACAGGGCCAGGAGCGCGAAGGCGGCGGGAGCGAGGCGGGTCGGGCACATGCGCAGGGGGGGCAAGAGGGGGGCGTTCACGTGAGTGACTAGAAATCGCGACGGCGGAAGCGCCGTAGCGCGAGCAATGCCGGCCCGGCGCACCACGCGCCGAGCGCGATGACCGCGACGGTCGTGCCGATCGCGGAGCCGAACGTCCGCTCGAAGAGCGCGCCCGTGTAGCCCATGAGCGCCGACACGTCGAGCTGGGTGAGCACGAGCATCCGGGCGAGGTCCACCGGGTTGGCCAGCATGAGGCCGAGCACCGGCCGTTCGATCGGCCAGTCACCGAGCGACGTCGCGGCGGCCAGCACGACGCCGTCGTACACCACGGTCGCGAGCAGCCACGCGCCCAGGGCGGCGCCGACCCCCGCGAGCCGATCGTCGGTGCGGAGCGCGAACCACATCGCGGCGCCGGCGCCGGCGCACGTGAGCGCGCTGCCGGCGGTCATGAGCGCCGCGAGCGCCGCGGGGCTCGCCCCCGCGCGCACGTTGAGCGCGAACGGCAGGCCGGCTCCCAGCAGGAAGGCCCCCACGAGCGGCAGCGCAAGCCCGAGGTAGAGCCCGGCGAACAGCCGCCCACGAGGCACCGGCTGCGCCAGCAGCAGCTCGATGAACTCGCGCGACGCGTACACGTGCAGCGTGCCGAACACGAGCGACACGAGCGGCACGACGAGCAGCACGATGTTGAGCACGCTCAGCACCACCTGCGGACCGGTGCCGCCGAACCAGAAGAGCCCCTCGGCCACCACGAAGAAGGTGATGGCGTAGGCGGCCAGCCAGCGGTTGCGCGCGAGGTCGCGCCACCCGGCGTCGAGGACGAGGGCGACGACGTTCATGCTTCGCGCCTCCGCACGAGCGCCGCGACGGCGCGCTCCAGCCGGTGCTCCCGCGTCTCCGCGAGCAGCTCGGCCACCGTGCCGCTGAACTGCAGTCGCCCATCGCACAGGAACGCGACGTCGTCGGCGAGCTCCTCGAGTTCGCCCATCACGTGCGACGTGACCAGTACCGTGCGGCCCTCGGCGCGCACCGCGCGGATCCGCGCCTTGAGGATGCCCGTCGCGACCGGGTCGAGCCCGGCGGTAGGTTCATCGAGGATCAGCACCGCGGGACGGAACAGGAAGGCGATGGCCGCGTTCACCTTCTGCCGCATGCCGCCACTCAGCACCCCGAAGGGCACGTCCATCATGGTCGAGAGCCCCAGCTCCTCCCCGAGCGACTCGTCGCAGGCGGCGTCGGGCCGGAGGGCGCGCACCAGGGCGATGATGTGGCGCACCGTCAGGTTCTCCGGGAAGCGCGCCAGCTGCGGCATGTAGCCGATGGCGCGCCGGTAACTGCCGCGCTCGTCGGCGGGCGTGCCGCAGACGAGCAGCGCCCCGCGATCGGGCCGCGTGAGGCCCAGGATCATCTTGATGAGCGTCGTCTTGCCCGAGCCGTTGGGGCCGACGAGGGCGGTGACCGCGCCCGGCCGCAACGCGAGCGAGACGTCGTCGAGCACCGTGCGGACGCCGAACCGCTTGGAGACGCCGGTGAGCGCGATCATCGGGGGGGCCGCATGCGGGGGTGGCGGTCGATCAGCACCCGGGGGGTGAGGACCGGAAGCACGCGCTCGGCGGCGTCCAGCATGCCGACGAGCGGACTGCGGAGGAGGACGAGCGTGGCGGGATGCTGCTCGACCACGAGCGCGAACAGGCGGACGGGCGCGAAGGGGACGTCGCCGGTGCCGTCGTGATCGAGATCGAAGCCGCGGTAGGCGTCCCAGTAGTTGCCGTCGAAGGTCGAGTTCGACGAGCGCGAGTTCGTGGCCACGTCGAACGCGTTGGCGACGAACAGGTTGCCGGTGAAGCGATCGTCCTCGGCGTTCGCCATGACCTTGGCCGCCCAGCCGTTCTGCCGGAAGTCGTTGTCCGCGACGGCAAGGCGGTTCGATCCCTCGAGGAGGAGGCCGGTCGAGTTCCGCTCGAAGGTGTTGCGCGCGATGGTGCCGCCGAGGATGTCCTTGAGCAGCAGGCCATACGCGGCCGCGCCCCACGAGCGCTCGAACCGGTTGCCGGTGATCGTGATGCCGCGGCTGTACATGACCGCGACGCCGGAGGTGTTGTCGCGGAAGGTGTTCCCCTCGTAGCGGCAGCTGTCGGAGAACATGAAGTGGAGCCCGTAGCGCTGGCTCCGCTCGCTCACGTTGCCGCGCGTGACGCCGCCCGGCGAGAACTCGAAGTAGATGCCGTCGCGATGTCCGCGGACGCGGTTCCCTTCCACGAGCGCCCCCGGCGAGTACCAGAGGTGGATCCCGTTGCCGCTCGTGGTCTGCCGGGTGCCGTGCGCCTCGATGTCATTGTCGCGGACGCGGCAGTCGGCCGAGCGCTGCAGGTAGGTGCCGAAGAGGTTGTCGCGCAGCCGGTTGCCCTCGACGAGGCAGCGGCGCGCGTCACGCACCTTGAGCCCGGCACGATCGTCGAGGTTGGCGACGCCCGAATGCGCGAGCACGAGGCCGCGCACCGTGACGTCGTCCGCGGCGATCACGAGGACCGTGTGCGCCTCCTGGCCGTCGAGCACCGGCCAGCCCTCGCCTTCGAGGGTGAGGCCTGGCGTCGTGATCACCAGCAGCGGCTCGCGATATGTGCCCGCGCGCACGGTGACGTGCGCGCCTGGCTGGGCAGCCGCGAGTGCGGCGGTGATCGTTGGCACCGGGCCGCGCGGATCCACGACGAGCTGCGCCGCCACACCGGAGAGCGGTACGCCCGCGATCGCGAGTCCGAGGCCGGCGACCGTGACGCGCCAGCGGCGACCCGCCGCCGTGCCGGCGTGGCCTGCGCGCGGCTGGGACCGGCCGAACGGCGTCATGGCGTGCCGCGCACGCGCGTGGTGTCGGCCAGCAGTGCGGCCCACCCGGCCACGCGGCCGCCGAGCATCGCGCGCTGCTCCTCGGCGGCCTTCGGCGTCGCGAAGGCGACGATCGCCCGGCCCATCGGGCTGGGGATCATCGCGCCGATGAGGAAGCCCGCGCTGTCGGCGCGCACGAGGGTGCCCGGATGCTGGAGGTCGATGACCCAGGTGGCGGCCGCCTCGCCCGCGGGCGCGGCGCGCATCCAGTCGGCGAGGCACTCGATGCTGTCGAACGCGAGCACGCGCCCGGTGCGCGTGCGGACTTCTCCGCCGAAGCGCGCATCGGCGATGATCATCTTGCAGTAGGCGCAGGGGTCCGACCCCAGCGCGATCGGCTCCGGCCCGCGCGGGGCGCACCCCACGGCCCCGAGCACGGCGACGAACGCGGCGAGGACGAGATCGCGCCTACGCATGGGCTTCGACCGGCAGGACCGGGGTCGCGCGCGGGAGCGCCGCGACGCGACGGAAGGTCATCCAGAGGGCGACCGCGGCGAGGAGCGCAGCCAGCATCAGCGCCACGCCCCCCCAGTCGGGCCAGCTGGTCGCCGTGAAGTTGAGCAGCTGCTTCGACCCGATGAGGGGCGGCTGGTAGGTCATCCCCTCGATCTTCATGATCGCGTGCACCGTGTCGAGGTCGTGCCCGTACTCGTATTCCCACTTCCAGAAGTCCACGAGGCCCGCGGCGCAGACCCCCCAGTACCCGAGGGCCCACGCCACGAGCAGGGCGCGCTTCGCGGTGGCCGCCGCGAGCACGGCCACCGCGATCACGACGCCCAGGATCATCGGCATGAAGCGCAGCTCCGGAATCGCGTCCGGTTCGATCCGCTTCATGCCGATGTAGTGGTTCAGTCCATTGATGCTCTGCAGGTCCATCTCCTTGACGCCGGTGACGGTGTTGATGTGGATCTTCATGCCGAGGCCCTCGGGGTACTGCGGGGCCACGAGCCCGACGCGCCACAGGGGCAGCACGTAGGCCGACGCCATGAGCAGCGCGGCAAGGGCGACGAGGAGGCGGACCGCGCGCGTCACTTGTTGCCTCCCGCCGTGACCGGCCCCTTGGACAGCGTGGCCGTCAGCGCGACGGTGCTCCCGGCGGGCGAGACCCGCACGTAGCCCTGCATCTCCTGGTGGAGCGCCGAGCAGAAGTCCGTGCAGTACATCGGATAGACGCCGGCCTTGCCGGGCACCCAGCGCAGCGTGCGCGTCTCGCCGGGCATGATGAGCAGCTCGCCGTTCTGGTTGCCCATGATGGCGAACCCGTGCGGGATGTCCCAGTCCTGCTCGAGGTTGGTGACGTGGAAGAGCACGGTGTCACCGACCTGCACCCCCTCGATGTTGTCGGGCGCGAAGTGCGAGCGGATGGCGGTCATGCGGACGTGCACCACCTTGCCCTCGCGATTGACGCCCGTCTCGCGCTCGGCGCGCGCCACCATCGGATGGCGGTTCTCGGCCACCTTGAAGAAGCGCACCTGCTGCTCGCGGATCTTCGAGGCGAGGATCGCCTGGGCGTAGTGCGGCTCCCCCTCGGTGGGGAAGTCGAGCAGCAGCTTCATCTTGTCGCCGGAGATGTCGTAGAGCTGCGCGCTCTGCGTGAGCTCCGGGCCGGTCGGCAGGTAGCGGTCCTTGGTGATCTTGTTGAGGGCGACCGCGTACTTCCCCGCGGGCTTCATCGTGCCGCCGCCCGGAATCATGAGGTGGCCGACCGAGTAGTACGTCGGTGCGCGGTCCACGACCTCCCAGGTCCCGAGCTTCCACTTCACGATCTCGGACGAGATGAAGAACGACGTGTAGGCGTAGCCCTTGCCGTCGAACTCGGTGTGCAGCGGTCCCAGGCCCGGGTTCTTGACCTCGCCCGCGAGCGTGGACTCGTACTTGAGGACCGGGATCCCGTCGAGGTTGCCCTCGAATGCCTTGTCGGCGATCGCCTTCTGCAGCTTGCTGAAGGAGTGCACGGGGATGACCGAGGCGAGCTTGCCGCCGGCGACGATGTACTCGCCCGTCGGGTCCACGTCGGCGCCGTGCGGCGACTTCGGGGTCGGCATGAAGTAGATCGACCCGGGGCAGTCGGCCGCGACCACTTCCGTCACGGAGGTGATCTTCTCCGAGCGGGCCGCGCGCGTGAACGGATCCATCACGTTGTGCATGTACTCGACGGGGGTCGGCTTCCCCTTCCCGTCCTTGACGCAGGCCTCGAGCGCCTTCCAGTTGACGGCGGCCACGAAGTCCTTGTCGTTCTGCGAGGCGTTGACCTCGAGGAGCGAGTTGGCCTGCTCGGTGTTGTAGCTGCTCAGGAAGAACCAGCCGTGGCTCGGGCCCTTGCCCGCGCGGGCGAGGTCGTAGTTGAAGCCGGGCACGATCATCTGGAACGCGACGCGCATCTTGCCGGGCTCGTTGGCCGTCACGAAGGCGATCTGGCCCTTGAAGCGCTTCTTGAAGTCGCCGATCGGCACGTCGGCATTGGGCACCGGCACCGAGAAGCGCGTCGAGGCGATGACGTACTCGCTGTTGGCGGTGACGAACGGCGAGCCGTGGTTGCCGCCGGCGTTCGGGATCTCGAGGATCTCGTCCGTCTCCATGCGGGTGAGGTCGATGCGGGCGATGCGCGGCGTGTTGTTGGCGTTGATGAAGAGCCAGCGCCCGTCGTCCTCGCCGTTGGTCTGCGACAGCGCCGGGTGGTGGGTGTCGTCCCACGGCACCTGCCCGTACGAGGTCGCGAGCATGGGCTTGGTCTCCTCGCTGTAGCCGTACCCGTTCTCGGGGTACTGCGAGAAGACGGGGATCGTCTTGAGGCGACGGCCCGATGGGAGGCCGTAGACGCTGACCTGGCCGTTGAAGCCGCCGGACAGGAAGGCGTAGAACTCGTCCATGCTGCCCGGGGGCACGTAGACGCGCTGCGCGGCGTCGCCGGCGGTGAGCGTCTGGACGCCGCCCTGGCGCGCGCTGCACGCGTAGCCAAGGACGGTCGCGCCGATGAGGCACGCGGCGCCCAGCGTGGTGATGGTCCGGATCGGGGTGGATGCCATGACGGATACTCCAGCAGAGGGGAACGCCGACGCGCCGGGCTTCGTGCGACTTGCGGGGTGGCGCGACGCCCATAAGTTGCATGTCAGATTCCACTTTGAAAGTCGGCCCGTGCCCGACGCCGGGTCCACCTTTCCCTGACCGGCCCCGCCCGTGCGTCTCACCCGCTACACCGACAACGCGCTCCGCTGCCTCACCATCCTCGCCCTCGAGGCCGGGGCCGACGCGCCGCTCACCGTGGCCGACATCGCTCGCCGCATGCGCATGTCGGAGACCCACCTGTTCAAGGTCGTGGGCGCGCTCGCGACGCTGGGACTCGTCACCGCCACGCGCGGGCGCGGCGGCGGCGTGCGCCTGGCCGTGGATCCGGGCGCGATCCGCATCGGCGCGGTCGTGCGCGCCACCGAAGAGAGCTTCGCCCTCGTCGAGTGCTTCTCCCCCGACGACAACCAGTGCCCCATCGCGCCCGCGTGCGTCCTCGCGGGCACCCTCGACCGCGCGCTCACGGCCTTCCTCGACGAGCTCGACCGCGTCACCCTCGCTGACCTCGTGAAGCCCCGCCGCCGCCTCGCGAAGCTGCTCCCCGCGTAGCCCGCGCGACCGCCGCGCGCTCCTCTGGACAGTCCCCGGTCCGCCGACGACGTTCCTCGACGGAATGCCTGCCGCCGGATACTCGGGAACG
>JACQES010000083.1 GCA_016200495.1 Gemmatimonadota bacterium
CACGGCGCTCGCCCAGCTCGGCCTCGCGCACACGCGGACGCGTCCGTACACGCCGCGCACCAACGGCAAGGCGGAACGCTTCATCCAAACCGCGCTGCGGGAGTGGGCCTACGAGCGCGCCTACCGCTCCTCCGCCCAGCGTGCTGGCGCGCTCGGCCCCTTTCTGACAGGCTACAACACCACGCGACCCCACACCGCGCATGGCCGGCGACCACCCCTCAGTCGCCTCTCAACCTGTGAACAACCTGTCCGGTAGCGACAGCTAGCGCACCACGACCTGGCCCGACATCGAGGCCCCGTGGATGCCGCAGATGTACTGGTAGGTGCCCGCGGTGTTGAAGGTGAACTGGTAGGTGCCCGACCCGGCCTTCGTGGGACTGTTGGTGAAGCTCGGCGCGCCGGTCGACTGCACCGAATGCGACGCCCCGCCGCCCCACGTCCACGTCACCGTTCCACCCACGGCCACGGTGTCCACGGCGGGATTCGACGTCGGGTTGTGCCCGCTCGTGAAGAAGAAGTCGCCGACGCTCACGCCGACGGCATTCGGTGCGGTGGAGCCCTGGCCGGTGACCGTCACGGTCGAGGAGTCCACGCGCCCCGCGGCCGACACGACCACGCGCGTGCTGCCGTTGCCGACGGCGGTGCCGGTGGTGGTCGTCCCCGTGGCTGGCGACACGGTGAGCACGGCCGGCGTGCGTGAGAGCCAGCTGATGAGCGACGTGATGTTCGTTCCCACGCTGTCCTGCGCCACCACGCTGAAGAGCTGCGTGCCCGCAGCCGTGGTGATGTTCGCCGTGGGCGGCGAAACCGTGAACGTGGCGGGGTAGAGCGCCGTCGCGAAGGCGAACGTGCCCTGCACGCCACTCGAGGTCGCGGTGATCGTGGTCGTGCCCGTGGTCGCGCCCGCCGTCACGAGTCCCGCGCCATCCACGGTCCCGACCGCCGTGTTCGAGCTCTGCCAGCCGAACACGGCCCCGGCGATCGCGCTGCCGCCCGAGTCCTTGGCCGTGGCGGTGTATTGCCGCGTGCGCGTGCGCGTCCGAACCGTGTCGACGAGGCCGTTGGGCGAAGTGACCGTGACCGTGGCGGTCAGTTGCTGCGCCGTCAGCACCGCGGCCGGCGACACGATCGCCCCCGACGTCGCGGTGATGTTCGTGCTGCCGTTGCCGACGACGGTCGCGAGCCCGCTGCCGTTGATCGTGGCCACGGCCGTGTTCGATGACGCCCAGGTCACCGTGGCGCCGGTGATGGGTGCGCCGCCCGCCGTCGAGACCACCGCCGAGTATTGGCGCGTGCGACCGAACGCGACGATGGTGCCCGTGGGACCGGACACCGCGACGGCCGCTGCGACGGGTGGCGTCACGATCGTGCTCCCGCCATCGCCGGAACCACCCCCGCAGGCGGCCGCGAGGAGCAGGGTGAGCGGGCTGAACGAGCGAAGGCGACCAGACGCGTGAGGGGGCATGCGACGGCTCCAGCAGGGGGTGGGAGGGCCCGATCGGGCCTGCGACACGCACAACCCCAACAACAGGCGCACCGCCTCCGCCTTGTCACCCGTCAATGCGCCTTCGGCCCACGCGGCGTCCGCGTCGAACGGCACGGCCTTCTGCCGCGCGATGTCCACGCGCTCGGCGACGAACAGCACCTCGCAGAGCGCATCCCGCTCGGCGGGCACTGGGTCGCGGTGGTGCGACGCCACGGCGCGCGCCGCATCGAGGCCCAGCCCCCAGGCGAGGACGCCAAGTCCGCCCATGGGCTCATGGATCAGGCGCAAGGCGCGCCGGACGACGGCGCGATCGATGTTGGGGCCCCGGCGCAAGCGAGTCCGCATCCCCGCCACCCGATCGAAGACCACCAGCTTGCCGGCGTCGTGCAGCAGCGCGAGCGCGAAGGCCTGGTCGCGGTCCACGTCGAAGGCCGGGGCGATCGCACGGGCGACCTGCGCGGTGCGGACCATGTGCGTCCAGACCTTCGTCACCATGCTGTCGTACTCGCCCCCGGGCCGGCACACGAGCCCCTGCACGGCCTGGTGGAGCAGCACGTTGCGCACGCCGCTCCGGCCGAGGCGCTTGATGGCCTCGCCCAACGCGAGCACCCGGCGTCCGCTGGGGTTGTAGAACGCCCCGTTGGCCTGCTGCAGGATCGCCTGCGTCACGCTCGGGTCGCGCTCGAAATGCGCGGTCAGCTGGGCGTTGCTGGGGTCCTGATTGAGCAGCGCGAGCGCCTTCTGGGCGGCCATGGGCAGCTGGCGAATGGCTCCCGCCGGGTCGATCGAGAGCTCCCGCAGGAAGCCGCCGGTGTCGCCAGCGCGCTGCCGGTCGTCGATCGAGGCTTCGAGTCGGCGCACCCCGGCGGTCAGGGTCGCGCGCAGCTCCTCGCTGAAGGCGAGCGCGGCGGCGTCGAGCGGCGGGGTATCGGACGTCAGCGCCCGGCTCGGGCGGCGGGCGTCATCGAGGGCGGGTGTCGGGTTGGCGACCGTGACATTGCTCGGCGCCACCGCCTCCTCGCCTGCCGGAGTGGCGCTCGCGACAGCCGCCGATGCGCGCGGAGTCATCATCGCCTCGCGCAGCTTGGCCGACGCCGACGGCCGCACGGCCGCCACAATCGGCACGGAGCGCACCGGTGCAGGCTTCGGCTTGGCGCCGAACAGGGAGGAGAGGAACGCGAGAGGCATACTCCAGCGAGTGTCGGCAAAGCTCACGCGGGAGTTTAGGTCCGACTTTCAGGCGACCGACGGCGTGACGGCCCACCTGCGGCTGGCGGCGCGCTTGGCGGACGACCGGGTCACGCCGCCCATGCCACAGCCGATCGTCACGCGCGAGACGCCGCAGGGCGCACGGTACACCTTCTCGGCTTTGGCCTGCGTGATCCACGGCAAAAAGATGGCCCGAACCTCTTGCGAGTCTCGGGCCAGCCCCGTGCGACTTGCCTGTGTGTGAAAGCCTGCGTAAGTGCCTTTATATAAGTGACTTAAAGCATGTGATATAACGTCAACTGCTAAGTGCGCCGATCCCAAGCAGGCGCAAGGCGCCCCGGACCGCACCTCGCGCGGGCTGGACTTCGCCGGGATGCGGTACCGCTCCGGGCACCGCGCTCTTCAACCGATGCTCGAGCCTCCGTCGCACGAGCATCCCCGGCCCCAGGATCCCACCGGCCAAGGCCACGGGAATCGCCGCGCGCTCGTCGCCGAACAGCTCCCGCGCGACCGACCGCACATGCAGCGACAACTCCTCGACCGCCAAGGCCACGAGCGCATTGGCGCGCAGGTCGCCTCCGTTGGCCACCTCGAGAATCGGGCCGACGAGGCCGGCGAAGTCGGCGGGGGTGGCGGCGGCCGCCCAGGCGATCATCGCATGCACGTCAGGCTGCTCACAGGCCGCCAGAATGGCGCTCGTAAGCGCCGTATCGGGTTCGCGCTTGTCGGCGGCGGCCGCGATGATCCCCAGCGCGCGGCGGCCCATCCAGCTGCCACTCCCCTCGTCCCCGATGATCGGACCCCAGCCACCGGCGCGGGCGGTGCGTCCGGTGGGTCCGCGGCCGAGGCACATGGATCCGGTACCCGCGATCAGCAGGACGCCGGGGCCGTCGCCGAAGGCATCATCGAGCGCAATGGCGGCGTCGGAGTGCACGACGGTCTCGTCGGCGACGTCCAACTCGACCAGGGCGCGCCACAGCGCCTCGCGGCTGTCCTCGCGCCCGGTGCCCGCGACTCCGGCGCACATCGCGCGCGGCCGCACGTGGCCCATCTCGGCGTTCACCAGGGCATCGCGCACCAGCGTCGCGATGATGTCGGCCGACGCCTCCGCTTCGCCCGGACGGACCGCGCTCGCCGCGCCCGTGTGCTCGCCAAGCACCTTCCCCTGCTCATCGGCCACGAGCACGCGCGTCTTGCTGCCGCCGCCATCCACGCCGACCACGATCACGCTCACGTCTGGATTGCCTCGTTCTGGTGGGGAGTGTGTCGGGACGGGGATCCCGAGCGCCCGAAACGTAACGGCGGCCGTTGCCGGCCGCACACGGCGTCTCCAGTCGGGCCGGCGCGACGCTCCGCACCATGCGGTCGTGACGCACGACCGCGATTAACGGCGGGCCGACAGGCAACGTCTGCGTGGTACTCAAGCCATGCCTACCCGGTCCGAAACTCCTGGCGTGCCCCCTGTCCTGCGTCGTTCGCGCGGTGTCGCCCTGCTGGCCCTGGCCGTCCTCGGCTCGGGCTGCTATCGCGGCACGCTGGTGACGGGCCTGCGCCCGAGCCAAGACGTACGCGAGGTCCGCTGGACGCGTCCGTTCTCGGTGTCCGATGCGTCGGTCGCGGAACTCCGCGCCACGAGCGGCTGCCCGGACGGCGTCGCCAAGGTGGAGACGCACCGGAGCCTGCTCGACCAGATCGGGTCGCTGTTCGACGGCGCGCCGGCACCGGCCGGACCGCTCCTGACGGTGACCTGCGCCGAGCGGCGCGGCGACGCCGCGACGGCGGACTCGGCCGGTGAGCGTCCGGTGACCCCGCCCGACTCGACCCATCGCGCCGGGGGCCCGTCGCGCTGACGGGTCGCGTGCGGCGGGCGCGGCGCGTGGGTCGCGCGCGCTACGCCGCCGGATGCATTCGGCTCGCGAGCATTCCGGTTCCGACGGTGAGCGTCGTGCCGATCAGCACGTACCACGGCCACGCGATGCCGACGAACGGGGAGAGCGGGCCCGCCAGCGTCGGCAGGGCCGCGCTGATCGGCTTGGCGAACACCACGAGCGCCATCGCCGCGATGCCGGTGCCGAGTCCGATGATCGCGTCGCGCTCGTTAGCCCGTCGCGAGATGATGCCGAGCAGGAAGGAGCCGAGCAGCCCGCCGTAGGTGAAGCTCGAGATCGAGAGGGCGACCACCACCACCGGCGTCCCCTGCTCCTTGTAGAGCAGGGCGCCGCCCGTCAGCCCGATCCCCCACGCGAGCGCCGCCAGCTTCCCGAAGCGGAGCGTGCTCGGCGCGTTCGCGTCGCGCCCCGTGAGCGGGAGGTACACGTCGTGCGTCGTCGCCGCCGCAAGCGCGTTGATCGTGCCCGCATGCGTGCTCATCGTGGCCGCGAGAATCGCCGCGACGATGAGGCCGATGAGGCCCGGCGGCATCCGCTCGACGATGAAGGTCGGGAAGACCTGGTCGGGTGCGGCGAACGCGCGCTCGCCGTACAGCGCCCACAGCCCGACGCCGACCATCAGGAACAGCGTGAACTGCGCGAAGACGACGAAGCCGCTGCCGATCAGCGCGCGCTGCGCGTCCTTGAGCGAGCGCGACGAGAGGAGCCGCTGGACGATCAGCTGGTCGGCGCCGTGGCTCGCCATGGCGAGGCAGCCGCCGCCGAGCAGGCCCGCCCACACCGTGTGCGGCTTCGACAGCGTGAACGACCAGTCGAGCACGGTGAGCTTGCCCGCGGCCGACGCGTGCTCGATGATCGCGCCCCAGCCACCGCTCACCGCCTGCCCCAGGAGCACGACGGCCGAGATGCCGCCGAGGATGTACACCCCGGCCTGCACCAGCTCGGTCCAGACGACGGCACGCATTCCGCCCTTGTACGTGTACACGACGGTGAGCACGCCGAGCACCAGGATGGCGGTGGGCATGAGCGCCGCGCGCGGCACCACGTCGCCGAGGATGAGCGCGATCGGGATCGCGGTCGCAAAAACGCGCACCGAGTCGGCCACGGCGCGCGTGACCATGAACACGATGCTCGTGAACCGGCGGGCCCGCGGACCAAAGCGCGTCTCGAGCAGCGCGTACGCCGTCACGAGTTCGCCCTCGAAGTAGCGCGGCAGCAGGAGGAACGCCACCACGATGCGCCCGAGGATATACCCCGCGACGATCTCGAGGAAGCCGAGGTTGCCCGCCCAGGCGAGCCCCGGAATGGAGATGAAGGTGAGCGCCGACGTCTCGGACGCCACGATCGAGAAGAGCACCGCCCACCACGGGATGGCCCGGTCGGCGACGAAGTAGTCGCGCGCGTCCTTCTGCCGCGCCCCGAGTCGGAGCCCCAGCCACGTGGTTCCGCCCAGGTATGCGACCAGCACGACCGCGTCCAGCAGGGTGAAGTGCGACAGGGCGAGCCTCGGGGGGCGGAGGGGCAGGGGGCGCGGAAAAGCTAAGGGACCTCCCGCCTCTCGGCGGAAGGTCCCTCGCGTCGGTTCAGTGCGGGTGACGCCCGGTGGGCGCCCCCGTGGTCGTGCTTACGCCGAGAACGACGAGCCGCAGCCGCAGCCGCCG
>JACQES010000044.1 GCA_016200495.1 Gemmatimonadota bacterium
ATGTCCTTGAACTCCTCGAGCGGGATCGTGCCCTCGCTCTTGAAGCCGATGTCGAGGACGACGAGGTTCTCGCGGATCTCGAGGACGCGCGACTTGACGATCTCGCCCTCCTCGATCGACGCCATCGTGCCGTTGTACATCTCCATCATCGCTTCCATCTCTTCCGACGTGTAATCGTCCTCGTCGTAGAGCTCGGGGCGGAGATTGGCCAACGGGCGCAGCACGGCCTTCTGGGCGGCGCGCTTTTCCTTCGCGGTCAGCAGGGAGACCGGCGCTTCGGGCGACTCAGTGGTCATGTCGGGGATACGCGGTGGATATGCCCGCCGCGTGCGGGGTTGAAAGGGTTGGGTTCGCCATCCGGCGGAATGCCGGAGGGAGCCTAGAATGTTAGTGAGGGCGGTTCAGCCCGTCAACGTGCCCAAGTGGCGGTGGGACAACGGGCTAGGACTCGCTTCTCACGCCGCTCGGGCCTCGCGCCTCAACCCGACCGTTGGCGCGTCCGGCCGGCGCTCTACCGCTTGGCCGACACCGCCCGTGCCAGCGCCGCGATCCGCTCCACCTGCTCCGGCTGCGTCAGGTAGGTCGTGTCGATCAGCACGGCATCGCGCGCCTGCACCGTCTGCGTCGCGTCCCGCGAATCCCGCTGCACGAGTTCGTCCGTCTCGGCCGCGATCTCCTCGTCGCTGGGCCGGCGCCCCAGCCGCTGCTGGAGCCGGCGGCGGGCGCGCTCCCACGGGTCGGCCACGAGCCAGACCTTGAGCGACGCATCGGGAAAGACCACGGTGCCCATGTCGCGACCGTCCACGACGACGTCGTGGCCCTGCGCGGCCTGCTGGACCACGCGGTTCACCCACTGCCGCACCCCCGACATCCGGGCCACGCGCGAGACCTCCGCGGTCACGTCGGGGGCGCGGATCTCCTCGCCGAGCGGTTGGCCGCCGAGCGTGGGGATGAAGCTCCCTTCGACAGGGGCGAGGCCGATGCCGGCGGCGCCGGAGAGGACCGAGCCCTCGGTCCAGGTCTCCGGGGCGCCCGGCGCCTGCATGCGGGCGAACGTGGCGGCGCGGTAGAGCGAGCCCGAGTCCACGTGGCGCCAGCCCAGCGTGCGCGCCACCCACTGCGCGGTGGACGACTTCCCGCTCGCGGCGGGGCCGTCGATGGTCAGGACGTGGCGGGCGGCCATGGCGGCAAAGCTAGCGCGTCAGCTGCGCGAGGTCGCGCCAGAAGCCGGGATACGACACGTCCACGCACGCGGGATCGTCGATCCGCACGTCGAGCCCGGTCGCCGCGCCGAGCACGCCGAACGCCATCGCGAGGCGGTGGTCGCCGTGCGTCGTCACGGCCCCGCCGTGCAGCGCGCCGCGACCGCCGCGGATCACCAGGCCGTCGGGGCGCTCCTCGGCGTCAGCGCCCAGCGCGCGCAGGTTGGCGACCACCGCCGCGATCCGATCCGACTCCTTGGCGCGCAGCTCGTGCGCGTCGCGGATGGTCGTCTCCCCGTCGGCGAGGGCGGCGAGGCACGCCAGCAGCGGGAGCTCGTCGATCATGGTGGGGATCATCGCGCCGGCCACCGTGCGGCCCGCAAGCCCGCGCGGTCGCACGCGCAGCGTGCCCACCGGTTCACCCCCCACCTCGCGCCGGTCCAGCAACTCGACCTCGACGCCCATCCGCTGCAGGGTGTTGAAGAACCCCGTGCGCGTCGGGTTGAGGCAGACGTTGGTCAGCACGACCTCGCTGCCGGGCACGGCGGCCGCGAGCGCCGCGAAGAAGGCGGCCGACGACGGATCGCCGGGCACGACCACGTCGAGCGGCTGCAGGTGGTCGACGCGACCGATGCGCACGAGCGTGTCGTCCTGCACCAGCTCGGCGCCCACGGCGGTCGTGCGCAGCAGGCGCTCGGTGTGGTCGCGCGAGCGCGCGGGTTCGCGCACGCTGACCGGCACGCCCGCCACCACCCCCGCGAGCAGCACGCAGCTCTTGACCTGCGCGCTCGCGGTGTCGCTCGTCCAGTCGACGGGTGCGAGCGGCCCGCCGGTGATCGTCATGGGGAGCGTCCCCTGCTCCGTCAGCGCGACCCGCGCCCCCATCGCGGCGAGCGGCGCGGCGATGCGGCGCATCGGTCGGCGCGAGAGCGAGGCGTCGCCCACGAGCGTGGCCGTCATCGGGTGGCCGGCGATCACGCCCGCCAGCAAGCGCGCCGTCGTGCCGGAGTTGGCTGCGTCCAACGCCACTGTCGGCTGGCGGAGCCCCCGAAGTCCGACGCCCTCGATGCGCAGGTCGGGCGCGAGCTCCGGCATCGCGACGCCCATCGCGCGGAGGCACGCCGCAGTGGCGCGCACGTCGGCGCTCCGATGCGGCCTTGCCCGCCTTGCCGGACGCCTTGGCCTTGCGAACGCCGGGCTTGGCCGAGGACTTGGCCTGGCGCGCTCCCGTGCCGCGCTTCCGCGCCGCGCGACCCTTCGGCTTGCCGGCACCGCCCCCCGTCTTCTTCCCGCTGCGGATCTCGCGCACGGGCCCCAGCTCGACCGACGCGCTCGCGGCCTCGCCCGAGCGCCACGACGACGCGCGCTTCCAGGTGTTGCCGAGCACGTCGAGGTCGCCGCTCTCGAGCGCGCGGCGCATGGCCGCGAGCTCCGCCTCGAGGAGGCGGATGGGATACGCGCTGGCCGACGGGCTCATGGCGAGCAGCGCGTGCCAGAGGCGCCACGGGCTCGTGGCGAGGCGCGTGGTGTCGCGACCGCCGGGGCCCAGCGCGCTCGACGGCACGCCGGCGTCTGCGAGCGCGGCGGCGAGCGCGGTGGCGGCCAGCTGCGGCAGGTGGCTCACCCACCGCATGCGCGCATCATGCTCGTCGGCCGGGCAGCTCGTGATCTCGCGGGCGCCTACCGCCTTCCAGAGCGCCACCGCCGCGCGACGTGCCGCGAGCGTGGTCGGGACGGCGACGCTCACGAGGCAGTTGGTGAAGAGGTCCTCGCGCGCGGCAACGAAGCCGTGCCCGGCGGAGCCGGCCAGCGGGTGCGTGGCGGTCAGGCGCGCAGCGAGCGCGGGGGTGAGGCCCAGCGGGCGGGCCGACTGCAGCGACGCCGTGTGGAAGATCGGCACCGAGAGCGGCACGCACTCGGCGACTTCGGCCGCGACGCGCGCCAGTTCGCCCGGCGGCACGCAGAGCACCACCACTTCGACGCCCTTCACGAGGTTCTCGATGCGCTTCTTGCCGGCCCCGGGCGCGATGTGGATGCCACGGCGGTAGGCGGCCACGCGATCTCGCGCGTTGAGCGCGTCGCCGCGCACGGTCCAGCCGGCGCGCATGAGGGCGAGGGCGAGCGAGCCTCCGATCGTGCCGAGGCCCATCACTGCGGCGGAACGCGGGGTCAGCGGAGCCATGATTCCAGGGCGGTTGCGAGGTCGGTCTTGTCGTCGCGGTACTTGACGATAACGGGCGTCTGCACGGAAAGCCCCTCCCCCGCCCCCCACGCCGACCGGACGGCGCGGGCGCCCGGGACCACCACGGCCCCCTCGGGGATCTCGAGCGGTCGGTCGGCCGAGGCGCGGTGGATGGTCTCCCGGACCAGGTCGTACACGGGGGTCCCGCGCGTGAGGACGACGCCGGCGGCCAGCACGGCCCGGGCGCGCACCACGGTGCCCTCGTACACGCCGCAGTTGCCGCCGACGATCGCGTCGTCCTCGATGATCACGGGCGAGGCGTTCACGGGCTCGAGCACGCCGCCGACCTGCGCGGCGGCGGAGAGGTGCACGCGCTGCCCCACCTGCGCGCACGAACCGACGAGGGCGTGCGAGTCCACCATGGTGCCGGCGCCCACGTAGGCACCCACGTTGATGAACATGGGGGGCATGCACACGACGCCGGGGGCGATGTACGCGCCGCGCCGCGCCGTGGAGCCGCCGGGGACGACGCGCACGTTGTCGTCAATCGTGAACTGGCGCGTGGGAATCGTGTGCTTGTCGAAGAACGAGAAGGGCGACGCGGTGTGGTTGTGATGCGGCGAGAGGTCCACGAGGCGGCCGGCGCGGAACCCGAGCAGGATG